>CADEGZ010000019.1:7957-26455 GCA_902827015.1 uncultured Pseudomonadota bacterium
CCGCCACCACCGCCACTGCGGCTTCCACCACGACCACCACCACCGCCGCCAGTTCCCGTTTTTTTCTCTTGGGCTACGTTGACACGAATAGAACGCCCGTTCAAATCAGTGCCATCTAAGGCAAGTGCCTTTTCTGCAGCTTGTTGGTTTTCAAACGTAACGAAGGCAAACCCACGTACTCGACCGGTATCTCGGTCAACGGGAATTTTAACCTCTACGACCGTTCCATAGGTTGAAAAAGCAGCTTCCAGTTCTTCTTTCGTGGTCGCGAAGGCTAAGTTGCCTACAAATAATTGATTTTGCATGTTAAATGTCTCCTGAGACTCAAATTTCACTGACGTCGATCTTTTTTTTTGGATCTAGGTCTTCTGGCTACACGGGATGTATGGCCACCGGGGCATTATAGCTGATTTAAGGTTGTATGACACTCATTTTTTTGTGAAATGGGGGGTAACTTTACGCAATCTTGTTTGGCGCTCCCTAGGGGACTCGAACCCCTGTTACCGCCGTGAGAGGGCGATGTCCTAGGCCACTAGACGAAGGGAGCAGAAAAAGTGATATTATACAGGTCAGTAAAAGTCGTCGGGAAGAGGCAGTATTTTTTTTAAATGCTAACTAACATTTTACGTTGGCTTGGTAGGGCTTGTCAGAATACCGGTCGAGAGAAAAGACACGTCCCTGTTATTATTCCACGCAAAGAGCATGGGATCTCGCGTACTAACATTAGCAAACATGCACTTAAAGTCCTTTATCGTTTGCGAGATGCGGGGTTTCAAGCCTATCTAGTTGGAGGGGGGGTACGAGACGTGCTTTTAGAGCGTCACCCCAAAGATTTTGACGTTGCAACAGATGCACGTCCCGATCAAGTGCAAAAGCTATTCCAAAATTGTCGTCTGATTGGACGGAGATTTCGTTTAGCCCATATACATTTTGGGGCGCATATTGTTGAGGTGGCAACTTTTCGTGCTAATTCTCCTAAAAATGAAGAAACCAGTCCTCACTTAGTACATTCTGAAGCAGGTATGATATTACGTGATAATGTATATGGAACATTAGAAGATGATGTGTTTCGTCGAGATTTTACCATAAATGCTCTTTATTATAATATCGCCGATTTTACTTTAATAGATTATGTTGGGGGTTTGGAAGATTTAAAGACAAGTTGTTTAAGAATGATTGGGGATGCAAGGCACCGGTATAGAGAAGATCCAGTACGTATGCTACGGGCCATTCGTTTTGCAGCAAAATTAGATTTTCATATTTCGCCCGATACTGAAACACCCATTTTTGAATTAGGGTTTTTGGTGAAGCTTGTGCCATCAGCTCGTCTATTGGATGAATACATCAAGTTATTTTTGAGTGGCTTTGCCGAAGCTAGTTTTCAGTTGTTACGTCACTATAAGCTATTTGGGATATTATTCCCTGAAACCGAAGCGTGTTTAAATAGCACAAAGAGTCATCAAGTGGAAACTTTTATTAAAGATGCTCTTACAGATACGGATAGACGGGTTTTTGAACATAAACCAGTTGCTTTACCATTTTTATTAGCAGCATTCCTTTGGTATCCTCTCCAATTTCAAAAAGAGCGTTTAAGAAAAGAGGGCATGACAGAATTGGCAGCATTTTATGAAGCTTGCGATTTTATTTTAAGGGAACAACAAAAAAACGTTGCCATTTCTAGACGACTAGTACAAGGGATTAAGGAAATTTGGATATTGCAAGCGCGTTTAATGAGAAGATCGGGAAAACGGCCTTTACAATTATGTGCTCATCCCAGATTTCGAGCTGCGTACGATTTTCTTTTATTACGTGCTGTAACTGGCGATAGAGCAGAGCAAGAACTGGCAGAGTGGTGGAAGGAATACATTGTGGGGGATGATGAAGCTAAAGCACAAATGATCCAAATTTTAAAAAAAGAAATGCCTCGATATAGGCGAAAACCTAAAAAACGTTTATAATACCGACTTTGTAAGATATATTTAGAGGGTAGAATATGAAGCCTTATATGATCATTGAAGGTAGTGAAAATGCGCTTGATTTATTTGAAAAGAAAGTTGCGGATGCCTTAGAAATAGGGTATAGCTTGGCGGGAGAGTTGGTTGTTCAAGCACATTTGTCAGAAATTAAATTTTACCAACCAGTTATTCTTACAGAAGGTGAAGAAGATGAGTGGGATGAAGAAGAGGACGAAAATTAAATCATTGTTTATCCCCCTATTTTAAATTAGTTGCCTAAATCATTTGATAGCGATTTTCACTTGAATAAAAAAGTTTATACGTTAAAATCCTGTTTTTAACTCGTGATAAATTTAGAGAAAATTATATAGGGGATTATGATGGCTGTGAAAAATTTTATTATTATTTTACTAATTTTCACTTGTGGGTATTTGTTTTTTAGTAAGTCGGATTATGTTATTTCAAAGCAACATTTAAAAAGTTACTTAGAAAACGATGCCTCTTCTGGTTCTATCGAAGGCTACAATACAGCAAAGACTTACGCCACAGTTGGATTTATGGAAGGCCCTAATAAGGGTGTTTCTGCTCTATGTAAGGTTCATCAAATGTATGAACAACAGCATGATTCCGCAAGAATCAACGGAACTGAGGTGGCGATTTATGAATACTTGCATGATACTTTTCTAAGAGAAATATTCGGGATCGAAAACACAAAGAAGAGTAATTGAAAATTCGGATATTTGGTGAAGGTTGTTATCACATGCATAGCGCGTCGTGGCAGTGTAATAATAATTTGGAGGTTAAAACCTCTAAAATTATGCTAAGATAGGTTGACATATACAACTAATCGGTCAATACAGTGCGAGTTCTTTTTTGTCTATCTATCATTTCTTCTTCAATAAGATCCCAGCGTTTAATCAGTTTTCGCTGTTGCTTATCGATAAGCATACTACTCATTCCTCTACTTGGATCTTTTTTCCGTTCATCAAGGGCGGAATAATAAAGTTTTTGAAACTCTTCTGCATAAGATTTAAATTCTTTATTTTCCATATGATGGATGGCTTCTTTAAAATCTATTTCGTCCATTTGTAGGGCTTCTTCTGGCGCAAGCAGCATTTCTTTAATTTTAAATTGGATCCTTTCTATTGCCTCACGTTTTTCATATTCTCGTTTGATTAAATGCAACTTTTTGCTAATAATTCGTAAGGTGCCTTTATCGTTTTCAAATGAGGAATGGCTGAATTCAGAGCTAAATTCTCGAAATTTTTTTCGGAATTCAATAAATTCTTTTTTTCCTAATGACTTGATTTCTCTTTCGAACTCTAATTCATCTTTTTCAAAAATAACTTCAGGAGTTATCAAAAGGGCTATCCTATCATTTTCAAGGGGGGGATAATCCTCAAAGTCCAATTCTCTTATTTTTCTTGAACATTCAATGAGGGCATTTTCCTCTATCTCGTTGATTTCCTTAGGAAATTTTTGAGCTTCTTTATTAAGCAAGTTATCTGCATTCATAGCGATTTCCTATATATATCATACTAACTAAGTTCCCTTATTAGAATTTTAGTTAATATTTTTAAAATTTAAAGGTAATAAGGTAAAATTTTGTTCAAGGTACCGTATTTGAAAATTGGAGTTAACATGTCTACTACTGTCTGGAGTGACCTACAAGCACATCATAAAACAATGGTCGAAGTTCATTTGCGAGAACTATTTAAAGAGGATCCAAATCGATTTTTAAATTTTTCTTTGACTGCCAAAGGAATATTATTAGATTACTCAAAGCAGCGTATTACACAGCAAACTTTGGAAAAGCTATGTAAATTAGCAGATTCTTGTTATCTATCTAAATATATTGAAGATTTATTTACTGGAAAGAAAGTAAATTTTTCTGAACAAAGGGCTGTTTTGCATACGGCATTAAGAGATCCGAGTAGTACACCTCTCTTTATAGATGGGCAGGACGTGAAATCTGAGATCCATAAAGTACAAGATCATATGATTGAGGCTATTGATGCGATTCGCAATGGTGGTTGGCGAGGGGCAACAGGAAAGCAAATCACGGATATCATAAGCCTTGGGATCGGAGGTTCAGATTTAGGACCATCAATGGTTTGTCAAGCACTAGATGAATATAAAACAACCGATATTAAGCTACATTTCGTTTCTAATGTAGATGGTAAGACTTTGGCTTCGGTACTAAAAAAGCTTGACCCAAAAACAACACTTTGTATTGTTAACTCGAAAACTTTTACAACACCAGAAACCCTACAGAATGCCAAGGCAATTAAAATGTGGTTTTCTTTAAGTTTAGGTGAAAAGGAGGCAAGTGGTCATTTAATTGGGGTAACAGCAAATCCTACAGAAGCCGAGCAATTTGGGATCTTAAAACAAAACATTTTTGAATTTTGGGATTTTGTAGGAGGACGATATTCTGTTTGGTCAGCAGTTGGGTTGCCAATAGCCTTGTTATTAGGGGGGGATCATTTCAAGGATTTTTTGGCTGGTGCCAATGCTATGGATGAACATTTTCGTTTTGCACCTTTTCTTTCCAATATGCCAGTGTTAATGGCATTGTTAGGCATATGGAATATTAATTTTTGGGATTGTCGTACTCACGCCATTATTGCTTACGATGATGGGCTACGACAATTTCCAGATTATTTACAACAATTAGAAATGGAGAGTAATGGTAAAAAAGCGGCAAAAGAAAATGGTTTTGTAGATCATGCGACAGCACCTATTATTTGGGGTGGAGTAGGTTGTAATGGACAACATGCATATATGCAATTATTACATCAGGGGACTCAGATTGTTCCAGTAGATTTTTTAATAGCAGCCGTTGGACATTCTGGCTTTGAAGAACATCATCGATTATTAATGGCAAGTTGTCTTAGCCAAAGTAAAGCCTTAATGGAGGGAAATCAGCCAGAAATGTCTGGATTCGATCCTTTGAATGATGCCAAACAATGTTTTGGCAATAGACCCAGTAATACTTTGGTGTACTCTAAATTAACACCACGGATTTTAGGATCTTTGATTGCTTTATATGAGCATAAAGTATTTGTTCAAGGAGTTATATGGGGAATTAATTCGTTCGATCAATGGGGTGTAGAATTAGGTAAAAAATTGGTTAAAGAGATCCTACCTTATTTAAAGGATCCCACGCAAACGTCTTCTTTGGATAGTTCTACCAAAGGACTTATTTGTTATTTAAATGGAAAAGAGTCTATTAAAATCCCTTAAATTGTGTAAATGACTCTACCGATTCCCTGGTGGTTCGATATTGATTAATAGGGTGATGATGATCTGCGTAGCCTAAGGCCATTCCGCAGAGCAACGCTTTATCCGTAGAAATGCCTACAATTTTTCTAACAATATCGGGGTATTCTGCAAGTGCGGCCTGAGGGCATGTTTCAAGCCCCACAGATTTTGCAGCGAGCATCACATTTTGGATAAACATACCCATATCTACCCAAGAACCTTTTTCAAGTTTTGCATCTAGAAAGAATAATAGTCCTACAGGGGCACCAAAGAAGTGATAATTGCGATGCCATTGAGCTTTACGTTTTTCGGTATCTTGCATTGTGATATTAAGAGAAGTATATAAAGCTAGGCCACATGCTTTACGTCGGCTTTTGTAGGGTTCATACCACTCTGTCGGGTAGTAATGATAGTCAGGATTTTCATGAATTTCTGCATTACGTGCTGCGATGAGAGCATCTCCGATCTGTTGAATGTATTCTTGTGTGACAACCACGACCTGCCATGGTTGGGTATTAACGCCTGAAGGGGCAAACCGTGCTGCATCTAAGATAGTGTGAACTAACGATTGTTCAACAGGTTTTTTTAAAAAGGCTCTAGTGGATTGTCGAGTTTTGATGGCTTCTAACACATCAATCATGGAAAAAAGTTATTGAGCAGTTCTTTTTTCACGGATCTCATCGAGTGTTTTGCAATCAATACACAAAACAGCCGTGGGGCGGGCTTCTAAACGGCGGATGCCAATTTCGACGCCACAAGATTCGCAATAACCATATTCTTTGTCATCGATTTGTTGTAATGCTTCTTCAATTTTTCGAATTAATTTCCGTTCTCTATCACGTGTTCTTAATTCAAGATTAAAAGCTTCTTCTTGTGTTGCACGATCATTAGGATCTGCTAAAACCGTTACGCTGGCTTCTTTCATTTCGATAATAGTGTTATCAACCTCTTTCATGAGATCTTTCTTCCACGTTTCTAGTATTGTACGAAAGTGAGCAAGTTGTCGATCGTTCATGTAGGGTTCGTTAGGTTGTGGTTGATAAGGCTCAAACTTATACGGCATCATTGTATGATGTGGGATATGCATCTCTTCTTGAGGTGCATTTGTAGAAGAGACAGACGGCTTCTTTTTTTTAGCCTTAGAAATCATGGATATTCCCTCCTACCTATTACGTTCCTTAAATATCACCTTATAGCATAAGGACCCCTTTTAATCAATGGTGCTGCTACACCTTCAATTTTTTAAAAACCGGCCGATTACTTAGATTGAAGACCAACTTTCAGTGATGTTCAATATGAAATTTAAAAGCCCTTTAATAGAAGCCGTATTGTTAAAACGCCATTTTCGTTTTTTAGTAGATGTTGCGTTGAGTAATAAAAAAAAACGAATGTTGTATTGCCCTAATTTAGGCCCTCTTCATCATTGCGATGTGCTTGGTAGTCGCATTTGGTTTTCAATGGCAAATCGCTTATCACAGGGGTATTTAGATGTATGGGAATTGGCAGAGGTGAATGGTGGCTGGTTGGTAGGCGTTAACCCAGAACATGCACAAATTTTGGTGCGTGAAGCGTTAGAATGTGAAAAACTTCCATCATTAGAAGATTTTCGTTTTTTTCATTCCCCTGCAATTTCCAAATTAGGCAATGGAATAGAATTATTATTGAAGCAAACGGGTGAACAATGTTTTATTCGTATACAACCTGTTTATTTTGCAGACGAGAGGAATCACGGACTTTTCCCAGAAGAAAAAGGTGTTGGAATTTCTGTTTTGTATGATTTAATGGCATTAAGGGAAAGTGGCCATCGGACTATTTTATTTTACTGTGCTCAGCATACTGGCATTACTTGTATACGTTCGGCAGATAATATAGAGCCACAATATGGACAAATCTTACGAGAAGCTATTAATAAAGGTGTGGAAGTATTAGCTTATCGTGCAAATATCAACGTGCGGGAAATGACTTTAGATGCCCAGATCCCAATCTTGTTGCCTGAGGATATTATTCTGCGCTAAGTGTGTCCACTTCTAAAAGTGCGCTGGTTGCGCTTGTATCGTACCCATTCATTTGGAAAAATATGCGTTTAGCTGCTTCTAATGTTTGATCCAATACAGATTGGCTATGGGCTGTAGATATAAATCCTACTTCAAATGCAGAAGGCGCTATATAAATTCCTTGATTTAACAAGCCATGGAAAAATTGTTTAAAATTTTCAAGGTTGCAACATGCGACTTGATCATAATTATGAATAGAGTTTTTTTGTGTGAAGAAAATTCCAAACATACTTCCTACAGATTGGGTATGTAAAGGAATTGAATATTGGTTGGCAACTACTTTTAATTCTTCTAAAAAATATTGAGTTGCTTTAGCAAGATCTTGATAAACTTGAGGAGATTGTTGCAGCACTTGTAAGGTAGCAAGACCAGCAGTAAGTGCAATGGGGTTACCGGATAAAGTGCCTGCTTGATAGACAGGACCAAGCGGTGCTAAATACTCCATAATATCTTGCCTTCCCCCAAAAGCCCCAACGGGTAGACCACCACCAATAATTTTACCCAAACAGGTTAAATCGGGTATTACATTGTAAAGTGATTGTGCACCATGTAATGATACTCGAAAACCTGTAATAACTTCGTCGAAAATAAGTAGGCTTTTATATTGATCACAGATGGATCGTAAATTTGGTAGGAAATCTGCGAGTGGTGGGATACAATTCATGTTCCCTGCAATAGGTTCGACAATGATTGCTGCTATTTCTTCTCCAAATTGTGCAAATATCCTTTGGACAGCTTGTATATCATTAAAAGGCGCTACCAGTGTATGCTGCGTAAACTCTGCTGGAACACCCAGAGAATCTGGTATGCTGAAAGTTAATAAACCCGAACCACTTTTTACTAAAAGGCTGTCGGAATGGCCATGATAGCATCCTTGGAATTTTAGAATTTTATTACGACCTGTAAATCCTCTGGCTAATCGAATGGCACTTTGAGTCGCTTCAGTACCAGAATTTACCATTCGAACTTTTTTGATAGAAGGAATTAATTGTGTAATTAACTCGGCCATTTCAACTTCTATTTCTGTTGGGGCTCCATAGCCCAACCCTTGGGGTATAGTTTTGTTAAGTGCTGCAATAACAGTAGGATGCGCGTGCCCCAAGATTAATGGGCCCCAAGAACAGACATAATCAATATATTGCTTATTGTCTAGATCTATTAGGTATGGCCCATTGCCAGATTTAATGAAGAAGGGCGTGCCTCCAACTCCTTTAAAAGCTCTTACAGGGGAATTCACGCCACCAGGAATAATGGTTTGTGCCTTTTTGAATAAATTGGTAGAATGACCCATTTAGAAAAGCCCTCTGGTGAAATACAGCGTAAGATCTTAAATTTTTTCCAGGGAGAGTACAATATGGGCTTTTTAGTTATTTAGTTTTCTTTTTCTATGTGGTGAGGTAATTTAAAATGGAAATGTTTAATACTTTTGATCTTAATTTTTTATTGTGTTTAGGAATTATTCTGACTATCTTTTCAATATTTTATTATATTGCAGCCAAAAAACAAACAGGGGCTATGGCAAAGATAGATGAATCCTTAAAGCGTCAAAACCAAACCAATCAGCAATTAGGTTTGATTTTAAATGAATTGCGTCGTTCAACTCGTTTATTATCTGTATTAGCAAATATAGAACCTGATGAAACTGTTGAAACTTCTTTAGAAGCTTTGCATGAAGGAGAGGCGCAGCATAAATTATATGTCGGTAATATCGATTACACTGCTACAGAATCAGAATTGGCTTCTTATTTTGCTCGATATGGCCAAGTAGAATTTGTCAATATTCCAGTGAATCGCTATACAGGTAAGGCTCGTGGATTTGGTTTTGTAACATTTGTTTCCAAAGAAGATGCAGAACGGGCTATGGCTTTACATGGCACAGAATTTAAAGGTAGGCAAATTCAAGTTAATTTTGCAAAAGAGCGGGACTCAGCCTAATGAAAAGATACATGTGTTTATTATGTGGCTTGATTTATAATGAGGTCGATGGGTGGCCGGAAGAAGGGATATTGGCAGGAACACGTTGGGAAGATGTCCCTCCTAATTGGCGCTGCCCTGATTGTGGTGCAACTAAGGCCGATTTTGAAATGGTGGAAATTTAATTGATATATACCCTTCGCATTTGAATTTTGAAAATGAAATTCGCAAAGGCTAACTGGGAAAGAAAAAAACCACCTATAGAATTGTCGCAAGACATTCTTTGCAATATGGTTGAGCCAATTTTTCCCAACCGAAAAATAGAATCTTTTGAACTACTGAATTTGGGATTGGCCAATACTAACATTCGCTTTAAATTTTCAGCACTAGATGAATATTTTGTGTTGCGTATTTATATGCAGGGCAAAAATGCATTATCTCAAGAGGTTGCATTAGCAGAGCGATTCAAAGATTTGGTAAAAATGCCAGAATTTTTGTATGTAGACAAAGGCTCTTTAGGTCATGCTTATGCTATTCAGCGTTGGATCAAAGGTAAATCCTTGCATGAGATGTTCGATTTGGTGTCTTTATCCCAGGTGCAAGAGATCGCGGGAGAAGTTGCTAAGACTCTAAGCAAGATCGCCTCTCAATCTTTTACAAAAAGCGGTTATTTTAAGGAAAACTTGCATATTATTGCCTTTGAAAGTAGTAATGATCAACATCCATTTGTTTCTTATATGAAAGATTGTCTGTTTGAAAACTATTCAGGGCGGTGGCTAGGAGAAACGTTGTCAGAGGTTGTTTGGAAGTTTGTATTAGATAATCAGTCTTATTTTCCTTCTTTAGAACCAGCTTGTTTGGTACATGGCGATTTTAACCCCGATAATATACTCATTGACGAAGAAACTTTTAAAGTAGCAGGGGTCCTAGATTGGGAGTTTGCTTTTTCTGGTTCGTATTTATTTGATATAGGAACATTATTGCGTTTTGAAGTCCCAACAGGATTTGAACAACGTTTTATTGAAGTCTATAGCATTGAGGCTGGTATTAAATTTCCAGAAAATTGGCACAAAATGATTAAAGTGCAGGATCTCAGTAATTTAATTGGATTGTTAAATACTGCACATGAATGTCCAAATCGCATTAGGGATATTAAAGTATTAATAAATGATATTTTAGTTGCCGATACCCTTCACAAATGAGTTGTATGAGTTTGTGAAGGGTATAACTCTTAGTGTTAAGAAGATAGCGAGTTATTGGCTGCATTCTTATCTAACTTATTGACTAATTGTAAAATGATGTGCTCTAAATCGATTGCTAAAGCATTTACATAATTTTCTCGTTGTGCCAGCGTGTTAACCGCTTTTTTTATTTGTTGCTCTAAAGACTCCATACGGTTTTGTAAGCTTAGAATTTGAACTGGAGAAAGCGAAGGCGGTGTTTTATCAAAAGACGGATTTGTTTTACCAATAGATGACTCTAATAAAGTTTCTTTTCTAACCGTTATTTCTTGTGGTATGGTGGTTGACATGGTTTGCTCCTTTTCCTAGATAACTTGTAATTTGTTTCTACTTACTTCATACTATATTTGATTATTGTACGTTAATCAATAGGAGTTTAACGTGAAACAGAAAAAAAAAGTGGGGGGATATCGGGAAGGCTCGGGACGTCCTAAAGGCACAGGTCGATATGGTGAACCCACCTGCTCGATAAGAATTCCAGCAAGTTTACTTCCAAAAATAAGAACGCTATTGGATAACAACGAAAACAATCTTGGTTCAGTTTATTCTATCCCTCTATACAGCAGTCGAGTTGCAGCAGGTTTTCCTTTTCCTGTAGATGATCACATTGAACACCATTTAGATCTGAATCAACACCTTATTCAAAAACCTGCTGCGACCTTTTTGGTGCGGGTAGAGGGAGATTCTATGATTGAAGCAGGCATTTATGAAAATGATATTTTAATTGTTGATCGTTCTGTTGAAGCGCATGATGGAAAAGTTGTTATAGCAATGTTAAATGGAGAATTAACGGTTAAACGTTTCAGAAAACTAAAAGGGAATGCTTGGTTGCAACCGGAAAACCCAAAGTATATTCCTATTCAATTAACAGAAGAGGTGGATTTTCATATTTGGGGAGTTGTTATTCATGTAATTCATTCTTTATAGAGAAATGTCAATAGATCCTAGAAAGGTTTGACTATCGCTAATATAACAATCCCTACTAATAAAATTACCGGTATTTCATTAAGCCAGCGATAGAAAATATGGGTATAGCAATTTTGATCCTTATAAAATTGTAATCGTAGGTAACCACAATAAAGGTGATACCCTATTAAGATAAGGACAAACCCTATTTTTAAATGTAGCCATAATGAGGTTTTATAAAGTTGCCAAGCATAGGCGTATAATAACCAAAGCCCAAAGCCGATAGTAAATATGGCCCCTGGTGTCATGATGCCATAGTATAATTTTCTTTCCATGATTTTAAAACGTTCTTGACTTATTTTATCTTCGCTCATGGCATGGTATACAAAAAGGCGAGGTAAATAAAATATTCCACTAAACCAAGTAACCATGGCAATAACATGAAAAGCTTTGATCCATAACATATTAAAAGTCCTTTGATCAAATAAAGATATAGGCTTTATTATATCAAATATCAATGGATCCATGATGCCTTATTTTTTACATACATTTGGGAAGAACATCAAAAGTCCAAATTTTTTAAGTTACACAAAAGCACATCTTTAGCCCTTGCGTGTTGTATCCTTCGTTAATCTTTTAGTATATTCTTGGATGAGCACGATGTAATAATGATACATATCTTCTAGTCCTAAGTTTTGATTTGCAAAATGTAAGGCATTTGTAATAATGGATTGTACCTTATCTGGATTTAATTCTGCCCAATTAATTTTATCTAATAAAGATTTTTCATCATTAACTGGGACGTAATGGACATAGGGTTTAATTCCCTTGTAAAACCATTGTATTTGGCTACTTTTGTTTTTAAAAACCATGCTGTTAGAATGTAAGTGCCACACGAATCTTTCCCAAGTGCAGTGTAGGCCATCTATTGCAATCAGATATTTATATTTAAGATGTTCTTCCGGTTTTACAAATGGTACAAGATCTTTGCGATCGGTAAATTTTGCGTCAATCAATTCCGGATATGATCTCGATAATTCTGCAATTTTTTTGCGAAATCCTGTACTATCTGACCATTGCAAACCTCTCCAAAAAAGTTTTTTTTGTTTGTTTTTCCAAGGATATTGTCTATTGGCTAACTTCATTCTTGTGCTGAGCCCACGAACTGATCTTAAATTCATCCAATCAGGAATTAAAATGAGATCCTTTTCACCAGGTACTGTTATGTCTTTAGAAAATGTAAATATAGGGGCTGGTTTTTTGCTTGGTATTGTCAAGTAATCATAAAGTCCTACGATAAAATCTGTATCAGGAATATAACGGTTTTGGGCTAGATATTCAATAACATCATGTATAATCGCATAACTGGGATTTTTATACACGATGCGTTCTCCATTGTTAACTGTTATCGCTATTGATGAATGCGCTGCTCCGTAGACTTTAACACGTCCATTTTTAATTTGGAAACGCGCTAATTGATTTTTAGAATCGTTATTTTCTTTAAAATATTTATCTAGATCATTTTGATTAATTTTAGGAAAATTAGATAGATCTTCTTCAATTTGTTCCATGGCCCAGCTGGGTAGACCTTGTTTGATTTTTTCTTTTAAAATGTTTTTATTGATTAATTTACTGGATTTTGGAACTGGTTTAGAAGTAACTGTCATGCCAGTTTTATTCTTTGACATGTGTTTTAATAGGGCATTATAAGGGGAATCTTGATCATCGTAAATATAACCATAATAAGCTAAATAAACTACAATAAGTGTGCAAAGAAAAAGACCTAAATAAAAACATTTCTTTAAGTTATTTTGTATGGAAAACATTAGCATGAAACCCTGGGGCCTGGATTATTGTTATATTATAGTAGTGAACGGGCATGATTTGTACAGCTCTGCGGGGGGTGTCGAAAACAGCTTTCTTGTCGTTTTGTCGTTCGTATCCTCATTATTATTTAGGAACGAGGGGTGTTCTCTTGTGTTGCGCTTTGCATAAAATCGAAAGGCGCAAGGTATACTTCATAAATATGTGTAAATACACACTTGTCATTTAAGGGAAAATAGAGGCATAATTAAAATGAAAATTTTTTAATTATCAAAGTAGATAAGTATGTATCAAGTGTCAGAACCAATCACTCTTACGGATTCGGCAATAAGCAAAGTAAAAAACTTAATTTCAGTAAATGGTAATCAAAATTTGAAATTACGTATTTATATTGTGGGAGGAGGATGTTCTGGTTTTCAATATGGCTTTACACTTGATGAAAAAATAAATGAAGATGATATTGTAATTTCTAAAGACTCCATAACAATGCTCGTTGACGCTTTGAGTTCTCAATATTTAATAGATGCAGAAGTAGATTATATTGAAAATTTACAAGGTGCTCGTTTTATTGTGCATAATCCGAATGCCGAAACAACCTGTGGTTGTGGTTCTTCATTTTCTATTAAAGAAGAACTTTTAGAGGATGAAAAAAAGCAATAACTTTTCTTTGAAATCTAAAATTGAAGAACCTGCCTTTGTAAAAGGCAGGTTCTTCTGGGTAAGGAATATTTTGTTTTTTTAATAAATTTGCTCGTTCAAGTGCGAAGGGTATATTAAGGGCTATACCCAAAAATACCTCCTAAGACAGCTGGGTTTTTAGCCCCTGTTACGGTAGGACAATTCCCTGTCTTTCCTTCTAAGGTTTGCTTGGCAAGCCAAGCAAACAACATGGCTTCTACCCAATCGGGTGGTACGCCTAATGTTTCAGTACTAGAAATGGGACGTTGTAAATAGTTCTTTAAAGTCTCAATTAGAAAAGTATTATGAGTGCCCCCTCCGCAAACGAAAACCGCAGCATTATTGGGGCCGTATTGTAAAATTGCATCTCCAATTGAATACGCTGTTAAAGCCAATAACGTTGCTTGTATATCTCTAGGTGCAATTGGTGCTACGTTAATACCATGAATGTTTTTATTCAGCCATTTATCGTTGAAGTATTCTCTTCCGGTACTTTTAGGTGGTTTTTTAGAGAAATAAGGATCTTGTAAGCATTCTTGCAGTAAAATTGGGTGCACTGTTCCAGATGATGCAAAACGGCCTCCTTTATCAAAGGAATAATTTAGGTGTTGCAGCATCCAAATATCCATTAGGCAATTACCTGGGCCAGTATCAAAACCAGTAATAGGGTTATGAGAAGAAGCAGGTAAAAAGGTAACATTACTAATTCCACCAATGTTTATAATAACTCTATTTTCAGTTTGGCTTTTAAATACATTTGCATGAAAACCAGGAGCCAGCGGAGCACCTTGTCCACCAGCAGCAATATCTCGTCTGCGAAAGTCCGCAACCGTTGGAATACCCGTTCGTTCTGCAATAATGTTTGGATCGCCGATTTGTAATGTAAAAGGTGGATTAAGGTGGGGAGAATGTCTTAAATTTTGTCCATGACTGCCAATTGCTCGAATTTGTTTGGGTGATATGTTTTTTTGTTTAAGAAGACTAAGAACCGCTTCTGCAAACAATATACCTGCGTTAGCGTCTAGTGTCCCGAGATCATCCAGTGAACATTGGCCTGAATAAGTTATATCAAAGCATTGGGCGCGAAATTCTGGAGGGATAGGGTAAGTTGTTGTGGCAAGAAGTTGTGGAGAATCCTGGTTAAAGGCGACTAGCGCTACATCAATTGCATCCATGCTGGTGCCAGAGAGTACACCAATAAATTGATTATTCATTTTTTATACTCTTCGTGAATGAATTTTAAAAATCATTCGCTGTGCGCTGTGGGTATAGGGTATTCGCTGTGCGCCATGTTAATTTTATGTTCATGTATATCTAAGAGTTTTAACATTTCTTTTGCATGTGCGAGAAAGTGGCGTTTGTTTGTTTCAGTAATAGGTTTTTTCTTGGGTAGTGAAACAGTGAGTGGATCACGGTGGATCCCGTCGATCCGAAATTCATAGTGTAGGTGGTCCCCAGTTGCTAGGCCAGTTCTTCCTACGAAACCAATAATCTGTCCTTGCTTTACTTCTAAGCCTGCACGCATGCCTTTAGGAAAGCGAGATAAATGTGCATAAAGCGTTGAATAGCGTGCTCCGTGTTGTAATTCAACAACTTTGCCGAACCCTCCTCGAGTTCCAACAAAGACAACTTTCCCATCCCCAGTAGCTTGTACTGGCGTTCCATGGGGTGCGGAATAATCGACACCTTTGTGTTGCCGTATTTTATGTAAAATAGGGTGTTTGCGTGTGCCAAAATGGGAGCTAACACGAGCAAAATTCACAGGTGCGCGCAAGAAGGCTTGATGCATCATACCGTATCCGTCTGGTGAAAAATAACTGGTATATCCTGTCTTATCGGTGTAGCGTATGGCTTGATGTTTTTTTCCATCGTTGACGATTTCTGCTGCTAAAATATGCCCAGTTTGGATCCGTTCGCCGTCTAAACATTTTTCTTCGTATAGTACGCGAAAGGTATCGTTAGGTTGTAGATCAAGTGCAAAATCAATATTCCAGCCAAAAATCTCAACCATTTGTGCGAGAATGTTGTGATCAAGACCAGCACGTTTTCCAGCTAAAAATAAGGAATCTTGAATTGCTCCTTTTCCAAATGCGAGTTGTTTCTCTAGTGGTAGTAATTTGTGTTCAACTTGAAAACCTTCTTCCATTTTCCATACATGTAATGCACTACCAGGAGCGATATCTAATATTAACCCTGCGAGTTGTTGATCTTTAGTGATACGTAGTTTAAGGGTTTGTTGCGGATGTAAAGAAGCTAAGCGTCTGGAGGCAGGATCTGCAGTCATAATTTCATGGATATCTTTAGTTGCAATACCCAAACGATTAAAAATTTTCGAGAGGGTATCTCCAGCGCGTATTTTAACGATCTGCCAGTTTTCTTCTATTTCTTCTTCTAAAGACTCAATTTGTGATGTAGCCGCAACAGAAGCGATGGGCTTGGGTTGTATTGCTGATGCAACCTTAGCTTCTTTCTTAAGAGGAGGTTCTACTTTGGTCGTGATAAGTTTTGTAGACTGCTCTGCAGTAGAGGCTGATTCTACTTTTGCTTCAGCAGAAATAGTGGTTGGTGTTATCGTCGGCGCAGAAGATTTATCCAAAGAAACGGCGAGTGCTAGACAAAAGAATGCTGTAAAGCCAAAACCTACGTGGAGTGTACGCCTAAGCATTGGCGAACCCATAAGGGTTGCTTTTGACTTACAAAAAATTGGCGGTCCCAATGGGACTGCTCTTGGTTTATAATCAAACTTCACAGTTCTACTACGGTCCTTTATGTTATAGTTCAAACAAAGTTAACAAAATAAATTACTTCTCTCAACCATCATATTAAAAGATAGTTGGCACTTTAATAGTGGTCAACGCTTTTTTTAGCAATGACATTGCATAATTACCATAAAGAAATAAAAATGGAAATACTTAACCTGAGGAATGTGGAGTGATAGGTCAATGCAAGACTTTAATGAAGCCTTAGAAATAGTGAAAAGAGGCGCGGAAGAAATCTTACTAGAAAGAGAATTAGTTATTAACTTAAAGAAGGGTATTCCCTTACGAATTAAAGCGGGTTTTGATCCGACTGCTCCTGATATTCACCTAGGTCATACGGTCTTATTGAATAAGCTAAGGCAATTTCAGCAGTTGGGGCACCATGTATTATTTTTAATTGGTGACTTTACAGGGATGATAGGGGACCCTACTGGCAGAAACGTAGCACGAAAACCTTTAACGCATGAAGAGGTAGTCGAGAACGCCAAAACTTATCAAAAACAAGTATTTAAAATTCTAGATCCTGATAAAACAGAAATATTATTTAATTCAAGTTGGATAGATAAACTTGGCGCCAAGGGGATTATCGAGCTAGCAGCACAATATACGGTGGCACGTATGTTAGAAAGAGAAGATTTTAAAAATCGTTATCATGCGGAACATCCAATTGCGATCCATGAATTTTTATATCCTTTGATCCAAGGGTATGATTCAGTAGCAATACGAGCAGATATTGAGATTGGAGGAACCGATCAAAAATTTAACCTTTTAATGGGAAGAGAATTACAAAAACATGTAGGCCAAAAACCTCAAGTGGTGATGACTTTCCCTTTATTAGAAGGGTTGGACGGTGTGCAAAAGATGTCTAAATCTTTAGGGAATTATATAGGCATTCATGAATCAGCAAGTGAAATATTTGGCAAAGTCATGTCGATTTCAGACGAATTAATGTGGCGTTATTATGAAGTTTTAAGCTTTCTTTCTACAACAGAAATAACTAAATTGAAACAATCTGTCATGCAAGGCGCAAATCCCAGAGATGTTAAGATTAAATTAGCAGAAGAAATTACGGCTCGCTTTCATAGCCTAGAAGCGGCAAGAAAAGCGCATGAAGCCTTTATAGCGCAGTTTCAAAAACACCTTATTCCAGAAAATATCCCCACCATTTCTTTAACCACAAACACCGAAGGCTTACCTGTCGCAAAGCTATTGAAAGAAGCTGGATTGGTTCAAAGTACCTCAGAGGGAATACGTCTAATAGAACAGGGCGGGGTACGTATTAATAACGAGCGGCTAGAAGATAAAGCACAAATAATTGCAGTAGACGACAAAGCTCAACTTTATCAAGTGGGCAAAAGAAAGTTTGCTTATATTAAACTCCAAAAATTGAACTCCTCCGAAAGAAAGACCATGTCTTGAATTTAACCCCGTTCGGGGTTATTTTTACTATTAAGACATACCGCTGGGGTTAATAGTCCCGATCAGGATTATTTTTTGAAAATACGCTATCTTATGGTATAATCGTCCCGAGAGGGTTGATTTTTATGGAACAAATTACAGATACTAAAATGCTTGGGGAATGGATCCGCAAGATCCGCAAGCGCCAAAGGATTACTCAAGAGCAACTGGCAGCAACTGTGGGGGTGGGCACACGTTTCGTGCGAGAATTAGAACAAGGCAAAGAATCTTGCCAAATAGGAAAAGTATTACAGGTAGTGCAAATGTTAGGAGTCAGTATCTACATCCTGATGCGTGGATCAGAGGCTAGCTTTGCTAGAGAGAGCAATGCAGAAAAAGGCAAAGGAGCTCGTGGGCGGTGAGTCGTGTTCTGGATGTATACCTACATGGTGTTCTTACTGGAAGACTCTTGCAAAAAGCTTCTGGGCTTCTTTCATTTCAATAC
>CADEGZ010000020.1:0-12965 GCA_902827015.1 uncultured Pseudomonadota bacterium
AAATTATGAACATTTTTTAAAGTTAGTAGATGAACAGTTTTGATTAGTTAAAAAAATATTAAAAAAAAAAACAAAAATGAAGTATGTTTATTTGTTTAAAAAATTAAGTGTTGAAAAAAAAAGTTTAAAAATTTTTTTTAAATTTTTTTCTAAATATTCAAAAAATTTAAAAAAATTTTTTAGTTTACAATACTTTTGTTCAACAAAAAATTATGAAAATTTAAAGCAAAAATTGCTTAAATTACTACAAATAACCAGCTGATTTTTTGTTTTTTTTTTATTTTTACTTTTTTATAAAAATTATTTTCAAAAATTTTGATTACATTCATCGACTTTAAATTTGCAGTTATTTAGTTTTAATTTTTTTTATACAACTTTTTTTTCTAAAATTTTTTTAATTTTGCTTTTTCTATTTTTATATCGTTCTTCTTTTTTTTATTCTACTGTTTGGCTTGGTAGCTTCAAATTTTATTTATCATTTTTTTTAATATGTGAACAATTTTTTTTTTTTTATTTTCGTATTCCTCGTTTTTTTTTTTTTCTAAAAATTAATTTAATTGTACTACATTCTGTTTTTTTTCACAATGGAAATGGTATGTTTTCTTGATTATATTTAAAAAAAGAATTTTTGCTTTTTTTAATTTTTCTAAAAATTGCTTTATTTAATTATAAATTTTTGATTAGAAATTATTTTGTATATGTATATAGATTTCGTATTCGTTTTTTTTGATTTACTTTTTTTTCAAGATTATGTTCTTTACCTTCTTTTTTTCGTTGTTTAGCATGTTCGGTGCGTTTATTATTAGTTAGAACGGTGGCAAAAACTATGGAAACGTCTACTATGGTTGTTTTGATTAGGCGATTTTTAACTAAACAATTAGATATAAGAAATTTGTTGAGTTTGAGTCGTAATGCTTTTAAACAGTTTAAAGGAATTATTGGATATGTCTTTTATGCACGTGGTCGTTTTGCAAGACGTGGACGCGCTTTAGATATGAAAGTTGTTTTTGGTAAAAATTTAGCACGTATTTATGATTTTAGTGGAGATTATGCAGAGTATAATTTTCCTTTATTGTTTGGTGTTGGAAATTTACAAACAATTTTTTTTTATAGTAAACGTTTTTTTTTAAGGGCGTACTTTCGTCATTTCAGATTTTCACGACGCCAATTAAATCAAAAAAAGAAACAAATTTTTAAATATTTTAAAAAACCAAATTGATTGTTTACCCATAGAAATTTTGGTTTAAAAAAATTATTTTTTAAGCGTAAGTGAAGGTTTTCACGTCCACGTAATTCAAAAAAAATTTTAAAAAAACATAAGAAAAAATTTCATATTAAAGTTGAGAAAAAATTTTCGAAAAGGAAAAATACGAAAAATTTTAAATAAAGTAACACAAGTAACTATCTGTACAAACAGGCCTTTATTAAAAAAGTATACAATTTATGTTTATTCTCATAATTTTCATAAAATGCCTAAGCGACATCTTGAAAAATTTTTATTATATTTAAAATGATTCAAAAGAAGTCAAAAAAAATATTTTAAAATTACACCAAAATTTCGTGTATATGTTCATTGTATTTTTTTTTCAACTAAAAAATCACTAGGAATGCGTATGGGTAAGGGAAAGGGTTCAAAAAATTTAGAATTTTGTAAAATTAAAAAAAATTCATTATTTTGTGAAGTTTGAAATTTATTACCTTGCTATTATGATATTTTTAAAAAAAAAGTAAAGTATTATGTAGGATTTCGTTGTAATATTTTAACATTAAATACCCCTTTATTCAAAAATTTACAAATTCCTTTAGTTTTAAGATATTTGAGTCATAGATTAAAAAGTCAGAAGTGACCGGGTCGAAATACTGTATTTAATAGAAATTAATATTTGAGACCTAATACTTTAATACGTGTGCTAGATAATAGTGGTGTTAAATGAGTAAAATTAATACATAGGTACGGTCGTGCTAATTTTGCTGCATTAGGTGAATTACTTTTGGTTTCTTGTCGTATTGTTAATGTAAAAAAAAAATGAAAGAAAGGACAAAAATTAAAATGTGTACTTGTACACATGACACGTCCTTTTTTTCGGACTTGTGTAGGTATTCGTTGTTATGAGAATGCAGTTGTTGTTTTAAAAGATAATATGGATATTAAAGCAACAAGAGTCAAAGGTGTTATTTTTCGCGAATTTAGGTTGACCAAGTTTAGAAAACTATATACTTTAGGTGATTATGTTTTATAAACAAACTATTTTTTTATGAAGTTTATAGTAAAACAGCGATTATTTTTTTGGGATTGATGCTTTTTTTTTTTTTTTCCTTCCTTCCAATACTATAATAAAGATTTTATTAAATTACCTCTTAAATTAGTAAAATTAATTATTAAAGTACCTTTTAAAAGGTTACGTACACTTAAACGCAAACTTAGTATTTGTTATTTTTTTATTTTTTTTTGAAGAATTTTGCAAATTACACCAAAGATTTTTCTTCATAAATTTAACAGATTTTATCGTAAAAAATATATTACATTATTTAAAAAATATTATCAATACACTGATTTATTGTTTTTTGTTGAATTTATTTATTTTTATATTTTTACAAAATTAATAAATATAGAAGATATTGAAAGTATTCCTTTATTGGGGAAACAATTAAGTTTATATTATATTTTAACGGAAAAAAAATTAATAGTTTTTTTTTGGGACATAGCTTCTTTTACTTTAAAGCCTTTTAAAGTAAAAATTACTGGCATTAGACGTCGGTTTCGTCAAAACTTTTTGATGTCTTTATCTTTTTTTTTTAAAATAAACACATATTTACCTTTAACTAAATTTTTTACTTTTATACAATTCTTTAATTTTTTTTTTTTTTGTAGATATTTTAATCATAAGACACGTTTTTATCGAAAATTTTTACGACGGTTAAAGCGTCGTCGTCGTTATAAATTAATAACATTGTATATTAGAAAAAAATTAAAACGAAGTTAGTTGAAAATTACATATTTAATTCCAAAAACAAGAAAACGTGTTGTTTGCCTATTTAAGTATGAACGTAAATATTTATTAAATCATTTTTTTATTTTTAATTATCAACTTCCTTATGCCTTACGTCAACAAATTTCTCTTCTTTTGAAATCAGTAAAAAGATATGATCGGTTTACAGAGGCGAAAATAAGATGTCCTTTGACTAACAGTTCCAAGGTATACAATATACGTTTTGGTTTATCACGGTGAGAACTCCGTCGTTGTTTTTTATCTGGACGTTATGAAGGTTTTTCAAAAAGTAGTTTTTAGTTTTTGTTTTTTTTAAAAGAAAGAAAATATTGAAGAGATTTTGTTGCGGGTTATAATTGAGCTGCTAGTAAAAATTTAAGGTTTTTTAAAATAAAAAATAATAAGTATGTTATTATATTTTTACAACAATATTTATTACCATTAAAAATTATTCAAGGTTTTTCTCATCAAGGTGAGTTCGTATTCGTATATTTACATCAAAACCAAAAATTAGCTTTTGGTATGAAATTATTTCACGGCAAGAAGCGTAAGTTAGGTGTTTCACAAAGGTATTTTGATTTTCTTAATCAAACAACTATTCCAGGTATACGTGATATGTATTTTGTTCGTTCACCCCTTTATGGTATTTTACCTTTAGAAGAATGTTTTTTAAAAAAATGCAGTGGCGAAGTCTTTTTAATTGTATTTTTTAGAGATACAACAAATACTTTATAATTATATTGTTTTTATATTTACGTAGAGTTGTTTTTTTGAATATGACAGATGGTGTTTTTATGCTAAGAAAAAGTATTTTAAAACAATATATTTATTCATTTTTAATAGAACCTTCTTTTTTTGTTAGACGTATGTATATGAAAGGATATAATTACCGTCATCGTTTAGGTATTAGATCTAAATATATTAGGTTATACCTAGGTGCTCCTTTGTCATGAGTTGTAAGATTGCCTATAAATATTAAATTAAAAAAATTACGAAAAAAATTTTTTAAATTTATTAGCTTTAATTGAGCACTTTTGCTTAATTTTTGTTATTATTTAAAAAATTTGCAAGAACATTTGCCTTATAAAAGGCGTGGATTTATGTTAACAAGATATAAAGTAAAGCGTAAAATAGGTAAACGTTCACGTCGTTAATTAATTTTATAACATAATTTGTTTTTTAACTATTATATTTGTAGTAGAAGAAAATATTTAAAATATTTCGATGAACATGCTTTACGGTTTAACTTTAGTAAAAAAAAAAAGTATAATAAAAAAGAGGTTAGTACTGTTTTAAGTAAAAAAAAATTTAAAGTAACAAGTTTTAACAAAATTTATGGATTTAGTAAACATTTTGTGAGATTTTTTCCTGTTATTTTTGGTATTCATCTTTCTTTTTTTTCAAAATTAGACGTTGATTTTTTATTCAAAAAATATGGACATTTATTTAAATTTCGTTATCAATTATACTTTTTTTTTTCCAATCTACGTTATCGGTTTTTATACTATAGAAATTATGCAAATAGGTTTCATTTTATGCTAATTAAAAATGCTAAACTTTTAAAAAATTGATTTATTAATTTTCGGTTACCTTTAAGAGGACAAAGAACGAAAACAAATCGTGCAACTGCACGTAAATTAGTTTACAAGTTTAGGACTTATGAGCGTTTAGAAAATTTTGAAATATTAGAGTTAGTGCATACATTTAAATTATAAAAAATTATGCAGTTATTTTTATTATATTATATTTCATTTTTTTTTTTATTAAATTTCGATTTATTATTAATTATAATATTAGTTTGAATTTTTTGCTGTATGTGAATATTTTGCCACGAAAATTGTGTTAATTTTTATTTTATATTTGATTACAATTTTTGAGTTTTTATTTGCTACAGTTTATTTTTTGATTGTTGTTATACATTTAATTTTGCACTTATTAAAGATGGAGAGACTCTGTTTTCTTTTATTTAACTATTGGTGTGTGGATTTAATTTTATTAAGTATACTTTTATGTCTTACTGTTATTGTTAGCATTAAATTAGCTAACACAGATTATGAGTCTGATAACAGTGAACAACATGAAAAGAAACAATTATTTGATAATAAAACTAGTAAGTTAATATTTTTGCGTAAAAAAAAAGGTAAAAGACATAAGAGGAGATCTTCTTATTCTAAAAAAGATAAGTAGTTTTTATTAATTTTTTATTTTTTATATTTTTAAAAAATTTGCATAAATTGGTTGACTTGTTTAAAAAAAAAGATGGACGTGGAGTAAGCCTTTAAGGTGCATGCGGCTAGAGAATCTTGTTTTTCCCGCAGAAGTTTAAGTTTGTTTGACGTTATTCTTTTTAGTAGCGAATCACGTGTTGCAGTGTTGTGTATCTAAAGATATCCAAACGATAAACTCCCTGTGTGTCTTTAGGTTTTGTAATAAAATTAACCAAATGAATTGAAACATCTTAGTAATTTGCGGAAAAAAAATCAATTTTTATGGAGACTCTGTTAGTAGTGGTGAGCGATTGTGGATCATTATAATTAAATATATTAATTCAATAAGAAATTTCTGTTGATAAAATACGATGGTATGCATGTGTTAACTAGGCTCCACTAACCCTGGATTACCTAAAGGTTTGAGGTCTTTAGTTTTTTACATAATGTTTTTTTTTAGAAAAATGATTAATTCTTAGTTATAAACTATTTTTTAGATTTTAAATAAGTGTTTTTTAGTATTGTTTGTAGATATACACTAAATTAACAGAGTAAGGCGGAGGACATTTTGTTTGAATATTGGAAATCCACTTTCAAATATTTAGTATTTTATAAAGAGCAATAGTGAAAAAGTACCGTGAGGGAATGTTGAAAAGAAGTAGATATCTTCTACTAGGTGAAATAAGAACTTTAACCTTTATGTGTCCTAGCATTCTTAGTTTTAAATTTAAATTGATATATTAAAAAACTTTTATTTATAAATAAATACATAGATACTATATTTATATTTTTATTATTTAAATATATTTTTTCTTGATTTTTTTTTTTTAGAATAACACTGTACCTTTTGCATCATGGACTTGCGAGTAAATATATATAGCGAGCTTAAGTTTTAACTTAAAAAATGTAAGGCGTCTTGAAGAAGTGATAGTTATGCTTATTTGACCCGAAACTAAATGAGCTAACCATGATCAAGTTGAATTTTTTGAGTAAATAATGACTGAACTCGTGTATGTGGCAAAATACTGGGACGAATTGTGGTTAGGGGTGAAAGGCTTATCAAATTTAGAAATAGCTGGTATTCTACGAAAACTATGTGGGTAGTGTAATTAAATAAATTAATAAAGGTAAAGTAACTATCTGGGCTAGGGGGGCTGGTTGACGGCTTTACTGAACTCAAAAAAAACTCAGAATGTTGTTAATTTAATTTTTTGGACAAACCTAGAGCGATAAGGTTCTATTGTTGAAAGGGAAACAGCCCGCATCGTGCGTTAATGTCCATGACATCTTGCTCAAAAAAAAGAAATGAATTTTTTTTTATAGGGATGTAGGCTTTAAAGCAGCCATCATTTTCAGAAAGCGTCAAAGCTCACTTATAAAGTTGTTTTAAATATTTTTTATTTCAAAAATGTGGAGGTATTTTAGCCTTAAACGCATGCGGCGGACAAATGTTGCATTCATTTTTGGTAGTAGAATATTTTGTAGATTTTTGAAAAAAATTTTGTTTAAAATTTTTTGAAGTATCAAAAAAAAGAATGCTAGTATGAGTAACTATATTGAATTTAAAATAATTCACACCGAAATTCTCAGGTTTTATATGTTTTTATTATTAGAAGAATATATTTAGGCGGTCTCTAAGTTTTTAAGATTATTCTTATAATGATGAGCTATACGATGAAATAATTTGGTAAATCGACGACTCGATCCTAAATTAGAGTACCGTTTCAATACAAAAACGTGAGGTGTTCAAAATGTATTTGTATTTCCTTTAAAATGTTTATAAATGAGTATGTGTGGTGTTCGAATTTCGTACCTTAGGTTTTAAATAACGCACTTATTTTATAGGAGACAAGAAAAGTTTAAAAACCAAAAAAACCGTACTTAATCCGACACAGGTGGAATGTTTTAACAATAATGAGGTGTTGAGAGAATACTATTGAAGGAACTCGGCAAATTGGCTCTGTAACATTGGATAAGGAGGTTTTAAAGAAAGAAAACTTAAATTAGTAATTTCAAGATTATTGTTTTTTTTTTTAAATTTAATGAAAATCGAGGGGGGCGACTGTTTAACAAAAACATAAGATTCTGCAAAATTGCAAAATGAAGTAAAGGATCTGAGATCTGCCCATTGCTAAGCTACTAACAGGAAATGTTTTATTGCGTTGATCAGAGAGGGCTAGTTAACGGCGGCTGTAACTCTGACGGTCCAAAGGTAGCGAAATTCCTTGTCGGGTAAATTCCGACGTGCATGAATGGTACAACGACTTCCTTGCTGTCTCCAGTAGTATCTAAGTGAAATTGTAATTTTCGTGAAGATACGACATAAATATGGCTAGACGGAAAGACCCTATGCACCTTCACTTGAATTTTATATTATTTTCATTCGTTTCAACTATAAAGTGTAGCTGTGAGTTTTTGAAGTTTCCTTGTCAAAGGGGATAATGGAGACGTAAGTGTAATATCAGTTTTTTGTAATACAGGAATTTAAGGATTTAACCAAGCATGTATTTGTGCTAGTTTAACTGGGGCGGTTTCCTTCTAAAGCGTAACGAAGGAGTTCTATATTTTGTTTTTTCTTTTTGTAAGTGTACAAAGGCGTAATAGCAAATGTGAATTTGATTGTAGGACTTACATGTCTTTCTAGGACGAAAGTTAGTTATAGTGATCCATTATTGCTGTGTGGAAAGGTTAATGCTTATCGGATAAAAGGTACGCTAGGGATAACAGGCTAATGATCTTTGCGAGTCCTTATCAATGAGATTGCTTGGCACCTCGATGTCGACTCATCGCATCCTGGCGCTGAATCCGGTGTCAAGGGTTTGGCTGTTCGCCAATTAAAGCGGTACGTGAGTTGGGTTCAGAACGTCGTGAGACAGTTCGGTCCCTATCTACCAAATTTGTTTAAAAGACAATTGAGAAACAATAACTCCTTGTACGAGAGGACTGGAATTATGGTACCACTGGTGCACCAATTGTTTTTGCTTTTTAATAAAATATGTTTTTGTTTTTTATAATTTATCAAGAAGCATTAATTTTAAATTAAAATAGTATTTATTTTAGTTTAAATATAAAATTCTTTTAAATTTTTTTACATATAAAAAACTTTAAATTTTTTTATAAAAAAATTTTGAGCATAGTTGGGTAGTTACGTACGTAATACTCGAGTTAATTTCTGAATTCATAAAAGTTTGAAACTTTTTCAAAATTGATTGTCTTTAATTTTTTTAATTTAAAGAAATTATAGATTATAAATTGTAGGTTTTTTGGTTTAAGCTAAAAATACTATTTTTATGTTTTTATGTTAAATTTTATAGGATAATTAAATAAAGTATAAAGTACTCAGTGTAGTAGCGCTTTTTTGTATTTTAAATTTATGTTAACTTTTTTTAAAAATTTTTATTTTAAACACTCTATTTTTAATTTTTTTTTAAACCCATATGATAGGTTGCTTCCAGGTGATTTTTTTTTTATTATCTTTAAACAACCTACAAAAATGAAACATGTACGACGTCCTTTAATGAATTTCAAACAGTTTTATTATATTATGTTTAATAAAAAAACTTTAGGTGTTAAAATTTTTTTTAAACGTCAACGATATAAACGTTTGTATGTTTGAGGTATTTTGTTATCATTTTATTCACGATTTCGTGTTATATTTAGAGTTCAAATTTTTAATACACCTTTAGAATTTTTTGTTAATATGCACAGTATTTATTTTTTAGGTTTTTTTCCGGTGCGTTATCGTTTAAGTTTTTTTGATTTTACAATAAAATATCAATTATATGTTTTAAAACGTTTTCGTTCAAAATTTTTTAAATTAGATGTGTATAATAATTGAACAAAAGAAACTATTTTAAAGTATTTATAAACCTATGTATTTTTTTTTATTTTCAGAAATGCAAGAGCAAGAAATGATAATCACTTTATTTGACCTTGCTAGAAGTGCAAAAATGATTGGTGCAGGATTAGCTACAATATGTATGGGAGGCGCTGGTATTGGTATTGGTGTTGTGTTTGCAGGTTTTTTACTTAGTTACTCTAGAAATCCTAGTTTATTAGAATCTTTGTTTTTTTATACTTTATTAGGTTTTGCTTTAACAGAAGCAATTGCCTTGTTTGGTTTAATGATGGCATTTATAATTTTATTTGCAATGTAAAACATATAATAATATATGTTTTTTATAAAAATTTTTAAATAATTTGATTTTACAGCAACAACAAGTACAGGCAGAAAAGGGGAAGAGATTTAAAAAACAAATTTATAAACGTGTTTTTAAATTTGCGATGTATAAAAAACTGAATTCTGATTTATGGGGAACTTTATATAGTAGTAGTAAACGTTGTAGGGTCGTACGTCGTTTATATTATTTATTTGCATCTGTTCCTGTTGTTTTTCCACGTTCTTCTTTTTATATGAAACCATCTTTTGGAATTCGTGTTAAGATTAGACGTGTTGCGGCTAGCTCTAAGCGACGTCCAGATTATTTTAAAGTTCTTTGTAATTTGAAATTTCGGTCGCACGGTGGATTACTGAAACCAGGTAAAGGAAGTAAATTTAAAAAGAAACAATTTGTTCTATCTCGTTTGAAAACGTTTTATGGCAATTACAGTTGACCTCGTTGATTTCGTTTTTTAAAAAAAGTTTTTGGGAAAGGAAATCCTTTAGGTCGAGGCGAATTACATTTTTTTTCTTACTTTGAACGAAGAATTTCAACTATTCTCTTTAGATCCGGTTTTTTCATTAATATTTATGATGCGAAAGAAGCTGTACGCTTAGGATATGTTTTAATTAATGGAATTGGAATACGTGCTCCGAATGCTTTAGTTAATAATTGAGATTTTATTTCGTTTATACCTTTTTTTTTTTTTAGATTAAAAAAATTTATTATTTTTAGACTACGTTTTTTTCGTTTTTTATACGGTCCTCCACTTTATTTGGAAGTTGATTTTAATTATTGTCATATGGTTTTTATTCGAAAATTTTTTTTGTTTAAAAACATTAAAACAACTTTTTTAACTAGAAGTTCAATTTTACAAGGTCTTTATAATAATTCGTTAAAAATTTAAAATTTTAATTAAAAAGCTGGATAGCATAATGGTATTGTTTTTGTTTGCAAAATAAAGTGTATTGGTTCAAATCCAATTCCAGCCTATTTTATAATAGAATTCGTAGTTTAATGGTAAAATGCACTGCTCATAACGGTTGCGTTATAGGTTCGAATCCTATCGAATTCAAAGTAAAAATGGATGGTGACGTTTGCAGCAACTGCATTATACGTGCTAGAGAGTTTGATCCTAGCTCTGAGTGAATGCTTGTAACAGACGTCACACATGCCAGTTGTTTATGTACGATTTTTTGTATTATTAGCGTCATGGTGAGTAATGTTTAAGTAGGTTAACGATTAAAAACTTCGTAAGTTATATAGAATAATTTTAATATATTAAAAGAAAAATTTAAGGAGAATTTTTATTAATTTTGTAAAAATTTAATAATTTTTTTTATATTTAAATTTTAAGTACATATATCGAGAAAAGTAATTGCTTCTGATGATCGGCTTGCTTTGATATATTTAGGTAGTTGTTAAAGTAATGTTTTTGCGAGCCGGACACTATTAGCTGTTCTAAGAGGAAGAATAGTCACATAGGAACTGGAATAGGGACCTACCTTGATTTTTGAGGCAGCAGTGCGGAATTTTGGACAAGGTCTAAACAGACGATCCAGTTATGTTGCGTGGGTGAAGAAGGGAACTTGCCATTGTAAAACTTTTCTGTTGGGGAGATAAAGGAAGGTACGCCAGCAAAATTAGTCCTGACTAATCTCGTGCCAGCAGTCGCGGTAAGACGGGAAGGGCGAGTGTTATTCATCGTGATTGGGCGTAGAGGGTATGTAGACTGTTTTTTTTGTTCAATTAGTGTTTTACAAAGACCAAAGCTTAAAAACTGGGGAATTTCTTTTTGAATTTAGGCTTGAATTTTCTGGAAGTTATGTCGTACTCTTATTCTTTCGTTAAAATGTTCAGGTTAACGGGACGTTCTAAAGGCTAAAGCTACTTTCTACTTTAAATTGACGTTGAGGTACAAAGGTGTGGGTAGCAAACTGGATTAGAGACCCAGGTAGTCCACACAGTCACCTATGAGTGTTGAAAATTTTATAAAAGTTTTTAGTATACGCGTTAAATGCTCCGCCTGGGTCCTACGGTCGCAAGTCTAAAACTCAAAGGAATTGACGGAGGTTTGTACAAGCGGTGGAATATGTGGTTTAATTCGACATTACTCGCAGAATCTTACCAATCCTTGTTATTTTTTAGAGAATATACGTTAAGCGAATTCAGTTTTATTTTTATCATTTATACAGATAAAGGTTGGATTTTTACAGGCGTTGCATGGCTGTCGTCAGCTTGTGCTTTGAGGTGTCTGGTTCGTTCCAGGAACGAGCGTAATCCCTGAGAGCACAATTGATACCCGGCCACGATTAACAAAGAAAAGTTGATTTAGATTGGGACGACGTCAAGTCGGTATGACCTTTACGGATGGGGCTACACACATGTTACATAGGTTATTTTCGCAAAAAGTTACGTCGCTGTGAAGTTTAGTCAATCTTGAATGATAGGCCTTAGTTCAGATCATTTTTTGAAATTTAAAAGTGTGAAGGTGGAATCGCTAGTAATCGTTAACAAGCGAGTGACGGTGAACGGTACCCGGGCTTCGTACACACTGCCCGTCACGCCACGGGAGTTTGGTTATTTTGAGATTACTCAGAAGTTTTTGATACCACGTTCTCTTTCTTCCCATTGTTTTAGAGCTATACTCGAGCAACTGGGGCGAAGTCGTAACATGGTAATGGTAGGGGAACCTGTTGTTGGAGGACCTTTTTGTGATATTTTTGATTTTTTAAATTGTAAACATAACTCAGTTTGGTAGAGTGTCGGACTGTGGCTCCGGAAGTCGCAGGTTCAAATCCTGTTGTTTACCTTGTTGTTTTGGGGCTGTATAACTCAATTGGTAGAGTGTTGGACTTTTAATCCAAAAGTTTCGGGTTCGAGCCTCGATACAGCCAACCCAAAAGAGGCCTCTTAGTAGATGGGTATAACGTTGCCCTTTCAAGGCAAAAAAGGGAGTTCGAGTCTCCCAGAGGCCATATAATACTTTTAACAATTATTTGTATTACGTCAGAGTGGCCGAGTGGTAAGGCGCTGGACTGTAAATCCAGTGTATTGTTACAGCATAGGTTCGATTCCTATCTCTGGCATTTGATTTTTGCTTGTTTAATTTGTTCTAAACTATTTGTGTGCAATTAATTGACAGTTTGGGTTTGGAGTAAAGGTAGCTCGTCAGGCTCATGCCCTGAAGGTTTAGGTTCAAGTCCTAAGACCCCGTATATTTAAAACAATAAATTGTGAATATATAATGTATTTTTAATTTTAATGTATTTTGTAAAAAGGAAATAGTTTAATAGGCAAAATGTGTGTTTCCAAAACTTGAGATTAGGGTTCGAGTCCTTATTTCCTCGTGTATTTTTTTCTGAGAAGTTATGAAATTTGTAAAAAATTGGCAAAAGTTGTTGTTAATTTTTAGCTGTAAAGTCTAATTGTTTTTCTGTTTGAAGAAAACAATAAAAGTAAGGAAGATATTTTGTTAAAAAATAATAAGTTAGAGAAATAATTTTTAATACGACATTTAATGGAAAAATTGAACAATTGGTTTAAATCTGCCAAAAATTGGCAAAAGTTGTTGTTAATTTTTAGCTGTAAAGTCTAATTGTTTTTCT
>CADEGZ010000020.1:13065-26108 GCA_902827015.1 uncultured Pseudomonadota bacterium
TATTTTGTTAAAAAATAATAAGTTAGAGAAATAATTTTTAATACGACATTTAATGAAAAAGCAAATGATTGTTTATAAAACCTGAAAAGTAGTTTTGGAAATTTACGAAAACAGTGATTTGCTTATTACATGTTTTGGTCGAGAATTCAAGGTATGTCTTTTATTTTTTTTATAAAAAAATGGCAAATTTGTTATCTAAAACGGATCCTATTATAAGGAGAAGATACGTTTTTTGGACTTTTTTTCATGTATTTCATACGAAAATAGGCAAAAATCTATAAAATTTTTAAAGTTTTTTGTTATTTTTGATAAAAATGTATAGTAATTGGTTTATAAAAGTGGTACATTACGCTTTCTTATGGTATTTATTGTTATTATTTATAAAAATTTCAAAAATAATTGTAAATACCTTTGTTTAAACCAAGATAAATATCTAAAAAATTGTAATAATTTAATAGAGTTTTTATTAATTAAAAAGGATATTTAAGAAAAATAAAAGATTATAGGATAAGTTTTATTTATAAATTTAAAACGGAATGTGAATATTTATTTTACAGTTTAATTAAGGTCCTGTCTTTGTGCGTTGGCTTATCCTGCCTAAGCCAACGCACAACGTTGATGTAATATAGTTGTCCATAGCAGCAAAGTCATACGATAGAATAAAGAAATGTAGCAGCGTTTTAATTTGTAAAAAAGAGTAAAAGAAAACTAGACCGATCCGACAGGGCAAACATAAAGAGAACAACATGATAACTTATTGGATATAGGCATTCTAGTGTTTATAAAAAACAAATAAGCCTTGTGAGGTGTTTGAGTTTTAGTTTTATGGGGAATAGTTTAATAGGCAAAATGTGTGTTTTCAAAACTTGAGATTAGGGTTCGAGTCCTTATTTCCCCGTAGCCTATATTTTAATTAAATTTTTAACTAATTTTTTAACTGAATGGATATGAAACGTTGATTAAAACTTATTAAAAGGTTCTTTCAAGGTCTATGAATTATGATGGGATTGATTGCGAAAGATATATACTATGGCTCAAAAAGAACCCTTTATAAGTTATTTTTTAAATACGTGTATCCTAGAATATTTAAATACATTCGTTTTTTTTGATGACTTCGAAAGTGATATGTATATAAACCTTGAGGACGTTTTCAAAAAACAGTGTATTACTCTATATTAAGTAGGTTTTACAACAAAATATATGTTTTTATTTATAAATTTATAAAAAAACCTTTATGTTATTTGGTAAATTTTGTAAAAGGTATACCCAATTGGTTTCATTGAAGATTTCTTAAATTTTTTTTTTGAATTGTAAATAAATCTAAATTTAGAAGAGAAAAAATATTAATATATAATAAAAAATTATTAAGAAAGTATAAAATCTATTCTTTTTGATATTTCAAATTAAAATTGTTTCCTATTAAAATATACAAAAATTTTATATATTTATGTTTACATCCAATTAAACGTTGTCTAAAATTTATAAAATGATTACTAAAATTATTTATAAAAACTATAACGTTATTGCTTATAGTTTTTTTTATTTTTTTGTGTTTTGTTGTTATAATAATTATTATTAAAATTAATTTTTTTTAATATTTAAGATTTAATAAATGAGTATTTTACGTCTTAAAATATTATAAATTTTATAATAGGGCACCTTAGGCGACGACGGGGGGTATGCATGGGGGAATAAGGGGTATCAAGAAGCAAAGGGTATGCGTGATGTAAACTATGACGATAGAGCACACAGGTCCGCTAGACAGGTCTCTAGAGCTACCCCTCTAGAGGGCGCCTGCAGCGAATGATCCGGCCACTTAACCGACGGCCTTTGATATTTGTAGTGTGTTGGGCGGTCGACGGATTTGCCCTCGCCCTACATAGGTAATTAAATTGTTGTTATAAATTTTATAAAAAAGTTAAAGTTTCTTTGTTATTTTAAAAAAAAAAGTATGGTAATTAGTTTAAAAAAGAGTAAAAATGTTATTATTGTGTTATATTATTTATTATTATTTTATAAATAATAATAAAAGTAGTTTATTTTTAAAGCAATTTTTTTAAAGTTTATAAGTACTTTGGTAACTACAGAAAATAATTTTGCTTTGGAAATAAGCTGAAATATTTGGCTTACGGAGATATGCATAGATGATTTAAATTATTATTATAATATAGTGGAAGAGGAAAAAAAAAAGTTAGCAAATGCTAATAAAAAAAAAAATTTAAATAGTAGTTGGATGTTAGAAAACTTTTGTGATGTTGATATAGTTGATATAGTAAATTTTGTTTTTTTACAAACATACCTGTTAATGGTTTCTGAAGGAATTTTTTCTTATGATACAGAAGTATTCTCTTGATATGAAGATTTTGAAATGTTTTTAGTCGTAGTTGCAGATTTATATTTTAAAAGTACATTAACACAGATTAATCGTAATTTTGTATCTTTTATGAATGATTTTAATATCAGATTGGCGAGCGTAAATGAATCTTTATATTTAGAAAAAAATTTTGTTTATCTTTTTTATATCACCTCTAATGATGTCATACACAGTTGAACGATACCTAGCTTTGGTTTAAAATTAGATGCTATTCCTGGTCGATTAAATGGTAGTTTTGGTACTTTTGCAAGATGTGGACGCTTTTACGGTCAATGTAGTGAATTATGTGGCGTAAATCATGCATTTATGCCTTTTGTAATTAATGTATTTTAATTTTTATTAGACTTTTAGAAAGTTATTCTATTTATTTTGCATAAAAAGAAGTTTTGTAGTTAATTTTATATTAAAAAAAATTTATAACAAGAAGTTTATATTGGAAAAGCATGATGTTTTTTTTTTTTTTATTTTTTTTTGCTAGTTTACTTTTTGGTTGTTTTATTTTTCTTTTTTTCCGTCAAAATTACATTATATGAATGTTAGGTTTAGAATTTTTATATTTAAGTTTATTACAATTGTTATTAATCACTTCTTTTATTTTTTGTGATTTTGTTTTTTTTGAAGTTTATTTTTTATTTTTTTTAGTTTTTATTGCTTGTGAGACTGCAATAGGTTTGTCGATGATTATTCGTGTATATAAATATTCAAGTTTGTTAATTGTAGATAATTTATTTTTATTAAAGTAATTAGTTTATGTTTTATAATATATATATATATTTACCGGAGATTAGTGTAAGGTTATCAGATGTGTTTATTAGAAATAGTACCGAGGTTTTTTTACTTTTGCCCTTTTTTTTTATTTTATATATATTTTTATTTGTTTGCTTTACTTTTATTTTTTATTTTATGTCACAAATTTTTATCGATAGTTATACCTATCTCGTTTATTATTATGAGAACATTAGTTTGTGATATGAACAGTTAATTTATTTAAGTTATTTTCCTCAGTGAGTTTATAAACATATGTATTGATATTTTTGTCGATATTGTCGTAGTACTTCTTTTTATTTACATTTTATAATTATATGAAGAGTTCGTGTTTTAAGTGCAAGTTTTATTATTTTTTTAATCTTTTGTTTACAAAAGATTGTTTATATTTATTTTTTTTTAAAGATTTTACATAGAAAAAACCTTACATGTTATTTTTTACGAAAATGAGTTTATATTCCAAATACTTTACAAATAGATTGAGTTTTAGTATACGATATGCATACGCTTTGTATGGGCTGCTTAGTAATATTTATTTCTTTATTTGTTTTTTTATACTCTACTTGATACATGAGGAAAGAAAGTATCTTAAGTTATATTTATTTTTTTTTTATTTTATTTTTATTTTCTTGGAGCATGCTATGTTTAATTTTTGCTGGTAATTTTATAATTTTTTTTTTTTTTTGAGAAATGGTTGGTTTATGTTCTTATTTACTAATAAATTTTTGAAATTTTCGTTTAGAAGCGAATAAATCTGCATTAAAAGCCGTAATTGTCAATAAAATTAGCGATTTTTCATTATATTGTGGAATTCTTTGTTTTTTTTATACATATCAAAGTTTTGATTTTTGTTTTTTAATGGTTTTTACAGATCCTTACTTATTACAGTTTCCAGTTTCTTCAAAACTTTTTTGAATTAGTTTTTTTTTATTTTTTGGAGCGGTTGGAAAATCCTCCCAGTTTGGTTTACATTTTTGGTTACCTGATGCGATGGAAGGTCCTACACCCGTTTCTTCATTATTACATGCGGCTACAATGGTAACGGCAGGAGTCCACGTTTTATTACGATTTTGTACTATTTTTGAACAAGTTAATTTTATTTCAAATTTGTTAGTAATTGTAGGTTGTTGTACTGTATTTTTTGCGTCATGTTTTGCAATTTCTAGTTTTGATATTAAAAAAATATTGGCATATTCGACAATGTGTCAAATTGGTTTTATGTTTATTTGTTGTGGTTTTTCTTGTTACAACTTAGCATTTTTTCACTTAATTATCCATGCGTTGTACAAGTGTTGTTTATTTTTGTGTGCGGGTGTTTTAATTGAGTTACATCAGGGCGAACAAGATATCAGATACATGCAAAGTTCTTTACAACAAATAAATTTTTTTGTTTTTTTAATTTTTTTGATTTCGTGTTTATCTTTAATTGGGTTTCCTTTCACCATCGGATTTATTTCTAAAGAACTTATTTTTTGTAAATTTTCATTTTTTTTTTTTCAAAAAATAGTTTATTATTTATTATGATTAAGTACGTATTTTTATGTTTTTTGTGTTGTTCGTTGTTTTTTTTTATTTTTTTTTGATCAGGATACTGGTAACCTAGGCATACGCGCAGAAAGGTCAAGTCTTTCATTGAACAATTTTTACGGATTTTCAATTTTTTCATGACAATTTTGTTTATTTTTTTTATGTTTATGTCAAAGTTTTTGTGTGTTTTTTGATATACTATTTAATTATATTTTAAATCCATTGAGCGATTTTGATTCTTTTTTTTTTTGTTTCATGTGAAATGCAAAACAAAATTGTTTTTATTTTTTTTTACATACAGCTATTCCGTTTTTTTTTTGTTACTTAGGTTTAATATTTTTGATATTTTTTTTTTTACGTTTTTTTAATTATTTCCGGTGTTTGTTATTGTTTAATTTGTTGTATTTTGCTTCAAAATGTCAATATTATTCTTTTATTTTTCGACACAAACATTTATTTTATTTGTATGGAGTTATAGATTGCTTTATATTTTTATTTTATTTTTTTACTTTTTGTTTAAGAAACTTACAAAATAATGTTTGAATTGAAAAAATATGTTATTTTTTTTTTGTTTGAAATTTTTTAGAAAATAGTTATCTAACGGCGGTAATAGAACTAGAAAAAGGTTTATTTAGTTTTATCGGCTTTTTTGGTATTGCACGTTTTACACGGTTTCTTATGAGTGTTTGTGTTCGTTATAAACATAGTTTTTTATTTGTTTATTTTTTTTTTGGTTTATTATTTTTTTTATTTTTGTATCTTTTTATTTAGTGTGTTGGGTGTTTTTATGTTATTTAGAGAAAAATTGAAAAACATTTTATTACTTGTTAAAAATGTTTTTCAATTTTTTTTTATGACACAATACTTAGAATTATGTCGAATGTTTGCGCGTTTTGAATTTTCGGATTACGTTATTGGTACAGTAAAAATTTTATGATTATTACATGGTTTGGATGCTTCTATTAATGTTCGTAGTGCTTGGAAACAAGGGTTTTTCAAGTTTTTGAGCTACGGGCAGATTCCTTATTTGAGCATTGATTTTTTGTTTGGTTTTTTTTTTTTTGTGTGTGTTCACCTTTTTTTTTTTAAAATCACAGATAATTGATATTTTAAAATGTGAGAAATTTTTTGTTATTTTTGAGAAATTAGATTGGCTGTGGTATTTACAACACATTTTGTTGGATACTGTTTTGCCTGTTGATGTTCTTCTTTTTTTATTTAAAAACTTGTTCATGGTACTAAAAGTAATCGATTATTTTGTAGAAATTTGTAGGAGAATTAGAAAGTGAGATGAATACGGAATCTTCGATCGATATGACGTAGATTTCTACTTAGATTATCTACAAAACAATTTTTTAGTGGAAGAGGAAAAAGAACCGTTCGAATCAGATAATAAAAAAAATCTGATATTGTCTACAAAAATAGACATTTTGCAAAAAAGTGAAAAAGAAGTTGTGATGGAGAATAAAAGTTCGATATGAGAAGCAGTCCCTTATTATGATGAAATGCTTGGTATTACGATATGTGACCCGGAAATGGGCCCTGCTTTAAGGATGGATTTATGTGATATTCTGGATTTGATAAAATACATAATTGTTTGGTGTTTGTTTTTGTTTTTAGTAGTTTTGGATCATGTTGCAAAAGTTTTGAGTTGTGAGCTATCGATAAAAATATTTTCTTTTTTGGCTGCATTGGGATTTTGTCAATTTTTGTATTTGATTTATATATTAATTTGAGTTATATATTTATATTTTATACTTGTAGATATTAGTCGTTATTTTTGAAAAAAGTATTATTGAATTTTTTTACAGTATGGTTTTAATTTATGATTCTTAGTAGGATATTGGCCCAATATTTTTTGATACTTAGGTAAAATTGATTTGAATATAGATACTACAGTTTGTCTTACATTTACATATTCTGTTATTTCATTTTTATTTGTTAATTTGACAATAATTATTATTACTGTATGTATGTGTTATGTTGTATTTTTTATAAAAAAATCAACACATTTTTTTTTATTTTTATTATTTATATTAGAAATAATTGTTGTTTTGTTTTTTTGTGTGGATCAAATGTGATTTTTTTTTTTTTTTTTAGAGTTATCTGTTATTCCTGTTTTTTTCATAATTAGTTATTGAGGTTCTACTAGACGAATTTCCGCGGCTTCGTTTTATTTTATTTATACAATAATAGGTTCTTCTATATTATTTTTTGGTTTATTATTAATTTACAAATTTTTTGGAGTTTGATCTTTACGTGAGCTTTTTATAATTTCTACACAATTTTTGTTTACATTTAGAGAACATAGTGTTTTTTTTAGTTTAGAAAATAATTTTATAATTTTTTGGATTAATTTAATTTTTTTTTTAATTTTTTTTGGTATTTGCGTTAAAATACCAAGTTTTCCTTTTTATATTTGATTAACAGAAGCACATGTCGAAGCAAACGTTGTTGGTTCCGTTTTATTAGCAGGTTTAATGTTAAAAATAAGTGTCTATGTGTATATTCGAATATGCTTACCTTTTATTTTTTTAATAACAGATAGTATCAAATTGATTTGTTGTATTATTTTAATTTTTTCAATAATAATAACTTCTTTACAAATGTTTCATCATTTAGACTTAAAGCGTATAATTGCCTTTAGCTCTATAATTCATATGAACATTTGTTTTATTGGGTTAATTGTTGGAAATATTTATGGATTGCTTGGAAGTTTATTTTATATGTTTGGTCATGCTTTTGTTGCTAGTTCTTTATTCTTATGTATAGGATTTCTATATGAGAGTCTTGGGAGTCGTAACTTATTATTTTACAGAGGATTATGTGGCATAAACTATTGATTTGCCTTTTTTTTTTTTTCATTTTGTTTAGCTAATATAGGTTTTCCTTGCTTTTGTAATTTTATAGGAGAATGCCTAGTATTAATTGGTTTTTTTTTTTATTGACCTAGTTGTTGTATTTTTTTATGTTTTTTTTTATTTTTTTTAAGTGCTTTTTTTTTTACCATTTTAACTAAAATATTATTTGGTCAGGTAGGAGATGTTAGTCGTTTTTTAATTTTTTCAAAAAAATTAAAGTATGCTTCTGGTGATTTTTTGTTTATGATATTTTTTTTATTTTGTTGTTTATTTTTTGGGATACATCCTATGTTAATTTTAAAATTATGAGTTTTTTGAAACATTTATTAAATTTTTTTACAATATACTTTTTAAATAATATATCTATATTATTATGCCACAATTAGATAAAATCTTATTTTTTGATTTTTTTTTTTTCTTTTTTTTCTTTAACACTTTTCTATTCTTTTTTTGAGTAAATTTATTCTTTTACAGGTTTTTAGATAAAATTTATTTAAAAAATTTTTATCTAAATTACCACCATTACTTTGGTATTTTTAAAAGATATGTGTTAAAAGTCAGGTATAATTTTTTAAAATTAAATGTTATTTTTAATAATATAGGGTTTTTAGAGTATTTTAAATATGTTTGTGTAATATTTGATTTAATAAGTCAATTAGAGATTTGTATAAAAAGTTTATTTTTTTTTTGTATTTCGATCTAATGGGAATATAGTGTTAATTGGTTAGCACGTGCGTTTTGGGAACGTGAAGTGATGGTTCAAGTCCGTCTATTCCCAATATAAATATTTAAATATGGGTGCTTTAATTTCTACACAATTTTATAAGAAGAGTGTGCTTTCTGCCGTATATAATTTAACATATAAATTTCAATTTATAACATTTTTTGGTTTTGACAAAAATTTTGTTAATTATTTTGAAGCTAGTTTAGAAAGAATGAGTATTTTTTGAAAGATGCAATTTGAATCTATTTTTTTTTATTCAGAATTAGAAAGTAAATTTCCTTATATTATTCAAATTATTTTTGAAGTTTGATTTCTTTTTTGAGATTGAGCTAAATTTTTGAATAATTATTTTTTAACGAAAAAGTACACTTGGTTTATATTTGGATTAAGATTTTTTTTTTCAAAAATGCACATAAAGATATGGAAACAGTTTGCTAGCCGAGTTTTAATACCTTTTAATTTTTTTTTTTCTTTTTTAAATGTATTATTTGTTAAAAAATTTTCGTTTACGTTTGATTTTTGGAATATTTTTTTACTAAAACAAAAAGAATTTTCAGAAATAAGAAATGGAAAAAAAAAATTTTTATTTTTTTTTTTTTTTATGGTTAAAAAAAAAAAAAACGGGGGGTGGGGGGGGGGGGGGGGGGGGAAACAACATTCATACTTCTGGGTTCAAAAGTCAGAAAAATATATAGTCATATGGTTAAAGTATCACGAAGAATACGAAACATCATTTACGGTTTCTATGTATATGTATTCGTTGTAACACTCAGTTTATTCTCAATGGATGATATGTATCTATTATGTGTCATAGCTGTAAGTTTCTCTCCTATCATCTTTTGATCGTTTATCTATAAAATGTTATTTCCTGCTTGTCATCTCGTTCTTTCCATTATGTTTATATCAACATCAACTAGTATATCTCAACACAGTGTAGGTGTTTTCTCTCTCGCTGTGGCTATAAAAACGAAGGAAAATATGAAATAAAGTTAGTTAGTATGATCATGAAAGTAGGAAGCCGTTACATTCGTATTTCTGATTCAGTCTCTGAATAGATTTTACTTCTTTTCTTTTGTGTATTTTGTGAGTGATTGTGAGATAAATAGTGATAAGAAACATAGAATTTTCTTTTCTTATTCTATAACTATATATTATCACATACAAACATTTGGTCACATTTTACCTATGTGAGAAAAATATCGTCTCTTCACTGTTAAAAAAAGGTTTGGCGGATCTGAAAAGCTTCCAAATGACTTGAAACGTCAAAAAAAAGGTAAAAGTTCTTCTCTTGGATGCAGCAATCAAACCTTCGTTATCAAACACTTTTAGTTTCGTAGAAAATCTAAACAGATCTCGTCGGAAAAAACCAAACCACAGGGTTGCGTCGTGAGTTTCGCAGATTTCGTACAAAACCCTGGTAGTTCAGTATTTTTCTATGAAACTAAAACGGTTTGGTAACGAAGGTTTAGTTGCTGTATCCAAGGGAAGAACTTTGATAAGTTTCGTAGAATTTTTTATCGTTTCTTTCAACGTTTCAAGTCATTTGGAAGCTTTTCAGATCCACCAAACCTTTTTCGGAATTTCAGTAAAGAAACCTTTTTTTAGGGTATAGAATTTGAGATATCATTTCCCTACGATGCTTCACCGAGCTTGAATGAGTTGCACTGGTTCCAGACATTTTCTCGTTAGCCTCGAAATGATTCTACTTTATTGCACAAGATCTCCATGCATTTCCCTTATTTTTCGTAGGTTAGATGCGTTCAAATGATTTATGTGGTTCATTTTTGAGTTTCGAGTGATCTGAATCAGGTGTTAACTCCTCGTTTAGTCGCAATTTTATATTAATGTAACAAAAATTGGTCGATTAATTGCCAATCTTTTGCCAAAGTTGTATTTTCCATTGACTATCAGAGAGATCAATAATTAATCGCGGTAAATCGTCGATCTTTTCTCGAAATCGCGATTGATCCGCCCGAAACTAGCTGATTTTGATCATATGGGTTAATACAACCTTCAAATAATGACATTGTATAATTCTTTCTTATTGAAAATAACCTGAGAATGTAATTTAAAATTCAGATAAAATTCGTATAAAACCATCAAATGGCTACAGTGTATTTATGGAAGCCGAAAGTTTTTTCAGCCAGTGTCGGCCATATTTCTCTTCAGTTAAATGATGGAACTTACATATCACATTGGCCTGTATCATATCCCTTAACTGCATCGAAAAAAGGAGCAAGCTTGCAGGACGACGAAGTGATGGAAAAGCGCCCATTTGATGAAAAAATTATCATACCTGCAAATATGATCAATCAGGCTGGAATAAAAAAGTGGCTCGAAAAGGATTATCCCAAATATTATCGTCTCACAGAACAGAATTGCGCACGTGTGGTACATGATGCACTAAGAGGGGGTGGATTACCTATATTGCGTGAAAGTAAACTGGCAGTGGCGGGTGCACAGGTACATTATGAAGACGACACTGTGGAAACCACTCTCCGAAAGCAGTATGCCCTTGAAGATATTAAAGCCGCACGCAAGGGAGGCCCACTGCCAAAAGATGTTGATATACTTGCGATTATGACGCCCGCAGCAGTATTCTCATCGATCAAAGAAGCCGTGCAAAAAGGAAAGTAGTATCAGTAAGCAGAGACACGACGCACATCTTGTTCCACTATGGACTACATAAGGTGGCTCTATGAAGAATATGTCTTAGTGAATAAAATCCAAATGTAAAAGAATAATCTTAACAGAACCTTCAGTCATTTTCAAGACGAAATGTCAGGCTGAATGAAACGAAGCTGCCATGAGTGAAGGTGAGTCAAGTGAGCACACTGTGATCGCGATTTCGACCTCGCTTAAGAATCTCATCAGATGGTTCTTGCAGAAATCAATAAGATTCTATTTTAAATGGTTAGAAAATCACAAACAAGAGACTAAATTGAATTCAACCTAAATGAATCCAAAAGGAAACGATAGGTAACTCAATAGTATGGTGCTGAGTGAAGGGTGAGTCAAACAACCGTTATCAAGATTTTGTCTCTGCTAAATGACTCTTCACATGGCTTAGACACGGATGTGAAATTGAGTAGAGCAACAATTATCATGATCACGTCTCTGATCTGAATAAATTAAAGAGTTTTCCAGAACACGTTAAAATGTTCTGTGGAATAGCAAAAAGGTTCAAATGAGTCGAAACTTCAAAATAACAGTAAAAAAATTTTCATAACCATTCTGAAGGTTCTGAATTTCAACCACTTCCAGAACCCTCTCTTGCAAAACCTTTTTTCAGTTTCATCGAAAAATACAGACTCTTCCGAGGTTCAGTCCAAAACGATCAAAGTTATAGCCTTAACTCTTGAAGGTTCTGTATTTTTCGACGGAACCGAAAAAAGGTTTTGCAAAAAAGGGCTCTGGAAGAGGTTGAAATTCAGAACCTTGAAAATGGTTATGAAAATTATTCAATATATGGAAGTCGAATAAATTCCCTTCTTTAATTCATCTTCAGTTTTTACCGTTCATGTGAAACGCGTGCCTAACGTTTTTGTTTACGGCAGCAAATCGTGCATTCGGCTCTTTTGACCTTTGAACCCGAATCTGTACCCGGATTCGGACTCTCCGACGCCGACTACTCCAGATCCAAGTAAGTTCTAAGTGTCGATGATCAACAGCTAATCGTTATCACAATCGATGTTCTTTTGACCCTCCCTACAGTCGAGGGAATTACATATGATTGCTTTCTTCGTCTAACTAAAGCTAAGTTTCTATATAAGCGTTGAATTATTTATATCGAATCATTTTCAGCAAAGCAGAAAGAGAAACTTTTTGAATGGAAGCAACAGATCAAAAGATCCTATTTTTTCGCATTATCAATCTTATATGAGTTCCTATATTCTGAAAAACTGCCGATATGAGACTGAAGTAACGCTCGTCTGTTAACTCGCTTTGCTCTTTCTCGTGGAAATGATGCTTCTCTAGACTTTCCACAAATTGTTTTTCTTGGAGACAAGCACAATGTTTTTCTTTCGGGATGCTGCTCTTTCATTATGAACTGCGCATGAAAAGTTTTCTTCGCTGCTTTTTTCCAGTTCTGCTTGTTTCTTCCCTTCACTCGTCGCTTGAGCACCTTCAATTATGAACGAAGAACTTAACTTTAAATTAATTTATAATCTAATTCATAATGAAAGAACAAAATTTTAGAATTTTATTCAATTCAACAGATTCCATTGAAATATCCTCAAAACATCTTATATTTGTATATGAAAAAATCAAGTCTGTTTTTGCTTCCGAAAACCAAATAGTAGATTTTCCTTAATAAGTTATTCAAAAAATTCTTCCTATCAAGACTATTTGAATAATAATGAAATTCTCCCTGAACATTTTAGTAGTTCATTGACATATTTTGGTACAATAGTTGTGAACGATCTCGTTAGTTCAAATTCTGCTGAAAAAGACACAATCATCGCCTTGCTACTTTAGCTAGGCAACTAGTGGCGGTGCCAGAAATTCCTTTCAGGGTGGGCTCAGCTCACCCTTGATGCCGCCACTAAAGGCAATCCTATCGATGTTGGAAAGCTATTTTTCAAACAAAACAAGCCATTGAAGTAGATCTTGATTGATTTACAATGACCTTTTGAAGAAAATATAATATTTTACTTTTGGAATTGTGGAAAAAGAGATCCGTTGTGATGATTGATTATATGGCCAATAGTGCGTCATAAAATATGATTGTTTCAATCTAGAGCTCTGCAGGAGTGCAGACCGTTTCTCATTTGACTTTATTTGGGCTCTC
>CADEGZ010000021.1:0-17573 GCA_902827015.1 uncultured Pseudomonadota bacterium
AACTTATATTAAAGCAGATTCCAGTTGGCCTAAGCAAATGAATATTAAAATTACGCGTGCTAAATTAGAAGCTTTAGTAGAAGATTTGGTTCAGGCAACAATTGAGCCCTGTAAAATTGCTCTTAAGGATGCAGCGAAAACAGTTTCTGAGATCGACGCCGTTATTTTAGTCGGTGGACAAACACGTATGCCCAAAGTGCAAGAATTGGTTAAACAGTTCTTTGGTAAAGAACCCAGAAAAGATATTAATCCAGATGAAGCTGTTGCCATTGGTGCTGCAATTCAAGGTGGTGTATTGGCAGGGGATGTAAAAGATATTTTATTATTGGATGTTACACCGTTGTCTTTAGGGCTTGAAACTCTAGGCGGTGTTATGACCAAACTCATCGAAAAAAATACGACGATCCCTACTAAGAAAACGCAAGTTTTTTCTACGGCTGCCGACAGTCAAACCGCCGTTACCATTCGAGTTTTTCAAGGGGAACGCGAACAAGCGGATGCTAATAAATTTTTAGGACAGTTTGATTTAACAGATATCCCACCCGCACCTCGAGGAGTCCCACAAATTGAGGTGGCTTTTGATATCGATGCAAATGGTATCTTAAGTGTTTCAGCTAAAGATATGGCAAGTGGGAAGCAACAAAAGATTGTTATTAAGGCTTCCAGTGGGCTTAACGAAGATGAAGTTAAACGTATGGTTAAAGATGCAGAAGCGCATGCGGAAGAGGATCGAAAATTCCAGGAACTGATTTCTGCACGTAATCATGCCGACAGCATGATCCATGCCACTGAAAAATCTATGAAGGAAATGGGAGATAAGGTTACTGCAGATGAAAGAGACAGGATTACCAAGGCAATAGAAGGCTTAAAAGAAGCTTTGAAAGGCAATGATAAAGCTGCTATCGAGAAAAACACCGAGCTTTTGGCTGAAGCTTCTGGGAAAATGGCAGAAAGAATGTATGCTACACATCAACAAGGAGGTGAGTCTGGCAGCACCGGTGGGGCAGGAAGTTCTGCTGCAGATGGAGGAACAGGTGGTACCCAAGGTCAAGGAAAACCTAAGGATGATGTCGTGGATGCAGAATTTGAAGAAATTAAAGAGAATAAAAATTAATGGCAAAGCAGGATTATTACGAAACGCTTGGGGTTGCGCGTAATGCAAGTGAATCGGACATAAAAAAAGCGTATCGAAAGCTTGCCATGAAATATCATCCCGATCGTAACGCGGGTGATAAAAAAGCAGAAGAGACTTTTAAGTCTCTGAGTGAGGCTTACGAAGTTTTATCAGACAGTCAAAAGCGCGCTGCTTATGATCAATTTGGACATGCCGGTGTTGAAGGCATGGCGGGTGCGGGTGCGTATGGAGGTGGGCAAGGTCCTAATTTTAGTGATATTTTTGGCGATATTTTTGGTGATATCTTTGGGGGTGGAGGACGTACCTCCGGTGGTCGTGGGAGTTATGCAGAGCAGGGTGCTGATTTACGCTATAACTTAGAATTAAACTTAGAAGACGCCATTCGCGGGAAGACGGTACAAATACGTATTCCGACATGGACAGGCTGTGGGGAATGTCGAGGTTCGGGTGCCAAAGGGGGAACTGCTCCCAAAACCTGTAGTACGTGCGGTGGAATGGGCCAAGTGCGAATGCAACAAGGTTTTTTCGCTATTCAACAAACATGTCCTACGTGTAGAGGGCGGGGAGCTATTATTGTAGATCCTTGTTTGAAATGTCATGGACAGGGACGAGTACAAGAACAGAAAACGTTATCGGTTCATGTACCACCGGGTGTTGATAATAATGATCGTATTCGCTTGGCAGGCGAAGGGGAAGCGGGTGTTCATGGAGGGCCAGCGGGTGATTTATACGTTCAGATCCATGTGCGTCCTCATGATATTTTTACTCGAGAAGGGACTGATTTATATTGTGAAGTGCCCGTTAGTTTTACCACAGTGGCATTAGGTGGGGAATTGGATGTGCCAACCTTAGGGGGGCGTGTTAAATTAAAAATTCCTTCTGAAACGCAAACAGGCCGAATATTAAGAATTAAAGGGAAAGGGGTTAAAACGGTTCGTGGCCAAGGCCCTGGAGATCTTTTATGCAGGATTGTGGTTGAGACTCCCGTTAATTTAAATAAACGGCAAAAAGAGCTTTTACAAGAATTGGATAATAGTATGACCACAGAAGCCCGTCATCATAATCCGCAAAGTGATTCTTGGTTTCAGCGGGTTAAACATTTTTTTGAAGAGATGAAGTTTTAATGATTGAACTTGCAGTTGTTGGTGCGCGTGGGCGCATGAGTCGCTTAATTATTGAAGCAATTAATCAAGATAAAGAAATACATCTTTGTGCACAATTAAGCCGTTCTGATAATCAAGATCTCCAGCAAATAAAGTTTCCGATTGATGTAGTCATTGATTTTACGGTGCCTGCTACCACTTTGGAACATTTGGCTATTTGTAAAGAGCGTGGGTTTAAAATGGTTATAGGCACAACCGGTTTTAGTAAAGCCGAACAAGCCTTAATTCGAGATGCAGCAAGCGTTATACCCATTGTTTTTGCTCCCAACATGAGCATAGGTGTTAATTTAAGTTATAAATTATTAGAGATAGCGGCTGAAGTGCTGAATGGACAGGCTGATGTGGCAATTTTAGACATTCATCATAAACATAAAAAAGATGCACCTTCTGGAACAGCGCTTAAAATGGCTGAAGTTATTAAAAACGTCAGCGGCGCTGAGGCTTTGTCACTTGAGATTTCTTCAATGCGAGTGGGTGAAGTTGTAGGTGAACACAGTGCCTTATTTGTTTTAAATGGTGAGCGGCTTGAAATTACACATAAAGCCACTGATCGCTCCTTGTTTGCTAAGGGGGCAATACATGCGGCAAAGTGGCTTGTTAATAAAAAAGCAGGTCTTTATGATATGCAGGACGTGCTAGGGCTTCGTAATTAATTAAGACTTTATCTCCTCAAAATGAATTAAATCTTCGTGTTATTTATCGATTAGTTTCCATTCCATAGAAAAGTTTGATCACATTACTTTAGAAATTACAAACCCTTTTTTACATCCTATCCATCCTAAATTTGATAGTCCCACTTTATATTCTGACGTTGAACTTTTGCCATTTTTGTTAGTCTTAATAAATAGGTGAGGGTGCCCAAAATAAGGTGGTTCTATGTCGGATATTCATTATAGACAAGTGTTGGCGGATCTTGACGCGCAGGGCGGGATGTCGGAACAAACACTCGATGAATTGACAAAACGTTTAGATAGAGAAAGAGAGAAGTTTTTAAGTGCAGATGAATGTCAAAAATTGATGGCTCATGTTGGTAGTGAAGCATTCAAGAATCAAGCTAAAGCGGGGCGTAAGAAGAAATCAGATTGGGCACGTGCCGTTGTGTTTTTTGAAACAGTAAACAATTGGTATGCTAACCAGATGAGATCTATATCTTCTTTGGAAGCAGAAAGATCTGTACCACCACCTCCTAAAAGGCAAGGGCCTCCTCCCCTACCGTCACAACTGCCACCTAGAAGAAATGGACCTCCTCCCCTACCCGTGTCACAACTACCACCTAAAAAGAAGGGACCTCCTCCTCTTCCTCCAAGAATTGAGAGATCTGAGTTGCCTGCTGCTGCGCCAACGTCTCTTGATACAAGCAGATCATCCGAACCGAATCGTGTTGGATTTCTGAAACGACATCCTAAGAAAATTAAGGCTGAAGATCTTCACGATGGTGGTTTCTTGCTATCGAAGAAATTAAGATCCGAAATTGAAGAAAGAATTAAACTTGGAATAAGGGATACGTTTTTAGTTAAAGATCATACCCCTGCTGGAGCAATGACAGAATTTAAAGTATATATCAATCAAGATAATGAAGCTTTTGTACTAGGTCCTAAGTTAGGGCAAGGTGCTTTTGGTGAAGTCTTTATTGCTCAAAATGCCTTAACAGGTAAATGGCATTGTATGAAACGCTTAGAAACAGGGAAGCTAGAAGATGCAGAGTTAGATGTTTTAGCGCAAGAAGGTATGTATCGATCAAGCGAGAGAACTAGTGATGCAGATTTATTTATTGGTGAATTAATACAGGGAAGAGGTTTAGATGACATAATAGAGGAAAACAAGAAAAATAAAACATTATCTTTTGAGCAAGTACTTGCTCTTAATATCAGTTTAGTAGAAGCCTACGAAAGCTTGCAAGGAAAAGGTTATATTCATCGGGATATTAAACCCGCTAATGTCATGGTTGATGTAGATCAACAAAAATGTATAGCAATTGACTTTGGGCTTGTTAAAAGGGTAGGAGATCCTGGTGGAGAGTTATCGGGAAGTCCTGTGTATATGACACTGGACATGGTAAGAGGTAAACCCCCTAGTTTTAAGGATGACATTTATGCGATTGGACTAACAGGTGGTCAAATTTTATCTTCCATGTATGATACAGAAGATTACAGTCAATTGTCGCCAGATACTTTATCAGAACGCATATTAAAAAGAAAACAATATGCGCAAGCTATTGATGAAAGATGGAAAAAATTTGATGAAGGTGTTCAAGAAGATCAGAGAATAGGGGAAGCGGGAAGTATTGCCCATAGCGAAATTTCACATGTTATCTTAGGAGCAGAACACGAACCTTACCAAAATAATTTATCAAAAGAAGAAATAGAACTGTGTAAATTAATTTTTAAAATGACTGCTGGTAAAGCAGATAATAGACCTGAACTTAGTGAAGCCCGGTCAAGCATGATTAAGATTAGGCTCGATCATATTCAAAAAAGGATAGAAAGTTTTTCAGACTCCCCATATAGAGAAGTATTAAAAAGTTTATTTCAGAAAAGGGGAAGCTTGAGAAAAACGCCACATCTTCTTGATAATTTAGATGTTTTTTTATTGCGTATGGTTGATCAGTATGAAAAAAATAGACCGAGCTTAACAGAAGCTAAGCGATATCAGGCTAAGCTTGATGCAGTACTTCAACAAAAACAAAAAGTAGGTGAATCAATTCAAAATCTTTCAATAGAAGCAAATGCAAAACTAACAGCAGCAGAGCAGGAATTAATTGCTCTTAATAAGAAACTTGACCAAATGAAACGATATAGTTCTGATCCTGTTGCTCAACACACTATTAAAAGTTTGCAAAATAAAATTCATTTATTGCAACAAGATATCGCTAAAAGAATGGGAAATTCTGTTAAAAATGAAGTGGTATTCAAACAAATAATGCAGCTATCAAAAGCTTGTGATAATTTTGATAAGATTGTTAATTTGAAAAAAATCATTAATCAATTAAAAGATGAAAATAAAAATTACTTGGATCAATATGAAAAAAAAGAAAAGAAACGTGTAGGGCGTACTGGGGTGTTATTGTTGGCTGATACAGAAAAAAAATATCAAAATGCAGTTCAGTTGAATGCTCAACTGGAAAAGTTGTTTAATGCAGATATTTTTGAGCCGAATGAATTTGTAAAACTTGTGAAAAAACATCGAGATCTAGATAAAAAATCTATGGGCCTTTTAAGTAGTACCAAATCTTCACAAGTGGAATCGATGCTTAAAAAGGCGGAAAGTAGTTTAAATCAACTTTCTGGTCAGAATAAACAATCTCAGGTTAAATCAGATGACCATGAGTCAGATAAGAGAAGAATTTAAATTTTTAAGATTTGAAAGTAACTTTTCAGGATGGGATTGATCAAGAAGCCATAAAGTTACAAATAATAAGAATGCTTTCGCGTTTTATCGACATGACAATGGTGGCCAATAAACTCGATTAATGCTACAAGATGCGCTAAAAAATACGCTAGAGGCTCCCAATATATATCTCATACTTCTCGAAAAAATGACGCATGTTGGCGACCTACATATCGAAATTGTCATAACAGATAACTTGTCTGATGATGTGTTTCGTTCCGCCTTGGTTCATGAATTGTGCAACGCGAGTAATAATATGCTCGAAAACAATAGTTGTGAATTTCGGAGTTATGATACCGCTGATGGTTATGCATGTAATATTGAAGTGGCTGATTTTAAAACAGAACAGCGAAAATTAACTGTATTGCAGGAATTAGATTCAAGGAATCCATCATATTGACTGTGTCAATTTTTTCAAAGCCGACAAAATTAGGCTGATTATTTGAATGATGTTAAGACAAAACGAAATACCTACTATTCAGGGCATACTCATTTTGAGCTTTATAAAGATAATTGGTATCAATTTCAAATTGAAGATCATCGTAGTCTTGCGACGAGTAAACAAAAACAAGAATACGAGGAGGCACGAAGTGACTTAAAGAAAACTGCAGATAGATGGAACGAAGAGTAAGAACGATCTTGTGGGAGTTGTTTTACAAGGAACTGAAATTAGTGCTTGGCAATCCTGACGAAGAAGTACTGTCAATTTTAGGTGTAAATGAACAAATCTTTAGCCGCTGGGGATGCCCTGTTATAAAAAAAAGGTTAACCAGTATTATGCATACCTGTTGCAATACCACCGATGCTAATTAAAAGTGTCAATTCTAGTTGTTTATCCACATTTTTTTTATTTTTTCTATATCTTTTGAGTAATTCAATTTGTAAAAGATGAAGCACCAATAAATAGGGACTACGGATCTCGATAGAGTGTTCTAATAGGGGATTATTTGCTAGAAGTTTTTTTTGCTGTAAAGTTTTCAATAAATTATTTTCAGTTGAAATTAAAGAATTTTTTAAAAAGGTACCAAGTGAAAGAAACTTTTTAGGAGCAAGCTGTTGTTGATATTGTAAAAAAACATTAAAGTTGGTTTTTGCAAGATCTATTTCTATCATATTTAACAGGGAAGAAAAATACGACCATTTTTTAGAAATTTCCTTTAACACGCTTTGATTTTTCAAATAATTTTCTTTTAGAGAGTGTCCTACACCAAACCAAGCTGGTAATAGTAACCGGTTTTGAGTCCAAGAAAAAACCCAAGGGATCGCACGTAAATTTTCAAAGCTTAAATCTTTATATCGGCGAGAAGGGCGACTCGCAATGGTAAGCTTATCGAGTTCGTTAATGGGGGTAACTGCATAAAAATATGCATTAAAATTAGGATTTTCTTTAATAAGCGCTTCGTAGGCATTAAAAGAGGTTTGAGCTGAATGATTCATGAGCTTCCTCCACTGGCCTTTTGGCTTTGGAGCAGGTAATAGAGTGGCTTTTAAAGTCTCTGTTGTATAGATAGCCAAAGTACGTTCTGCAATTTTTTGCAATCCAAAGCGATGTCTAATTACTTCGCCTTGCTGTGTTACTCTTAAATGGCCCTGAATGGTTCCGGGTGGTTGAGAGCGCATGGCAAAATGTGTTGGGCCCCCGCCTCGTCCAACACTTCCTCCTCTGCCGTGAAAAAATATTATATTTGTTTTGTGGCGTTTCCCAATAGTGAGTAATGCTTCTTGCGCTTGATATTGTGCCCAAGAAGCGGCTAATAACCCCGCGTCTTTGGCGGAATCAGAATAGCCAATCATAATTTCTTGCACTCCATGGCAGGCCTTTTTATATACAGGGATGTTCAATAATTGATTAACACAAAGGGCCGAGTTATTCAGATCTTTTAACGTTTCAAACAGTGGGACAACTCTTAAAGGTTTTGTAATGCCTACAGCTTTTTGTAGTGCCAGAACTAATAGCATATCGGAAGGGTGGCTAGCCATAGAAATAACGTAAGCACCAAATGCATCACGCGGTTGCTCAGCAATTACTTTAAAAGTGTCTAAATATTCTTTTAATTCTGGAGAAAGACTTAAATTTTTAGGAAGCCATTTTTTTTTGGATTGCAAACATTTTGTGAAAAATTTTTGCCGTTTTCTTTCAGACCATTTTTGATAAGATCCAAGCTGCATTTGTTCGGTAATCGCACTCATAAGTTCTGTATGTTTTTTGGCATTTTGACGAATGTCTAATGGAATTAAATATAAACCAAAGCAAGTAACACGATGGATTAAATCTAATAATTGCTCTTTAATTATTTGTTTGGCATTTATTTTTTTTAATAGGCGATAACAATTGATTAACGGTTTAAGTAAATCTATTGATTTTGTATAGATTTGATTTGTTGCAGGTTCTAAGTTTTTTTTCGGGTTGAGTTGATGTATAATCCAATGTTGAGTTGTGATAAGACGCTTTTCAATATTATCTAATATTGTTTTACAAGATCTTTCTTTATTTTCTATAGACTGTTTTGATTTACGTTCAGAACGTGATATATTTTTGTATAAAGAATTTTTAAAAACACGAATATCATTTAAGTAGAGTTCTAAAGCAGTTGAACGTGCTAATAAAGTAACTTCTTTGGTAACTTTAGCGGTTACATTCGAATTACCATCTCTATCTCCTCCCATCCAAGAAGCAAAGCGAATTGGCATAACGCCAAGTGGTAAAGTTTTCCCCATTGTTTCTAATAGAATCTTATTTAAATCTCGCATGAAAGAGGGTATAGCCTGCCACAAACTTTCTTTAATTACTGAAAAACCCTGTTTTGCTTCATCCGTGGCTGTGGGTTTTTGGTGTCGTATTTCTTCTGTTTGCCATGTGTTTTTTATTTCAGCTTCTAGGTTTTTAACGATGGATTTTTGTTCACGCGGGCTTAAATCTTTTTCATCTAGTTTTTCTAGTTGTTTAGCTATCTTGTTGTATTTTCGGATTAAAGTGGGTCGGTTTACCTCGGTAGGGTGAGCAGTTAATACTAATTCAATATTGAGCTTAGAGATCGTCTCAATAAGTAAGTTAGGTGAGATTCCTTGGCTAATTAATGTAGGGAAAACTGCTGTCAATGAGCCTGGTTGTGGTGGGTGACCAACTTCCTGATGCCACTGCTTACGACGGATCCGATGATATTGTTCGGCAATTTCTGTTAAATGTAGAAAATGAGAAAAAGCACGTGTAATCAGGAAAAGTTGGGTTGTTGGTAGCATTTGTATTATTTTTTGTAGATGTTTAATCGTTTCTTCAGGCTTATTTTTGAAATGGATAGCACTAGAAGAGATTTGTTTTATTACTGTAAAGAGCTCATTGCCAACCTGTTTTTTTAAAATTTTAGCAAACAAAGTATTTAATAATTGGATATTTTGATGCAAAACCATATTTGGTTCTGATTCATTTTGCATATGGTAGTTTTCCCATTTTTCCTTGTTTAAAAATAATACAGATCCCTAGTACTATAATGTCAACTAACATTTATCGATAAGGAATGCTTTGATTGATGGTATAAACAATGGATATAATGCAGCTTAATTTTTAATTTAAAAAGCCTATGAGGGAGTTGGTGAATGTTAAAAATTTTTCTGCCAAAAGAAGAAAATTTCTTCCGACTCTTTCAAGCGATTGGAAGTGAATTGGTTCAGGCGTCTAAACAATTCCAGTTAATGCTTCAAGATCTCAACAACCGAGAACAATATGCTAAAACGATTACATTACATGAAGAAAAGGCAGATAAAATTGCAGATACTGCACTTTTAAAACTTCATAAAACTTTTATTACCCCATTCGATCGCTATGATATTCATCAACTTGTTAATAATTTGGATGATATTTTAGATTCTATTGATAGAACGACCAAACGAATTATTATTTACCAAATTCAAGTAGTCCCAGAAGATATTCATTCGATTGCCACCTTGTGTTTGGAAGCTGTTAAAACTGTAGAAAAGGCGGTTGAATGTTTGAACAACTTAAAAAATTCTAAAAAAATTTTAGATCTCTGTGATTCTATTGAAGCTATCGAAAGCCAAGCGGAACGCGTGTTATTGGCAGGTGTTTCATCCTTGTTTCAAATAGAAAATGATTACAAGCGTCTTCTTAAGATTAAAGAAATTTATGAATATTCGAAATCCATCATTAAAAGTTGCCAAGGTGTTTCTAATATTATTAAGGGTGTAGTCTTGGAGTATTCATAAGATGACCTTTTTTATTATAACAATAATTTTTTTGGCATTATTGTTTGATTTTCTTAACGGCTTTCATGATGCGGCCAATTCTATTGCAACCGTTGTATCTACGCGAGTTTTAAAACCACATTGGGCAGTATTGTGGGCTGCATTTTTTAATTTTATTGCTTTTTTATTTTTTAATGTTCACGTGGGTACTACTATAGGAACAGGGATAGTAGATATTTTTACTATAGATTCTATTGTTATTTTTTCTGCCTTATTGGCAGCTATTTTTTGGAATATTTTAACTTGGTATTACGGTATTCCTTCAAGTTCTTCTCATGCACTGATCGGGGGAATTATTGGGTCTGTTATTGCAAAATCAGGTGTACATTTTGTGAATCTACAAGGGCTTACTAAGGTACTTGTTTCTATTGTCGCTTCTCCAGTATTAGGAATGGTTCTTGGTGCCTTATTAATGCTAGGAGCAATCCGGTTATTTTTTAGATCAACCTGTCATAAGACAAATAAAGTTTTTAAGAAATTGCAACTTCTAAGTTCTGCATTGGTTAGTCTTGGACATGGTGGTAATGATGCGCAAAAAACTATGGGTATCATTGCAGCTTTATTGTTTTCGGAAGGGTTAATAGGATCTGAATTCTATATTCCAATTTGGGTTGTTTTATTGTGCAATTTTATAATGGCCTTAGGAACTTTATTGGGGGGATGGCGTATTATTAGAACCATGGGAATGAGGATCACTAAGTTGAGCCCTGTTCATGGATTTTGTACAGAGACAGCTGCTGCCTTTTCTTTATTTTTAGCAACTCACCTTGGCATTCCTGTTTCAACAACGCATACAATTACCGGCGCTATTGTTGGAGTAGGATCATTACAGAGAATTTCAGCGGTAAGGTGGGGCATTGCACAACGTATTGTATGGGCGTGGGTTATTACCATTCCAGCGACTGTTTTATTGGCGAGTCTTTTCTGGGTGATAACGACCGCCCTTAGCATTTAAACGAACACATCCCCACTTACGTGAGAATGTGTTAATAAAAGACATAAAAAAATAAAATCTAGAAATTTATTGTAACATGTGCAATTGAAGATTATTTTTCTGATTTAATTGTTTCAATAGCCATCGCAATTTCTCGCTCTGCTTCATGAAGTGCTTGCTCTGCTTTTTCTCCATGTCCTTCCATATCATAATTATTTGCAGTACGTGCTTTATTCATTTCATTCATTGCTTCTTTAATATGTTGATGTGCGTTTTCTAAGCCATGCCAATCATGCACTTTTTTTGCCAGCAGTGGAGAAGATACAAGTACAAGAACCGTTACCAATATTGCCTTCTTTTTCATCAGTCGCTCCTTTAGGGTATATATAATGAATTGTATAGTTTAATCGGGAAGAATTTACAAGTTTATGTTAAATAACCGGCTATGCGTGATTTTTTTACAGGTAGAAAATAGTGCAGCTTATGCTTTGGGTATATTCGATAGAGCCTTGAGCGCGTTGTTGTAGTCCGGTTCATTAGTTAATTCGGAAACCTGCTCTGTGTAAATAACTTTTTGGTTTGGATCAATAATAACAATTGCTCGTGCAAGTAAATTTGCAAGAGGCCCGTCCATAAGCGTTACCCCATAATTTTTACCAAATTCTGGAGTGCGAAATGTTGATACAGGAATAACATTAAGGAGTTCTTCAGCACCACAGAAGCGTTGTTGTGCAAATGGCAAATCTTGCGAGATACAAAGAACAACTGTATTATTAAGTTTAGAAACAGTTTCATTGAACTTTCTAACAGAAGTTGCACAAACAGCAGTATCGATGCTTATAAAAATATTCAATATGATATTTTTCCCACGTAATTCTTTTAAAGTGATGTTATTGAGATCTGTTTTAACAAGCGTAAAGTCGGGTGCGACAGAACCTACTTCAGGCAATTGTCCCGTGGTTTGTAAGGGCGTGCCTTTAAAAAACACCTGCATACCAAGCTCCTGAAATGTTTTCTATATGTTTCTACTATACTACATTTTTTGAAACTGCAAAAGAAGACGTTTTGCGTTTTTTGACCTAATCGCGTAGTATGGAGCGCAATAGAGAACCTTAGAGGCCCATATGTTAATAATACGAGGTCCCCTTGCTTTTTCTCACTTTCGTATAGAGCGTTGGCTTACTCAAATAAATTATCTGGTACCCCAAGTTAATAGCTTATCTGCCGAATTTATTCACTTTATTGATTTAGAAACACCTTTAACAAAACTTGAAAACCAGACTTTGTCGAATTTATTGCATTATGCCAGTTATTCAAGTGAACCAACTCAAGAAGCCTTTGAAGAAAAAATGTTATTGGTTATACCAAAAGCCGAGATAACTTCTTCTTGGTCTCAAAGAGCGATTAATATCATTCACCAATGTGATTTACAGCAAGTTCGACAAATAGAAAGAGGCATTATTTATACTATTCAAGCAGGGGAACGGCTAACTTGGGGAGATGAACAAGCGATAGCTGCTTTGCTACATGACCCATTAACAGAAACTGTTTTTTATAGTCTTAAAGAAGCTGAACGTTTGTTTAAAAAGGGACGATTTGCGCAACTTTCTTCCTTTAAAGAGGAAATTCAATGGGTTGATGTTTTAAATGAGGGGAGAGTAGCGCTTATAAGGACTGGCCGTAAATTAGGATTAAATTTTTTAGAAGATGAATTGAATTATTTGTTGGAAATATGTGACATTTTTGGGCGTAATTTAACTGATATTGAATTGGTAACCATTATCGAATTTTATTCGACAAGTCGCTATCGTACAATTTTTAATACTAAATGGCAAATTGATAATGTACCAAAAACAGAATCTTTGCTTTCAATGCTTAAGAATACACAACAATTAAATCCACGAGGGATTCTTTCGGTCTATAACGATATTACTGCTGTAACAGAAAGTGGTAAAATGGGTTGTTTTTTTATAGAACCTTCGACACAAATTTATCAGTATCACCTTGAAGCAATTGCAAACGTTGTAACAACTTTACCATGCAACTTCGATCTAAATGCTGGTATTGTGGCTGAAGTTCAAAATGAAATTGCGGTGGGTAGAGGTGCAAAATCAAGAGCTGCAGTATGTGGATATAGTGTATCTAACTTGTTTATACCAGGTTTTCTGCAACCTTGGGAAATAGATTATGGTGGGTCCAAGAACATTGCTTCCCCTTTAGAGGTTATATTAGAAGCCCCAATTCATAATGCACAATTTAATAATGAATTTGGTCGTCCCACTCTTGCTGGATATTTTAGAACGTATGAGCAGTTGGTTCCCACATCAGATATGCAACAAGAAATCCGCGGATTTCATAAGCCTCTTTTGATGGCAGGAGGATTGGGATATATTCGACAAAGACACATTAATAGAAGACCTATTTTACCTGGAATGAAAATTATTATTTTAGGTGGGCCAGTAAGATCAATAGAAGTGAATCATGATCAAGTTTTTTCTTGTAATTTTATTTTATCACAAAATGAAAATCCTGAAATGCACCGAAGGTGTCAGGAAGTTGTTAATGCTTGTACTGATTTTGGATTTGAAAATCCTATTATAGCAATTCATGCCGTAGGCAAAGGGGGAATAGCGGCGGTATTACCCAGCTTGATTGATGATGCAAAAAAAGGAATTTATTTTGAATTAAGGGATATTCCATTAGCTTCTCCTGCTTTATCTGCTTTGGAAATTTGGCGCAGTGAAATTGAAGAACGGTACCTTTTAATAATAGAAGAATTGCATTTAGATATTTTTCAAAAAATTGGAACGAGAGGATTGTCCTTTTGCGATTATTGGTCAAGTAACAGATACTGCTGAAGTACAATTGTACGATAGACTCTGCCAAAATTCTCCTATTCAATTACCAAGCTCTGTGTTTTTTAATGAGCTTTTTAGGGAGGAATATTACAAAACATTTCATCAAGAACGCAATTTCCCTTTTTTTGATTTAAACGAAATAGAAATTGAAGAAGCTATTTTTCGTTTATTACGTTTTCCTTGTGTTGCGGATAAATCTTTTTTAATTACCATTTCCGATAGAACTGTCTCTGGATTAGTCGCGCGGGATGCCATGGTGGGGCCTTGGCAAGTACCCGTTGCCGATTGTGCAGTTGTTGTGAAAGGGTTTGATACTTATCAAGGCGAGGCAATGGCTATTGGAGAACGAGCTCCACTTGCTGTTGTTAACACAGTTGCAAGTGCTAGAATGGCAATAGGAGAAGCGATTACGAATATTGCTGCCGCTAATATTGGTGTTTTATCGGATGTGCAATTGTTAACCAGTTGGGCAGGTATGGTTGATTACCAAGATGAAAGCGCGCGTTTATATGATGCGATTGAAGTGATTGGATTGGAGTTTTGTCCGGCCCTTGGAATAGCTGTACCAGTTATACAAGATTCGTTATCTATGCAAACTTCATTCCAACAGAATGGGGAAGAAAGAACAGTTACTGCTCCTTTATCACTCGTTGTAAATGCTTTTGCACCAGTTATGGACGTTCATCGTACATTAACGCCAGTTCTGGCTTTAGATCAGGGTGAAACCTTATTAATTTTTATTGATTTGAGTGGCGGACATCAACGTTTGGGCCAAAGTGCATTGGCCCAAGTTTTCAACCAAGTTGGAGGTGCAGTACCAGATGTCGAAGATCCGAGAATTTTAAAAGCATTTTTTACTGTGATACAACGATTAAATTTGGAAGGGAAACTATTAGCATACCATGATCGTTCAGATGGGGGGCTGTTTGTAACACTTTGTGAAATGGCTTTTGCATCACATACTGGCTTACAAATTGATATTTCTGTATTAGGAAAAGATCCGATTTCTATTTTATTTAATGAAGAACTGGGTGCAGTGATCCAAATACGTGCTGAAGATATTGAATCTGTAATTATGGAACTAGAAGAAGATGGAATTTCACAATGTTATGTGATTGGCGTTTTAGATGAAACAGACAAAATATCTATCATATTTAATGAGAAGGTAATTTGTTCTTATGAACGCATTTTATTACAACAAACTTGGTCTCAAACAAGCTTCAACTTACAATCTTTAAGGGATAATCCACGTTGTGCTAAAAAACAATATGAAATGATTAATGAGGAAGATGATCCGGGTCTTAATGCACATTTAACTTTTGATTTGTTAGAAAAATTTGATATTCCAATGCTGAATTTAAACGTTCGTCCTAAAATAGCTATTTTACGTGAACAGGGAACTCATGGTCATGTTGAAATGGCGGCCGCTTTTGATAATGCTCAATTTGAGTGTGTTGATGTACATACAAATGATTTGTATAAGAGACATATATCACTTTTTGAGTTTAAGGGACTTGCGGTTTGTGGAGGTTTTTCTTTTGGCGATGTGTTGGGTGCAGGTTTGGGATGGGCTAAAAAGATCTTATTTAATGCAAGGTTAAAGGATCAATTTGAAGACTTTTTTAATAGGTCTGATACGTTTACCTTAGGAGTTGCAAATGGTTGCCAGATGTTGTCCGCTTTAAAAACGCTTATTCCTGGAGCAGATCTGTGGCCAACTTTTGTCCAAAATTATTCAGAGCAATTTGAGGGGCGGTTGTGCTTAGTTGAAGTTCAGGGATCCGCTTCTATTCTATTAGAAGGGATGGTTGGTTCTCGGTTACCTATTCCTGTGGCGTGTAAGGAAGGTAGGGTGGAATTTATTGACGAACAAATGCAAGAAGAAGTGCTAAAACAGAAGTTGGTCACTTTGCGTTATGTTGATAATTGGGGCCGAAAGACTCAGGCATATCCAGCAAACCCGAGTGGTTCACCTTTAGGTATTACCGGCCTTACAACGAAAGATGGACGGGTAACTATTATGATGCCACAGCCTTGTCGTGCCTTTCGTACGACTCAATATTCTTGGCATCCGAATACGTGGGGAGAAGATGGTCCTTGGTTAAGACTGTTTCAAAATGCCAGGAGGTGGGTGGAATAAGGAGTGTAAAGTGTTAAAGTATGAACTATATCGAAACCCTAATACTGGTGAAGAATGGATTGAAACTGCTTTACGAGGTAAAGAGTTATTAACGACTTATCTGTTAAATAAAGGCACGGCTTTTACACAGCAAGAACGTGATGAACTTGGGTTGTTGGGTAAGCTTCCGGCAAGAATTGAAACTTTAGAAGAGCAAATTAAACGAGCGTATCGTCAATATAGAAAGTATAAAAGTGATTTACAAAAACATATATATCTTAACAATTTACATGATAAGAATGAAATTTTATTTTATAAATTAGTGAATGAACATTTGGTGGAAATGATCCCTATTATTTACACACCCGTCGTTGGTAAAGCAGTCCAACAATTTAGCCGTGAATTTCGTCAACCTAGAGGGTTGTACATCGCTTTTCAAGATCAAGATAAAATAGAATTAATATTAGAAAATCGCACACATCCTGAGGTTTCAATTATTGTTGTCACAGATGGCGAACGTGTATTAGGTATTGGCGATCAAGGTGTTGGCGCTATTAATATTCCCATTGCAAAACTCATGTTGTATACGATGTGTGGGGGCATTAACCCTTATCATACTTTGCCGATCGTGCTAGATGTTGGCACTAATAATGAGAAGTTGTTGAAAGATCCTTTGTACTTGGGGTGTCGTCATCCTCGTATAAAAGGTAAAGAATATGATCAATTTATTGAAAAATTTGTGCGCGCCATTCAAAAGCATATGCCTAATACCTTTTTGCATTGGGAGGATTTTGGTAGAGATAATGCACGTCGTATTTTAGAACGCTATAGAAAACAGTTGTGTACCTTTAATGATGATATGCAAGGTACTTCAGTAGTGACAACGTCAGCTTTGCTAACTGCAATGGAGCGGGTAGGTACAGAATTACTGTCGCAACGTATTGTTATTTTTGGCGCGGGAACAGCGGGTGTTGGTATTGCAGATAATATTGTTGAAGCAATGGTACATCAGGGAGCAGATAGAAAACATGCAGAGCAAAAAATTTGGTTAATTGACCGTTTAGGCTTATTAACTAAGGATACACCTGATCTACTTCCATTTCAGTTACCATATGCTCACGATACAGGAAGGGGAATGTCGTTAGAACAAGTGGTTTTGGAAGTAAAACCAACGGTTTTAATTGGGTGTTCAGCTGTAGGGGGGGCGTTTACTGAGCAAATTGTTCGTAAAATGGCCTCTTATACCAGTAGGCCTATTATTTTTCCCTTATCTAATCCCACTGCACAATCGGAGGCCATTCCGGCACAATTATTAGCCTGGACAGAAAATAGAGCTTTAATTGCCACTGGAAGCCCATTTGAAGGTGTTGCTCAATGCAATAATGCTTTTTCTTTTCCAGGTGTTGGTTTAGGCCTTATTGCGGCTCGTGCTCGTTATTTAACTGATAATATGTTGTGGTCTGCTTGTTTAGCGTTAAGTGGTTGTACGCCCAAAGGTGCTAATGGGCCTTTGCTGCCACCTTTATCCGAAGCTCGAGAGGTTGCTTATCGAGTTGCCTTGGCTATTATAGAGTCGGCACGTAAAGAAGGTATTGCGGGAATAAAGGATAATATCTCCGCGGAAGAAGCTATTAAAAATGTTTTATGGGAACCCTATTACCGGCCTATTCGAGCCAAATAAGCAATAAGTAGACGATCAAGTCAGCATACGTTTTAA
>CADEGZ010000021.1:17583-21308 GCA_902827015.1 uncultured Pseudomonadota bacterium
GTCTATGAAATGGTGTTTAAGAGCCGCTGATGTGTGCAAGATAACAAGTCCTATAAGAATATACGAAGTAATGGCGTGGATATCAAAAAACACATGAGATAACGTTTTATTAGGCGCTATAAATGCCGGGAATTGGTATAATCCGAAAAAGTTGGGCGGGTACCCTGCTGCAGTAGACATAATAAGGCCACTGATGGGCATGATAAATAAAGAAAGTGCTAAAAGGCTATGTGTTAAACGTGCAGTGTGCTTTTCCCAATTAACCATTGTCGTTGGAAAGGCAGGGCGAGGGTTAGACATTCTCCAAAACACGGCAAGGAAAGCTAGGAATAAAACGACAATCCCAATTGGTTTATGTAAGCCACTAATATAAAAACTGGCTAAGGGCGATTTTGGGGGCAATACCCATTCCTTCCAATAGATAAGGTAGTATTGGACAAAGATAAGAATCGCAATACCCCAGTGGAATAGTTGGGTAATGGCTCCAAAGTGGGATTCAGTATTCCTTAATTGCATGTTGTCCTCCTAGCTTAAATTCTCTGGATGCCTTGACGTAACTAGAGCTTAGTATGACACTGACACAGTGTCATTTTGGATAAGAGTTGACCATACAATATGTTACATTCCTTTGCAATGCTAACCGATCTTTACCAATTAACCATGGCGCAAGGGTATTGGAAATTAGGCAAGCATCAAAAACGGGCAATATTTGACCTATTTTTTAGGGAGGCTCCCTTTCAGGGTGGCTATACGGTGTGTTGTGGATTAGCTTCAGTTTTAAGCGCAATACCGAATTTTTCTTTTAAAGAAGCCGATGTGGCTTATCTTGCGACTTTACAGGGTTACGATAAAAAACCACTATTTCAAGCAGATTTTTTGCAAGCTTTATTAAATTTGCGCTTAACTGTACATATTGAGGCTGTTTTAGAGGGGACTTTAGTTTTTCCTAGAGAGCCTTTATTACGAGTAGAAGGGCCTTTGTGGGAATGTCAGCTATTAGAAACAGCACTGTTAAATTTAATTAATTTTCCTACCTTGGTTGCCACTAAGGCAGCGCGTGTTTGTTATGCTGCCAAAGGAGATCCCATACTGGAATTTGGTTTACGACGCGCACAAGGGGAAAATGGGGCATTAACGGCAAGTCGTGCCGCTTTTATAGGAGGGGTATCGGCTACTTCCAATGTGCTTGCGGGACAATATTTTGGGATCCCATTGATTGGAACACATGCACACAGTTGGGTAATGGTCTTTGAAAACGAAATAGAAGCGTTTGGAGCTTATGCTAAAGTAATGCCTAACAATTGTGTCTTTTTGGTAGATACTTATAATACTGTACAAGGTATTAAAAATGCTATACAAATCGCTTTAAAATTAAAAAAACAGGGATGTCACCTGTTAGGGGTTCGTCTTGATTCAGGAGATTTGGCAGCTTTAAGTATTATAGCCCGTCAGTTATTGGATGAAGCAGGTTTAGAAACAACGGAGATCATTGGCAGCAGTGACTTAGATGAGTATGTTATTACTGAACTCAAAGAAAAAGGCGCTAAAATTTCCCGTTGGGGAGTTGGAACTCGATTGGTTACTGCCTACGATCAACCTGCGCTAGGAGGGGTATATAAATTGGTTGCTATAGAAGATGATAAAGGCCAATGGCAGTATAAGGCTAAAATAACGGAAGATCTTGGCAAAAAAATGATCCCTGGGATCTATAATGTACGACGGTTTTTTTCAAATAATGTTTTTGTGCACGATATTGTTTACGATCGCAATAACCCAAATTTAACATCGAGTTTGGAACAACAAGGGGCATATGAAGAACTTTTGGTTCCAATATTTCATGAAGGAAAATTGGTATACCAATCTCCTAAATTATCTGAAATTCGCGAGCGCACTTTAGAGCAGCTACAAAAATTTCCTCTCGAGTTTAAAGCTTTAAAACCGTCTGTACGATATCCGGTTATTTTTGAAGGAGTTGGTTAAATTGCGCTCTATTAAAGTGGCATCGGTAAGTTTAAATCAAACTCCATTGGATTGGGAACATAATAGCGCTAACATTCTAAGCGCCATTCATGAAGCACGAGAGGCCAAGGTTATGGTTTTATGTTGTCCAGAGCTTTGTGTTACCGGATATGGTTGTGAAGATATGTTTTTTTCCATGGATACAATCAAAAAAGCTTTGGATGTTTTAAAAGAGTTGGCAGCTGCAACCACGGATATCATTGTTACAGTAGGGCTCCCTATTTTTTATAAAAATACTTTATACAATACAGCTTGTTTAATGGCAAATGGTAAAATTGTGGGTTTTGTTGCTAAACAGCATTTGGCTAATTCTGGTGTTTATTATGAATCGCGATGGTTTAAAGCTTGGCCTGCTAATGTAATAACGCATATTGTTATTGATAAAAAAAAATATCCTTTTGGCGATTTAGTTTTTGATTGTGGTGGAATTCGCATCGGGTTTGAAATTTGTGAAGATGCTTGGGTAACAGCGCGTACAGGGATTAATCTTGCAAAGAGAAATGTTGATCTTATTTTAAATCCGAGTGCAAGCCATTTTTCTTTTGGTAAGGCAGAGATCCGCAAGCGCTTTATTCAAGAAGGCGCTAAGCGGTTTATGGTAGCTTATATTTATGCAAATTTGCTTGGAAATGAAGCGGGTAGGCTTATTTACGATGGTGATACTTTAATTGCTGCAGGTCATGAGTGGATAGCCGAAGGCGCGCGTTTTTCTTTTAGCGATAGGAAACTTACCACGGCGTTGGTTGATATTCAAAGTTTGCGGTTAAAAAGGAAGAAAAGTAGAGAATTTAATGAAGAAGGAATAGTTTATATTCCTTTTAGGGTTGTTGTGGGAATTGCGTGTAATAATCCATCTGTTGCCCGGAAACTCCTTAAAGAAGAAGAATTTGGCTTAGCGGTTGCTTTAGGATTATTAGATTATTTACGTAAGAGCCGATCATTAGGGTTTGTCTTAAATTTAAGTGGGGGTGCAGATTCTGCCGCTTGCGCTTGTTTGGTATATTTAATGGTTTACTTATCTATACAAGAATTGGGGGAATCACAATTTCAAAAAAAAATAGCTTATATTTTTTCCAATACAAATTTTAAGAAAAATATGGGAGAAAGATTTTATTTGGAAAAAATTTTGTATTGTCTTTATCAAAAAACCCAAAATAATAGTGAGAAAACCTGGCATGCTGCACATTTATTAACCCAATCTTTAGGAATCCCTTTGTTTAAAGTTTCGGTCGATTCTTTGGTGGAAAATTATTGTCAACTTGTTCAATCTATTATTAGTCGACCACTGAATTGGAGCGATGACGATGTTGCCTTGCAAAATATTCAAGCGAGGGTTCGAGGCCCGAGTGCTTGGATGGTGGCCAATGTAAAGCAATTTATATTATTATCAACTAGTAATCGTTCGGAAGCGAGCGTTGGCTATGCAACCATGGATGGAGATACTTGTGGGGGATTAAGTCCTTTAGCAGGCATTGATAAAAGTTTTATCTTGCAATGGTTGCAATGGTTGGAAACAAAAAATTTCCTAGGCGTTGCACCTATCGTGGCATTGCGAGAAGTAAATCAGCAAAAACCAACTGCCGAGTTACGCCCGCTTGCTCAATTGCAAACCGATGAAAGCGATCTCATGCCTTATGTTTGGTTAGATACTATCGAACAGTTATTTGTACGAAATAAATATTCACCATTAGAAATCTTGATGCTTT
>CADEGZ010000021.1:21318-24837 GCA_902827015.1 uncultured Pseudomonadota bacterium
AATCAATGAATATTTTGGCAACGAATATTGAGCGATTTTTTGTACATTTTGCACATAATCAGTGGAAAAGAGAACGCCTAGCACCTTCTTTTCATTTGGATGAAGAAAGTGTAGATCCTAAAACTTGGTGTCGTTTCCCAATTTTATCTGGAAGTTTTAAACAAGAACTCTTAGAAATGTGGAATTATATTCATGAAATACCCAACTGAGGTTTTTATCTGATGAAATCGCGCTGGTCCTCTCGTTTTGCTTTTATTATGGCAGCTACAGGTGCTGCTGTGGGTCTTGGCAATATTTGGAAATTTCCATATATGGCAGGAGAAAATGGTGGGGGTGTTTTTGTTGCATTATATTTGTTTTTTGTTGCATTGATTGGGGTTCCAACCCTAATGGCTGAAATTTTGATTGGTCGTTTAGGGCGGGAGAACCCTGTAAATACTTTAAAAAAATTGGCTTTACATACTAAGCGAGGGGTATATTGGCAGTGGTTGGGGTGGTGGGGTGCTTTGGGGCTAACCTTAGTTTTATCTTTTTATAGCGTCATTGCGGGTTGGTCTATTGGTTATCTCATTAAAATTTGGAGTGGAGGACTTAAAGGCCTAGATTCAGCACTGGCTGTGCAAATTTTCTGGAACGATTTTTTAGCCGATCCATTTAATTTATTGGCGTGGCATAGTCTTTTTATGTTATTGACTTTGGGAGTCGTTGCTTGTGGAGTTAGAAAAGGCTTAGAGCGCGCACTCAAGATTTTGATGCCTGGCTTGTTCTTGGTACTTTTAGTATTAATGATTTATAGCCTAAGCATAGGTAACCTAAAAGCGGCATTTACTTTTCTTTTGGCGCCTAAGCTTTCCGCAGTTAATGCTTCGACCACACTTTATGCATTGGGCCATGCTTTTTTTACTTTAGCCTTAGGAGCAGGCGCTATGTTGGTTTATGGTGCTTATTTACCCAAAGATACCCGTATTGGTTCAAGTGTTTGTATTGTTGCGATTTTAGATGTCTTGGTGGCTTTAATTGCAGGGTTGGCAATTTTTTCTATTGTTTTTGCCTATGATCTCCCTCCTGCAGGTGGCGCAGGATTAATGTTTAAGGTTTTACCAATCGCCTTTGCAAAAATGCCAGCAGGCCTTTGGGTTGGTGGATTGTTTTTTTTATTGTTGTGGTTTGCTGCCTGGGCATCTTCTATTTCAATGGCGGAACCTTTGGTAGTTTTATTAGTAGAACGTTCAAGATTTACCCGTAAAGAAGCATCCTTTATTGTGGGAATGATTTGCTGGACCCTAGGCTTATTGGCTTTATTATCATTCAACCTTTGGCAAGATGTTCGAATATTGGGCCGTTTCAGTCTTTTCGATGCCATGGCAGATCTCACCACCAATATTATTTTACCCGTAGGGGGTTTAGGTTTTGCTTTATTTGCTGGGTGGGTATTAGATCCCAAAGTAGCTAAAGATGCCTTGCATTTAGAGAGTTATTTCTTTTTTAAGATTTGGCAATTTTTGATTCGTTTTATAGCCCCTTTAGGGATCCTAATAAGCCTTATTTGGAATTTTTGGCAATAACTGTTAAAATCTAACCCTTTGTATAAATATATCTAAAGTGGGTTTGTCATGATTTCTATTAACCAAGTTTCAATGCATTATGGAGCCCGGTTACTGTTTGATGAGGTTAATTTAAACCTTCTAAAAGGAAATCGCTATGCCCTTGTAGGAGCCAATGGTACTGGTAAGTCTACGTTTTTGCGATTATTGGCAGGGGATGATACGCCCAGTTTGGGTGAAATTATTGTGTCTAAAAAAGCGAGTGTTGGTTTTTTAAAACAAGACCAATTTCGTTATGAAAAAAATACAGTTGTAGAAGTTGTTTTACAAGGAAAGTATAAGCTTTGGGAGGCATTGCAAGAAAAAGAAGCCTTATTGTTGGCCAATACATTTGATGAAAAAGTTGGACTTCGATTGGCCGAATTAGAGGAGATTATTTTTCATCAACAAGGATATACTGCCGATACTTTTGCAAAGACTTTGTTAGTTGGGTTAGGTGTGGAACAAAGTTATCACTCAAAACCCTTAAATGCGTTATCTGGGGGTTTTAAGCTGCGAGTGTTATTGGCACAAGCACTTTTTGAAGAGCCAGATATTTTATTATTGGACGAGCCTACTAATCATTTGGATATTATGAGTATCGCTTGGTTAGAAAATTATTTGGAAGCACAATTTAAAGGTGTTTTATTATTTATTTCGCATGATCAAGGGTTTTTAAATAATCTATCAACACATGTTTTGGATATTGACTATGGAGAAATTCGGGAGTATGTGGGTAATTATGATCATTTCATGGAAGAGAAAAAACTTAGAGTAGAGCAAAAATTAAGTGAACGTCAATATTTAGAAAACAAAATTGCGCACATGCGGGTTTTTGTGGAACGTTTTAAGGCCAGCGCAAGTCGCTCAAAGCAAGCGATCTCTAGAGAGAAAATGATTGATCGTTTAGAACTCCCGGATATTAAAAAATCTTCCAGAATCAGTCCTAATTTTATATTTAAGCAAAAACGACCTTCTGGTAAGAGCGTATTGACGGTTGAAAAACTATCTAAAAGCTTTGAGGCAAAAACTGTTTTAAAAAATGTAACATTCTCAATTAACCGAGGCGAAAAAATTGCAATTATTGGTCATAATGGAATAGGTAAGTCTACTTTATTAAAGATTGTTCTGGGGAAATATAAAGCCGATCAAGGCCATTATGAATGGGGCTATGAAACTCATATTTCCTATTTTGCTCAAGATCACCATGAAACTTTAAATCACAATATTAGCGTATTAGATTGGCTGCAACACGAAAGAGAGAGTGATTCAACTTTTGATAATATTCGCAAGGCCTTAGGCCAAGTTTTATTAACGCAAGACGATGTTCATAAACCCATTGCGACCTTAAGTGGTGGTGAATCGGCCCGGCTTTTATTTGCAAATATGATATTAGAACATGCAAATATTTTAATTTTAGATGAGCCTACCAATCATTTGGATTTGGAATCGCGGGAAGCATTGGCATTAGCGTTGCGTCAATTTGAGGGGACTGTGATATTTGTAAGTCACGATAGACACTTCGTGTCTGGCATTGCAACACGGATCTTAGCCTTAACAGAAAATGGAATAACAGATTTTCATGGAAGTTATCAGAATTATCTTGCGCGTTTTGGTAAAGATTATCTAAATAAAGTTTGGTTGATTGAGCAAGAAAAAAATAAGTAAAATTTTTTTTAAAAAGTATGAGAAAGTGCATATACAGATCAATTTATTTGATCCAATTTTAAAAATTAATTTGGAGGTTGATATGAAATTAGAAGTATTCTATTACTAGAAGATTAATGGAAGTAGAGCAGCAAACAAGCGTTAATTGTTCGAATTTCTGTCAAATGTAATTATCACGTAGTAGAACTTCCAAAAGCCACCTTACCTATGCAAATCCATAGAGGATGGGTGTCACTACTCTGTCCATTTGTGCTATAAAAGTTAACTT
>CADEGZ010000022.1:0-11467 GCA_902827015.1 uncultured Pseudomonadota bacterium
AAGAACTTTCTGCCTTACCAAGATGGTTAAGTGAGAACCCTAGTGCATCTCCCTTCCGTACGAGTGTTGAGGAGGTGTATCAACGAAGACTTGGTGGATCTAGCCAACAGCCTTCTTCTATTCAACTCGGTATTAATGCATTGGACAGTGAAGGTTATGCTCAATTACATCGTGCCGCTTTAAATAACGATGTAGGACTTACACGTGATTTGTTGGCAGGTGGAGCGAACCCCAATGTAGTAAATAGTAATGGGCACCACACGGCTTTACAGATTGCTGCACATCAAGGTAATGCGGACATTATTAGATTATTGCTTCAATATGGTGCCGACCGCGCATGGATGAGTGATTCAGGCCTTACTGCAGCGCAATACGCCAGTCAAGCAGGGCATGGTGAAATTTGTAGATTGCTAGCACATGGTTCGGTAACACCTATTAGTACTTCAACAACGAGATCTCCCTCCTCTAGTGGTGATCCTGAAGGACCTTCTTCTTCAACAAGACCGAGTAATTCCTAGTAGCTGGGCTGCAAATTTTTTGCAGAAAAAATCAGATTTTTGGTTCAGCCATGATTTTTTGTGCAATGGCAAGAGGAAAATCCTGGTTTCCTATGGTTATAAAAAGGCTATGTGATTGCGCTGTGTATAAGTCTTGCGTTTCAATTAATATCTCTATAGTTTTAGGATCAGCTTGGCTTGCCATAATTACCATGCCTACATTTTCTTCTATAAAATCGTTAGATTTTAAAAGGGTGCCTGGTAGAGGAATTTTATGGCTTCCGACTAAAACAGCGCGAAACATATGTCGTTTAAGATTAGCGCGATGTTCCATTCTTGCAATGATTTCTTGGCCGCAATAACAACCCTTATTAAAACTTACTGCACCTAAGGCAGGCAGATTCAAAGAATGTGGCAAAAACTTTTCAACTGTTTGTGGCCAAATTTCAGGGATCCCTGTTTTTATATCTAAAAGTTTCCAAGCTTCAAAGTCGCCGGTATAATAAAAGTTATTCAAGTCGTTTGAAGATTTCTTTTTTAGACTATTTTCCTTTGGTGTTGAAGCTTCTATTATGTGGTTAGATAAGCTTTTTTGTAGTGCTTCAATTGATGAAAGTGAACCTAAGATCTCAAATCTTGCGTAAAGATCAGGTAAGGATAAAACAAGAAAATTCTCGTGGGGTTGTGTTAATTGGCCAGCAGGGAGTATTTCTTTTTTGTTTGAAGTACATAAAAATTCTTTTAGAACATTTTGTTCTGTAATGTAGGAAAAAAGTGCTTCTTTTGAGGTGCTAGGATTCATAGGTTGAATACTAATACCAATAGAATGCCATTGATGGCTCATATCTTGTAATTCTACTTTTGAAAAACGAGCATATTTTTGAAGTGTGCTTAAAGTATTTGATAAAATAGAAAGTGGACATTGAAGATAGTAACATTCTTCGTGAAAAAATATCTTAAATAACGCTCGTATACGACCTTTTAGGTTACAATAAGCGGTGAGCCCATGGGTGGTCGCAGTAATTTGGCGAATATCAGAAGTTAGTTGACCTTGCAGAAATTTTTGTGCATCTTTTCCTGAAACCGCAATAAAGCCATAAGTAGACGAAAGATCAATTATTAAGGTTTTAAAGAGAGATGTCATATTCATATATCCGCTTAAGATCTTATTTCTTTTTTCAAAAAGTTAGCATATCATATTTTTTTATTTTTTAGGTAAATGTTGTATATGGATGTATTTTTACCACTTCCGGAAGCATCGCGCATTCGTTGGCAATGTCGTCGTGGAATGTTAGAACTCGATATTCTGCTTTTATCCTTTTTTGATAAAGTTTACGAAGCGTTACCTCTAGAACAAAAAAAAGATTTTGTGGAATTACTTACTTTTCCTGATCAAACGTTATATAGTTGGTTAATTGGGCAAGAGCAACCCGAAGTGCTTGCTTTGCAGAAGATAATCCAATCCATTCGTGAACAGCGGCTTTGAGTATAAATGGAGAGGGTGGAGTTTTCACTAGGAACTTCTAAAATTTTTGCAATATTTGTAGGGGTTGTTTACTTAAGTACTATTACTATTTTGTTAAGTCTGCCAATTTCTTACTTTTTTAAAATCTTAGGCTTAATGCTTTTAATTTGGCGTTTTCAACAAATATGGGTTTTGCATATTAGACGAACCTCTAAGAATGCTATTACTTGTATTTGGCAAGATCCTAAAGGGCGTTGGGGATGTCAAACTAAGAATGGTCGCTGTGCGAGAGGATGGCTTAAACATGATAGCTTTAAAAGTGTGTGGATTTTGGTTTTACGTTTTGATTTTAGTACTCGAACACAAAGTATTGTGATCCCTGCAGATGCATTAAAATCTTTTCAATATCGAATTTTGTGTGCTCGTTTAAATGAACCACGATCATAAATGTTAGTGGATATACCCAAAGCATTTTGAAAAGCGAAAAGGGTACATACCCTGCAACTTGAAGTGCTTTGAGTATATGCGTCAATTTTTGTTCTAATTTGTATTATTGAAATAAGTTTTTTATTTAACTAAACTAAAAGTAATACACGAGGCATTGCCAAAAGGACTGGTAATTTTGAATGATAGGAGGCCGGTCCAAATGCAAGAACAAGAGAATCAGGTGGATCTACAATTAATTGAAGCCACCAAAAAAGGCGATTCTAGAGCTTTTGGTACATTAGTCAGGCGTTATCAATCACGCGTTTTTAAGATAGTCTCCCGTTTTGTAAAAGATCCCAATGAAACAATGGACGTTAGCCAGGAAGTGTTTATTAAAGCTTATCGGGCTCTAAATAAATTTAGGGGAGATAGCTCGTTTTATACTTGGTTATATCGAATTGCGATTAATACCTCCAAAAATTATATTATTTTGCAAGGCCGTAGGCTTCCAGATATTGACTTTGCAGTTACAGACATGGAAAGATTTATTATGAAAAATAGTCCTAAAGAAACAGGAACGCCTGAGCGTTTAATGATGCGTGATGAAATTGAACACATTGTTTACGATACAATTGAACACCTACCTAAAGACTTACGAACAGCAATTATGTTGCGTGAAGTAGAAGGATTGTCTTACGAAGAAATTGCCGATATTATGCACTGTCCTGTGGGGACTGTACGTTCTCGTATTTTCCGTGCACGTGTTGCGATCGATAAAAGTGTACAACCTTTATTGGGCCAGTAGTTTTGTATTATTTTTAACCTTAACCCATTCTTCTTCCATTTCTTTTTTAAATAAGTATTTGTTTGTATATGCAATACGGAATTTTCCTTATTGTGAACTATTAAGGTTCTCCTTAATATAATTCTTATTGATATTAGTTAGTAAGTAACTTTCTTTTAGAAGAGCTTTATGTTAAGATAAGAAAATTTTTACCTAGATTGTAAGGGTAGAAAAGTTTTTAGCTAAGCATAACAATCTAAAGACTAAATATATAAGTTTGAGGAGCTTGACAAAATGACTGCACCCAATACGGAACAAATGAATGAGCGGCCTGATGCCACAATCCTTTTTAAGAACTGGGTGCGATTAACCAGCGATGGTAGCGGCATTCAGTCCGATTTCGAAAATTTCGAATTAAAAGAACGAGAAGATGAATGGTTCGAATTAGATAGCTCATCCCATCGAGCTCAAGTAGAAGCTGAGCGTAGGCATCTTCAGAAATATGCTAATGGTGAATTTTTAGCACATCATTTGGCTTATCAAGATCTTACTACCGTTCCTACTCAACGAGTGTTGGAAGATGATGGCTCATATCGTGAATACCATTGCACTCGTTTAGAAGTCGATAATACTGGTTTGGTGGGCTATATTTTAGTTCCTACTTCTGTGGATGAAAATACTACCCCAGATATTAAAGTTATTTTTAGAGGGACCAAATGTGCTGCAAGTGTTGCAAGAGACTTAGAGTTAGGTGGCCCGGGTTCAATTAGCTTTGCACGCAATCGAGATGCTATCCTTCAGCAAATCAACAACGCCATTAAAACATTTAACACAGAGCACAGTCCTTTGTTAAATCCTATTAATATTAGTATTGCGGGACACAGCTTAGGTGGTGCAGATGCACAAAATTGTTTAACTGCCATGATGGAAGCGATCAGCCAAAATAATGGCTTAACAGATGTAGATGGAAATATTCCAGCTGAAAAACGTAATTACTTTGATACTATTAAAAGGTTACGCCTTTTTGATTGTAATGCTGGTGGTGTTCCTGAAACAACTGAAAAAAGAAGTGCAGATTTAGCGGCTTTCCTTGCCCAAAAACGTGCTATTGAGCAAACATCGGTACAAATTGAAAGCTACAACCAGCATGTGGATGGAGATGGCGTTCAACAAACTGGGGAAGGACATGTTTTAAGTAACGTTCCTCCTAGTCACGCTAAAGTAGATGTTTTAAAAGCACAGATTGGCTATGGACATCGTAATATTGTTAGTTTGCCTATGGCAGTTACAACCACGGTTGTAGCAGGTGCTGTAGCGGGTCCTGTAGGTACTTTAGTTGCTGCGGCAACTGTGGGAGGTGCTGCAGCATTGGGTGTACGAGACACTGTGGGCGCGCACACTACGCATCTTTGTAAACAACCAATGGAAGTTCGTTACCAACAGCTGTCTAATGCTACTTTAGAAGGGCAAAAACAAGCTCACGCTGAACTTAGTAAAAAATCGTGGTGGTTAAATAAAATTCATCAGGCGGCAGGAATGTTGTTTGGTTTTGAAAAACACAAAGAGAGAACAGCTCAGATTTTAGTAACACCTGAACTGGGAGTTGCAGAAGAAGCGAATAAGGCTGCAATAACGCCTGAGCTAGGAGTCGCAGAGAAGCAAACGAATACACCATGGTATAAAGCTGCTTTTCCGCGATTATTTGGAAGAGCCGTCTCTGTTGCCTAAAAGTAGACAAATGGTAGGAGATTGTTGAATTATGAGTACTGATTCTATAAGTACAGATGAGTTAACTCGTGGTTTTATTTTACCACTTTGGAACGAGAAGAAAGTTGAAGTTATTGATAAATATCTTTCGCCTTCTGCAGACATTCGAACCACGTTTTTAGTGGGCAAAGGTCTAGAAGCATTTAAGGAAAGCGTTAAAGATACCTTTAACGCTTTCCCAGATTTAGCATTAACTTTAGAAGAAATTGTACAACAAGAAAATAGAGTTACTTATAAATGGTCGGCTTCTGCGGAGCACAAAGGAACCATCCTTAATATTAAACCCACCGGGAAAAAGTTGTTTTTTCATGGAATTGTCTTTGGAGAAATAAACCAAGGATTAATTACGCAGTATCATAGCTTTACCAACATTCCCCAAGTTTTATATTCGAATATAGAACAATCACTATTTGTAACCAACGCATTTCCTTCGCATGCGGTACTTTTGAATCATGAAAATTATGATAAAGAAATATCAGATTTGCTATTTTCAATTGCAAAAAAAACTGGGGCACGTCTTACACGGCGAGAAGTGGAATGTTTAAATTTTTGGGTAAAAGGGTATTCTATTAAAGAAACGGCAAGACAATTGGGTGGACTTTCTGTAAAAACCATCCAAGTGTTTAGAGATAGTATTAGAAAGAAATTTGAGGTAACTTCTTATCGTAATTTATTGGACTTAATGCGTAAAACAGGTATTTTGCCTTTGTTTGTGGGCGCTTAAAAAAAATCAACACTCCTATTTCATAATTAACCAGGTTTTTATCAGTAGCCATATGGCCAAATTTTATAGTTAGTTTTATTTATAAATCAACGGCTAATGCATGTTAGTTGAAAATAAGGTAAAATCAACACCTTAATTGAAGGGTAGACGGATTTTTTTGCGGGTGTTGGAAGCAACTTGTTAACATGAAATACATTAGAAATTTTTCCATTATTGCTCATATTGATCATGGCAAGTCTACTCTTGCAGATCGTTTTATTCAAATTTGTGGAGGTCTCTCTGAACGAGAAATGTCCAATCAAGTTTTAGATTCTATGGAATTAGAGCGGGAACGCGGTATTACCATTAAAGCCCAGTGCGTTACTTTAAATTTTAAATCCAAGAGCGGGCAAGTTTACCAACTAAATCTTATTGATACGCCTGGTCATGTGGATTTTGCTTATGAAGTTTCTCGTTCACTTGCAGCTTGCGAAGGAGCTTTATTGATTGTTGATGCAGCTCAAGGTGTTGAAGCGCAAACCGTTGCGAATTGTTACACTGCCTTAGAACAAGGTTTAGAAGTTATCCCTGTACTTAATAAAATTGATCTGCCCCAAGTTGAGCCTGAACGAGTTATACAAGAAATAGAGGAAATTATTGGTCTTGACGCAAAAGACGCTTTGCGGATCAGTGCTAAGAGCGGGGTAGGTGTTGTTGATTTATTAGAGCAATTGGTAGAAAAAGTACCGCCGCCCATTGGGGATTTAAATGCACCATTACAAGCTTTAATTATTGATTCGTGGTTTGATAGTTATTTGGGTGTTGTTTCATTAGTTCGTATTAAAAATGGTGTTCTGCGGGCAAATGATAAAATGTTGGTGATGTCTACCGGTAAAGTTCATGGTGTGGATGAAGTCGGTATTTTTACACCCAAAAGAGTTAAAAAAGAAGCATTAGAGTGTGGAGAAGTTGGTTTTGTTATTGCTGGGATTAAGGAAATTAATGGGGCACCTGTTGGAGATACCATTACTTTGGCAAACCGCCCTGCGACTTCTTCTTTACCTGGGTTTCTTTTATGCCAACCGAAAGTATATGCAGGGTTGTTTCCAGTAGACGCGGAAGATTATGAAAATTTTCGAGAAGCTTTAGCTAAGCTTAAATTAAATGACTCTTCTTTATTTTATGAGCCTGAGGTATCGCATGCTTTGGGTTTTGGATTTCGTTGTGGATTTTTAGGTCTTTTGCATATGGAAATTGTGCAGGAGCGTTTAGAAAGAGAATATCATTTAAATCTCATCACCACCGCACCCACCGTCGTATTTGAAATTAAAACACGAAAAGGTGAAATTTTGAATGTTGATAATCCTGCAAAGTTACCCGATCCTTCTACCGTTGAAGAGATGAGAGAGCCCATTGTTGAGGCGAATATCCTTGTGCCTCAAACTTATTTGGGGAATGTTATTACCTTGTGTACTGAAAAGCGAGGGGTACAAACTAAGCTTATGTATTTAGGTAATCAAATTTCTTTAACTTATGAATTGCCGATGAATGAAGTGGTGTTAGATTTTTTTGATAGATTAAAATCTGTTAGCCGAGGTTTTGCTTCTTTAGATTATCATTTTGTGCGTTTTCAGGCGGCCGATTTAGTAAAGCTTGATATTTTAATTAATAGTGAAAAAGTGGATGCTTTGGCCTGGATAGTACATAAAGACAAGGCGTATCAAAGAGGCCGTGAGTTAACGGATAAATTACAAGACATCATTCCAAGACAGATGTTTGATATTGCTATTCAGGCAGCTATTGGGGCGCATATTATTGCACGTTCAACCGTTAAAGCCTTACGGAAGAATGTTACTGCTAAATGTTATGGAGGAGATGTTTCTCGGAAACGTAAATTGTTAGAGAAGCAGAAGGCGGGTAAAAAACGCATGAAACAGGTCGGCAAGGTGGAAATTCCACAAGATGCCTTTTTAGCCATTTTAAAAGTAGATAAGGATAAGAAATGAGATTTTCTGAAATTTTGTTGACTGCTACAACAGTAACTGGCGTTATTTGGGCGGTAGATGCTTTATTTTTGCGCCATCATCGGATAATGACAATATTGCCTGATTCTGGTCGAAAAGTTAGAGAACCATGGTGGGTGGAATATGCCCGCTCTTTTTTCCCAATTCTTTTGATTGTTTTTATATTACGTTCATTTTTAGCAGAACCTTTTCGTATTCCTTCTGGTTCCATGAAGCCTACCTTATTAGAAGGCGATTTTATTGTGGTTAATAAGTATGATTATGGATTAAGAGTTCCGGTGTTGGGGTATAAAATTTTGAATATTAGTGAGCCAAAGCGTGGTGATGTTATTGTATTTAAACATGTTAAGCAAAGTGGAGAATCGATTGACATGATTAAGCGGGTTATAGGTTTGCCAAACGATCGCATCCGCTATAAAGATAAAATGCTTACTATTAACGGTAAGCCTATTAAACAAGAATTTGAGACAGAAAAAACGGATTCTAATGCGCAAGGTAGCATTTTTCCTGTGAGAGAATTAAAAGAATATTTAGAAACAGTGCAACATAAAATTTTTGTTCACCCTGATTTAATGCACAATGAGCGTTTTTATCGTTATGATGACGTTGTTGTTCCTCCTAATTGCTATTTTGTAATGGGAGACAATCGTGATAACAGTGAAGACAGTCGTGTGTGGGGATTTGTAAAAGATGAGGATATTCAAGGTCGTGCTTTTGCTATTTGGATGAGCTGGGATACCGAAAGCCAAGGAGGTATTGATAAAATTCGTTGGAATCGCCTGGGAACTCGTATTCATTAAGAGAATCATTATGGGTAATAGCGCAGAGGAAAAGGCACACAAGCTTGCAAAAATTTTAAAATATAATTTTTTGGATATTAAGCTTTTATGTGCTGCAATTACTCATCGTTCAAGTAGTGGAACGAATAATGAACGATTGGAATTCTTAGGAGACTCTGTTTTGAATTTTGTTATTGCAACGGAATTATATCGTCGTTTTCCTAAAGCGCGTGAGGGAGATTTAACACGTTTACGAGCAATATTGGTGAGAGGGGAAACGGTTGCTGAAGTGGCGCGCGATTTAGGAATAGGGCAGTATTTAAGCCTAGGGTTGGGGGAACAAAAAAGTGGAGGTCATCAGCGAGAATCTATTTTAGCAGATGCACTAGAGGCTATTATTGGGGCTATTTGTTTAGATGCAAATATAGAAGTTTGTTATGCCCGCATATTAGAATGGTACGAGAATCGTTTAGATGCGTTGGTTCCCAATGCATTACAAAAAGATGCCAAAACACAGTTGCAGGAATATTTGCAAGCCCGACATTTACCTTTACCAGAATACCAAGTTGTAGAAATTTTAGGAGATCCACATAACCCCATATTTCAGGTAAATTGCTTAATTTCTCTGTTGGAATCGCCGGTGGTAGGTAGAGCCTCTAGTCGTCGTAAAGCAGAGCAAAACGCAGCAGAAGCCGCATTAAAGGTATTAAATGCCTCAGCAAGAACTTAAGACCGTTTGTGGATTTGTTGCCATCGTTGGCCGGCCGAATGTTGGAAAATCGAGTCTTTTAAACCGTATTTTGGGCGAAAAATTAAGCATTACTTCTAGAAAACCTCAGACAACTAGGCATCGGATATTAGGCGTTAAAACAATCGGAATTGCTCAGGTTATTTATGTTGATACTCCAGGCATGCATGTGGGTAAAATGCGTGCCTTGAATCGATATATGAATAAGGAGGCTCGCTTAGCCTTAGTGGATGTAGATGTCGTTATTTTTATGGTTGAGAGTTTAAAGTGGACTGAAGAAGATCAAAGGGTATTAGATATTTTATCACAGATTAAATGTCCAGTTATTTTAGCAATTAATAAGTCTGATGCGGTTTTAGAAAAAAGCAGGATTTTGCCATACTTAAAAATGTTATCTGAAAAATTCAATTTTTCAGATATTATTCCAATTTCTGCCAAACGAGGGACAAATTTGGAAGTGTTGGAACAAAAAGTTGTGACTTATTTACCAAAAAACCCTCATTATTTTCCAGAAAATCAAATAACTGATCGCTCAATACATTTTAGGATAGCTGAAGCAATTCGAGAAAAAATTATTCGTAGTCTTGGCGAGGAGTTACCTTATGCAACCACTGTTGAAATTGAGGCTTATCAACAAAATATTGTTCCATTAATTAGCGCGATTATTTGGGTTGAACAAGAAGGGCAAAAACCCATTGTAATTGGCAAAAACGGTGAAAGAATTAAAGAAATAGGGTGTCGTGCAAGAGCAGACATCGAGAAATTATTACATAAGAAAATTCACTTAAAATTATGGGTTAAAGTGCGAGGGGGATGGTCTGATGACAAACAAGCGCTTAGGAGTTTTGGTTTGTATGATCCATCTGATTAGTTAAAACTTAAAAGTCTATGATGCAGCGTATTGAGTTTCAGCCCGCTTACATTTTACATACGAGGCCTTATCGTGAGACAAGCCTCTTATTGGAAGTATTTACCTCAGATTATGGGCGAATCGGGATAATTGCGAAGGGGGTGCGAAAGCCAAAAGCAAAATCGCGTGGTTTATTACAACCTTTTGTACCTTTACTCCTGTCTTGTGTAGGACGTGGAGAATTATTAACTTTAAAAGATTTTGATGCTGGTGGAATGGTTATACTGTTGAATGGGCGAGCATTGGTAAGTGCTTTTTATTTAAATGAATTGTTAATGCGTTTGTTACATCGTTGGGATGCGCACCAGGCTTTATTTCAGAGTTATGGTAAGGCATTAAATGAATTAAAAATAAAGAAGGAACAAGAAGTTTTAAGGGTTTTTGAAAAGTCCTTACTAAAAGCATTAGGGTATGAATTACAATTAATAAGGGAAGTGGAAACAGGTGATCTTGTGGAATCAGATAAGATGTATGCATTTGATCCTGAACGAGGTCCAATTTTAATTAAATCACAAAGTGGAAATAAGTCTTTGTTTAAGGGTAAGAGCTTATTGGCGCTTCATCAGGAAGCGTTAAATGATCTTACTGTTTTGTGGGATGCTAAGCGATTAATGCGGGAAGCTTTGGCTATTCATTTAGGGAATAAACCTTTAGAGAGTCGAAAATTATTATGAATATTATTGGTATTGGTACGGATATGGTTTCAATGGCCCGTATTCGATCTATTTGGGATCGCTTTGGATTTTTGTTTGCCAGGCGTATATTAAGTAAGTCCGAGTTAGAATTTTTACAAAAATCTCGCAATCCAGTCGCGTTTTTAGCAAAACGATACGCTGCAAAAGAAGCAGTTGCAAAAGCATTAGGAACTGGGTTTCGCCCTCAAGGTGTTTTGTTAACTGAGATCGGTGTTAGCAATGATGCTTTAGGACGGCCTTATTTAAGTTTTAGTGGAAATGCGCAAGCGGAAATTACTCGCCAAGCAGTTAAAACAAGTCATTTAAGTTTATCAGATGAGCGAGAGTATGCTTTGGCTTTTGTTATTTTGAGTGGATAAAAAAACGCCTCAGTAGAGGTTACTGAGGCAAAATAAAACTTGGTTCTTTAACGAAGGTCATGCTAAAACGTTTTATTTTTTGTGTCAATAGTAGCGTAAAATAATTTTATAATTCTAACTAACTTTATACTGAGGGCCCCTTTTGGATTTTCCATAATTCTTGGTAAAAAGGTCCTCTTTCAAGAAGTTCTTCGTGGGTCCCTTCTTCGATGACACGCCCTTGATGAAAAACAATAATTCTATCCATAGATTGAATGGTAGAAAGTCTATGGGCAATTACAATAACCGTTTTACCTTTCATTGCATAACG
>CADEGZ010000022.1:11477-24520 GCA_902827015.1 uncultured Pseudomonadota bacterium
CTGTAAAGGAATCCAGCGCACTTGTGGATTCATCAAGAATTAAAATAGGTGCATTTTTTAAAATGGCGCGTGCAATAACAATGCGTTGTCGTTGTCCTCCCGACAATTTAATGCCTCCTTCGCCTACCAAAGTGTGATAACCCTGATGCATTTTAGATATAAATTCATCTGCATGTGCTTTTTTTGCTGCTTCAATGACTTCTTCATCACTTGCTGTAATTTTTCCATAACGAATATTTTCCATAAGACTTCTGTGGAACAATATTGAGTCTTGAGGAATAAAAGCAATATTTTCTCTTAAGCTTTTTAGTGAAACTGAGCGGATCGATTGTCCATCTATTAAAATGTCGCCTTTTTGCACATCAAAAAGTCGGATGATTAGATTTACAAATGTAGTTTTGCCACCGCCCGTATGGCCTACCAAGCCTACTTTTTCACCACCATGTATTACAATGGTATTATCTTCGAATAATTTTTGTGATTTCGAATAATAAAAATTCACTCGAGTGAATACAATGGTTCCTTTATCTACTTTTAGGTTAGCCGCGTTTGGTTCTACGAGGATATTATAAGGGGTACTGAGTAGTTCTAAAGCTTGATTAAAGAATCCTCGTTGTTCTGAATACTTAATTAGATTTTCTGTAAATAGCCAAGCTTGATTTGTGATGTTTACAGATATCAGAAAAATAAACGCAAAATCCCCACCTGTTAAAAGCCCCGTCGATCCTAAATACAACAGAAGTATGACAGTAAGTACTTGCATTGAAAGAGCCATGCCGCTCATAATCAAGCCAAAGTGGAAGAATTTCCACTGTGAGGTGGTATCCTTCTCTACCATGTCATTGAGTAATTTTTTAAGATATTCTTTTTCATATTCTTCTCGGGCAAAGCGTAGTACGTTAATTGCATTAACAAGACTATCAACAATATTTCCAAAGCTTTTGCTGCGACTTTCGGCATAGCTTGTGGAAAAAGGTTGGATGTGTTTGCAAATAATGGTGGAGGTAATAATGAAAACGATTGTCCAAGTCAGAAATAATATTGAAAAATAAGGGTGTGTAACTAGGGCGATTAGAACACAGCTAATAATAGTAACAGATTGTTTGAGGAGATCTCGGCCGGTGAGTAAAAGCGCCTCAGTATTGTTGGCTAAATCACTTATTTTATTACTAAGGGCACCACTTAAGTTATCTTGCAGAAAATTAAAGGAATGTTTTCGAACATAATCTGCTGCTTCGCCGATAATATCTGATTTCAGTTTTGGTAAAGATTTTAGTGATACATAGTTATTGATGCGCCAGGCCAAGTTCATGGTAAAACATAAAATGATTAATAACCCCCCCGGTAACATACAGGCAGATAAGAAATCTTTTTGACCAAAAGATCCAATGGCTCTGTCAATAAACAGCTTTAGAACATACGGTTGTATTGTTGCATCTAAGGCAACGTAAATAAATACAAAGATCATAGTGGCGAGGTAGCCTTTGTATCGTAGCAGAAAGTGTTTTGTAAATTGGGGTAGATCCTTTGGGAATTCTGCCATCTATAGATTCCAATAGATATTTTTATTTCATTACAATTTATTGTAGTTCACGTTGAAGAACCTGCCTTTTGTAGAAGGTAGATCCTTGTGGGTTAGAGAATACTTTCTTTTTTAATAAAAGTAGTTAACCTTTTGTTTTTTATGAATTTTTTCTAACTGGCATTGATTATTAATGTTTAATTGTATGAGGTGTGACTCCTTTTAGGAGTCAAATGGCTTCTTTTAAAAGCATGTCAATTGCAAGATTAAGCGCTTCTAAGTGAGTATACATAGTATCTAAGGAATGACTTGCAACAGCTGTTTCCAAGTTTTTGGCGGCTTCTTTTAATTGTGGGACACCGCAATAACAACAGGCTCCATGTAATTTGTGTACGTGATTACGCAAAGCTTCCCAATCTTTTTCTGCATAATCTTTGTTAATGTACGCCTTATCTTGTGGTAAGGAAGCAATTAATTTTCTAAGAAATTCTTTGGCTAATTCGGATCGTCCACCTGCTAATTTTTTACCCAGTTCCCAGTCGATAATTTTAGTTGGGAGGGTATCCAGTCTCAGTGTTGGGATCCATTTTTGCAGTATTTTTTTAAGCTCTAGTTCTCCAATGGGTTTGGCTAAGTAGTCATCGATGCCTGCTGTTAGCAACGCCTCTTTTTCGCTGGCTAAAGCATGGGCAGTTAAGGCAATAATCGGAGTTGCTTTTTGATGCGCATTAGCTTCTAAATTACGTATAATATGAGAAGCCTCTATGCCATCCATTTTAGGCATACGTATGTCCATTAAGATCAAGTCAAAATGTTGTTGGCCTACTGCTTTTATGGCTTCTTCTGCACTTTCTACAGCCATCACTTTAATGTCCATATCTTCTAGTAAGACTGTGATTAATTTCAAATTTTCGGGATTATCGTCTACTGCTAAGATAAAAACATCTGAATTTTTTGATTGAAGAGTATTAGAAACATTAAGCCTTGTTTCCATCTGCTTGGTATTAAGTGGTTCTGTATTAGAGTGGGATGAAGCTTCAATTAAAGATTTTTTAGTTTTATCGCTAGGTTCATGTTTAGATACTTGAAAAGTAAACCAAAAGGTTGAGCCTTTGTGCGGTTCACTTTCAACTCCAATTGTTCCACCCATTTGTTCCACAAGTTTTTTACAGATAACCAAACCAAGACCAGTGCCCCCAAATTTGCGGGTAGTGCCGGCTTTATCTTGATTGAAAGCTTGGAATAGTATTTTTTGCTCTTCAATGGATAATCCAACTCCAGTATCACTTACATTAATACGGATTGTTAATTGAGAATTGGTTTGGTGTTCAAGCATGACACGAATAATAACGCTTCCTTGTTCCGTAAACTTGATGGCATTATTGACCAAATTGGTAATAATCTGCTTGATGCGTAAAGGATCTCCAAAAACGAGTGGAGGAACATCGGAATAAATTAGTGGAACGAGGGCGATATTTTTTTCGTGCGCATAGGGTGCTAGCAAATTTAAGACTTCATCAATGCAATCGCGGATATCCATGGTAGTATATTCTATTCGTAATTTTCCAGCTTCGATTTTTGAAAAATCTAAAATATCATTAATAATGGCTAATAAATTACTGGCAGATTTTTGAATAGTGATAATATAATCTTGTTGTTTTTGGTTCAATTCGCTTTTTTGTAATAAATTAATAAATCCAATAACACCGTTAAGGGGGGTGCGAATTTCATGACTCATGTCTGCTAAAAATTCCGATTTAATTTTATTGGCATTTTCAGCCGCTCTTCTTGCAATTTCTAATTCGATATTTTGCACTTCGATTGTTTCTAGGGTACGTCGAAGGCTTAAAGTTGCTTGATCCACTTTATTTTGTAATTCCGCATGCGCATTTTTTAAAGATAAAGCCATAGTATTAACACCAGAGGCTAAAATTTCTAATTCTCGGTAACTCGATATTTCTACTCGCGTGCTTAATTCTCCGCCTTTGATGCGTTCAACCGCTTCTGCAAGTGTTAAAATGGGACGTGTTACATTGCGCCCTAAGTGTACGGCGTATATTCCACTACAGAGTAATCCTAGTAAGAATATCATACTAGAATGGAGTAAAATTTGGTGCTTGCCTAAAGTTATAGACTTGGTTTCTAACTCAACTTTTAGCCACCCAATCAATTTTTCTGTATGGGTAAGATCGGAGTGTACATCATTAAGTTCCTCAATGGTTTTAATAGGCGTAATAAATGCAATAGTATTAGGATTTTCTTTAATCAAAAGTTTGTGGTTTTGATGATTACTTGTAAATTCTGGACTGATGCGGTGAGTGGTTGTCCATTTAGAAGAATCGATGGAGCGATCGGGTGTTGGCAATGATTCAATTATGGTGGTGTGTTCTCTAGGCACTATAAAATGGAAAACAGCATTGCCAGCACTGGCAATTTCTTCTCCGGTTGTTGTATAGAAACTAACACTTTGTGCGCCTAATTCATTTAAAGTAGTAATGGCTCGGTTTTGTAGCCTGGATTTATCGTTGGAAAAGACTTCATATTCGCCGTCTTGAGCGAGCTTTAAGGTATTTGCTTTTCCACGTTCGAGGAATGTCTCTTTTAGGTCTTGGAGACGTGTACTGGTAAAATATGCACCTAAAAGGGTAGAGACAATAAAGGTTGGTACAAGTGCGAGTAGTAAAACTTGATGTTTGATGCCCCATTTCATGGGCATATTGTGCCGGGTTAAAAGATAGTGTGCAATGGTCAAATGTCATGAGGCGCCACCTAGTAGGTGAGAAATTAGGAGAATAAATGAGCATAACTATGGTTTATGATTTAGAAACAATACCCGATGTTGTTGGAGGCGGTCGGTTGCTTGATCTGACAGAGCATTCTGCTTCAGAGGTGGCAAAAGCGTTGGCAGAGCGACGTCTTTTACAAACACAAGGCGCTTCTTCATTTTTACCGCACCACTTGCATCAGATTGTTGCAATTTCAGTAGTGGTAGCAACATCTGAATGGGTAAAAGTTTGGTCCTTAGGGGATTTAAATGCTAAAGAGTCCGAAATTATTTTTCGTTTTTTTGAAGGGGTACAACGTTATACACCTAATTTAGTTTCTTGGAATGGCACAGGGTTTGACCTTCCTGTGTTACATTATCGGTCATTGTTACATGGTGTGGTTGCTTCTCGTTATTGGGAGACAGGTGATCAAGATGCTGGATTTAAGTGGAATAATTATTTAGGTCGCTATCATCATCGGCATACGGATTTGATGGAAGTTTTAGCTGGGTATCAAAGTCGGGCGTATGCTCCGATGGATGAGATAGCACTTATGTTGGGCTTGCCAGGAAAGATGGGCATGCATGGTAGTGAAGTTTGGGAAAGATATCAAGCAGAGGATTTACAAAGCATCAGAGATTATTGTGAAACGGATGTGCTGAATACTTATGTTATTTACCTTCGTTTTCAATATATTCGTGGGCATATTGATGAAGCCCGGTTGAAGTTCGAAGAGGATCGCTTAAAAGCTTATCTGCTAGGTACAGAAAAACCACATTTGCTAACTTTTTTAAAAGCATGGGAAAAAGGACCATGACATGAATGATACTGTAATTGCAAACGTGCACGCGCTTTCACATGAGGGTCGTGGAATTGCTTCGGTTGAGGGTAAAACCGTTTTTATTGAGAATGCATTGGCAGGAGAAACAGTACTCTTTAATTACCAAAAAAAACGAAAACGTTTTGATGAAGGTAAAACACTAAGTATCTTAAAACCTTCATCAGATAGGGTAGTTGCACGTTGTATGCATTTTGAACAATGTGGTGGTTGTGCGTTACAACATCTGGATCCTCATGCTCAGGTTTTATTTAAATAAAAGGTTGTTTTAGAACATTTGTGGCATTTTGGGGGTGTTCAACCTTACCAAGTTTTGCCTCCATTAATAGGACCTTTTTTTGGTTATAGAAGAAGAGCAAGATTGGGGGTACGCTTTGTTGCTAAAAAGGGAAAAGTGTTAGTCGGATTTCGTGAAAAGAATGGTCATTACATTGCAGATCTGAAGCAGTGTGAGATATTACATCCCCGGGTTTCGCAACTCTTTTTGAAATTAAAGGATTTGTTATCCACATTAGATGCCTATCAGACTATTCCTCAAATTGAAATCGCTGTCGGGGACGAAGAAGTTGCACTGGTTTTTCGTCATTTGACGGCTTTAACGGAAAAAGATAAAGCAACATTGGTATCATTTGGTCGTGGGCATGGGGTTGCGATTTACCTGCAACCCGAAGGACCAGAGTCTATTCTTTCGCTTTGGCCGTTGGAAGGCGAACAATTATGTTATAGTCTTCCTGAATTTGATATTGAAATTAAATTTTCTCCTACAGACTTTATTCAAATAAATGCTGAAATTAACCGTCAAATGGTAAAGCTCGTGCTTGAGTTATTAGACTTAAATTTAACGGATGTTGTTCTTGATCTTTTCTGTGGTCTTGGTAATTTCACTTTACCAATGGCTCGTTTTGCAGATTCCGTGGTAGGGGTAGAAGGAAATCAACAAACAGTACAAAGTGCCTGTCAAAACGCGGCGCATAATAAACTTAAGAATGTGGAATTTTACGTAAATAATTTGCAGGATCCACATTTGAAGAGTCGTTGGACAGAGCAAACATATCATAAAGCTTTATTAGATCCCCCGAGGGCAGGGGTATTAGAAATTATTCCTTTAATCTCTAAACTAGTTGAAAGTCGAATTGTATATGTTTCTTGTAATCCTGCAACATTCGCTCGTGATATCGGAGAGTTGGTTAAGAAATATCATTTTAAGTTGGGATCCGTTGGTGTTTTAGATATGTTTCCTCATACAACTCATATTGAAGCTATAGCTGTTTTACAAAGGTGACGAAGTAATGGTTAAGATCCGTGAAACACATCCATTATTAGCAGATGGTTCTCCTGATATTCACAAGTGGTTAGATCGTGTTTCTGATAATAAAACACTAGCAGAAATAGAGTTAATTACTAAAGCTTGTGCGCTTGCAAAGACTGCCGATCCCAGTGTTTTAGTGCCATTATTAGGTAAGCCTTGTATACACCAAGGGTTGATGATGGCCGAAATTTTGCATGAATTAGGCTTAGATACCACTACAGTTGTGGCCGCTATTGTTTATCATACTCATTATTATGCAAAATTGCCCCTAGATGAGATCACAAAAGCTTTAGGTAAAGAAGTTGCACAATTAATTGTCGGGGTACAAAAAATAGATAGTATTCCGACCGAATCTCATAGGGTGAGAGAATCGTCTGTTCGGCAAATAGAAAATTTGCGCAGAATGTTGCTTGCAATCGTAGAAGACATAAGGGTTGTTTTGATCAAATTGGCGAGCCATACCTGTGAAATGCGCGTCGCAGTTAATTTGGATGAGTCTTTTAAACAAAGAATAGCTAAAGAAACAGAAGAAATTTATGCTCCTCTTGCAAATCGTTTGGGGATAGGTCAAATCAAATGGGAATTAGAAGATTATGCTTTTCGTTTTACCGTGCCCGAACAGTATAAGCACATTGCTGAATTATTAGACGAACGTAGAGTAGATAGAGAAGTTTATATTGATAAAGTGGTATCAGAAATTACAAGTGCCCTACAAGCTCAAGGTATAAGTCCAAGTGTTTTTGGTCGTGCAAAGCATATTTATAGTATTTGGAAGAAAATGCAACGTAAAGGGATTAAATATGATCAAATTTATGATATTAGAGCGATTCGGATCTTAGTACCCAGCATCCGAGATTGTTATGCTGCATTGGGAGCAGTGCATGCATTGTGGCAACATATTCCCAAAGAATTTGATGATTATATTGCAAATCCGAAAAGTAATGGATATCGATCGTTACATACAGCGGTGATTGGGCCTGAAGGAAAAACTTTAGAGGTTCAGATACGGACACCTTTAATGCATGAACAAGCGGAATTGGGTGTGGCAGCACATTGGCGTTATAAAGAAAATTTGAGCCATGATGCACAGTACGAAGCCAAATTAGCTGATTTACGTCAAGTATTAAAGTGGCAGGAAGAATGGGTAACAGATATCGAAACAGATGAGGATTTAAACGCTGAAATACTGCAAGATCGGGTTTATGTATTAACACCGAAGGGTAAGGTTATGGACTTACCGCAGGGGGCTACTGTCTTAGATTTTGCTTATCATGTTCATACTGAAATTGGTAATTGTTGCCGTGGTGCGAAGGTGAATGGACGAATGGTTCCTTTAATTTATGCCTTAAAAAATGGAGATAGAGTAGAAATTTTAACCGCAAAATCAGGTGGACCAAGTCGGGATTGGTTGAATCGCGATCTCAATTTTTTAAAGACTGGTCGTGCCCGTTCTAAAGTATTACAATGGTTTAAGCGACAAGATCGAGTACAAAATATTCAAGAGGGTCGAGAAGTTTTAGAACGAGAATTAAAGCGATTAGGCATAGAAAATGTAAGTTTGGAAACGGTCGCACATCAGTTAAAAATTACCAAGGTAGAAGATATGTTAGCGGCTTTGGGAAATGGTGAAATTCGAGTTTCACAAATTTTAAGTGCTATACAAGTGGTGATGCAACCTTTGTTGCAGAAAGCATCTTCTTTAACAGAAGAAACAAGGAATATTCCTGTTAAAGAAAAGATAAATACAATGGACATTACTGTATCAGGTGTTGGCAATTTATTGTGCCATATGGCGCGATGTTGTAGGCCCGTACCGGGGGATGAAATTATTGGCTATATTACTGTAGGGCGAGGTGTCTCTGTTCACCGTAAAGATTGTATCAACATTCTACAAGCAAGACAGAACAAGTTGAATCGTTTGGTCCAAGTTGAATGGGGAAAAAATATTAATAATCGCTATTCGGTAGAAATCGTTATTAAGGCTTACGATAGAGAAGGTTTATTACATGATATTTCCGCAGTTTTAGCCAGTGAACATATTGATATTATTGGGGTTCGTGCCGTGTCAAACAAACAGGAAAATGTAGCTGATCTTAGATTTATTTTGGAAATTTCAGGGTTAGAGTCGTTGAGCAAGGTTTTAAACCGTATTCAGCGATTACCGAATATCGTAGAAGTAAGAAGAGTGCAAAATGGATAAAGATTATACCCTTCGTACTAGGTTTTATCGACAAGCGTATCAATGGGTATTTCTTTACCTTTATAAAAGTTTTGAATAATAGTAACCACTTCTTCTGGAGTATCTGCAAATTTCCAAAGGTGCAGATCTTCTTCATCTATCATGTTTTCGGCCAGTAATGTGTTTTTAAACCATTGCAATAAAGGCCTCCAAAAAGGTTCTTTAATCAAAATAATGGGAATGCGGCGCGTTTTGCCCGTTTGTTCTAGAGCTAAAATTTCTGCAAGTTCATCAAGAGTGCCAAATCCGCCGGGTAGGACTACATAAGCCGCTGCATATTTTACAAACATTACTTTTCTGGTAAAAAAATGCCTAAAGCGTAATGAAATATCCTGAAAACGGTTGTAAGGTTCTTGATTTGGTAATTCGATATTTAAGCCAATGCTAAGAGAACGTCCCCGATGGGCACCTTTATTAACCGCTTCCATTGCACCGGGGCCACCCCCTGTAACAATAGAATAACCTGCATCTGATAAGTGTCGGCCAATGGATTCAGCAAGTTGGTAATAAGAATCACCCTGTTTTGCCCGTGCAGAGCCAAAGACGCTGACAGAAGGCCTAGTATGAATTAGTCGTTCATAACCTTCCACAAATTCTGCGATCACCTGAAAGATTTTCCAGGATTCTCGGCTGAGAACGGAGTCGTTAACGGGAGGTATTTTAGGGCGTGGATCTCCTGTGGCACTACTCATGTTGTCTCCTAGTTTATATTTAATATAGCATGGAGGAAGAAAATAACGGCATTTAAGTTCGTTTATTTACTTTTATATGGGCAAGGGATTATTTAATGAAGGGTTATAAGGATTATTCAATGGCACTTGCGGCAAAAGTTAAACACTTTTTAGACAGTCATCATGTTTCGTATCGGGTATTGCAGCACCAGCGAACTGCTACTTTAGAAGAGGCGGTGCGGGTGTTGGGAATCGATCCCAGACAGGTTGTGCAGGCTGTTTTATTAAAGGATCGCTTGAATGTAGAGCTTGCGGTTTTCCCATTAGGGCATCAAATTGATTTGATGCATTTATTTAGGCAAACGGGCCGTTTATTTGGAATTTTGTCAAATAAAGACTCCGATAAGTTCTTTAAGGATTGTGAACCGAGTTCTCGTCCTCCATTCGGTAAAGCTTATGATATTTCCTTAATACTGGATAAAAAATTAGCCGACATGGAGCAAATTTATTTTGAAGCAGGAAGTCATACGGCGCTTATTCAAATCACAAAAGATGATTTTCAATTTTTAACAGCCGGTGAACCTTATTTGTCTTTTGTTGTTCCTTGCGAGTTGCAAAGTATCTCGCTTGCAGTAGGAGTCCTTCAAAGTACATCTTTTGAGAAACATACTAATGAAATAGAAAACAAATACACCTTTGACTTACTTACGAACAACTCTATCCAAGAGTGGCACAATTCCCAAATTGGGATAAATGTTCCAAGTCTTCCCCCAATCGCACGACAAATTTTAGAAATTGCAAATAATCCATCGGATGAAGCCGTTTTGGCATTATCCAATTTAATATCCAAAGATGCTATTATTCATGCACATGTTTTAGCGGCCGCACGTCATTACCTAGAAGAAGGAAAAAATGAAACAGTAAGTTCATTACAAGAGGTAATTACAGAGATCCTTGGATTTAAAATGGTAAGCCATATTGCATTGGGAATAACGGCTGGCCGTGTTTTTCGGATCCCCGAAGAAGGGGTGCTGGGTTTACAGGGTTTTTGGCGTCATGCTTTATATAGTGCAATGCTTGCTAAGAAGATTGCGGAAAAGGTTCCAATCAGTGTTGAACTTGATCCACATTTAAGTTATTTAATGGGTTTTTTTCATAATTTTGGATATTTATTATTAGGACACTTATTTCCACCAGAATTTCGTCTTTTAAATAGGTGGTTATTGCGCTATCCCAAAATACCTATTGAAGCTTTAGAAAAACGTTTGCTTGGTATGGGGCAAGCGATGTCTATTGTTGGAAATGGTCATGCGCAATTAGGGGCATGGTTAATGCAGTATTGGGGAATGCCAGAGTCTATTGTAGCGGTTACCCGATCTCATCATGCCGTTAATCATGAAGGTGTTTATGCAGGTTATATTGTCTTATTGCAATTAACCAATCAATTATTAAGAGCAAGTGGGTTGGGAGATGGACAAAGTGGTAAATTAAATGAAAAATGGTTACAGCAGTTAGGGTTATCCGCTTGCCAAGTAGAAGAATGTGTAAAAGTGGTTCAAAAGGGAACCAATTCTCTTGATCGCATGGCAATCGTGTTGGCAAATTGATATACTGCCACCTTTTGAAGATCTTTGGGGTAGTAAATCATGAGAGTTATTTTATTAGGTGCGCCTGGTGCTGGTAAGGGAACTCAAGCCCAATTGCTTTCTAATAAACTCCATCTTCCAATAATTTCGACTGGAGATATGTTACGTGCTGAGGTGGCTGCGAATACAAAGATAGGTCAGATTGTTAAAGAGACAATGACAACCGGTCAGTTGGTTTCGGATGAAATTTGTATTCAGCTTATTCAAAAACGTATTGCTCATGTAGACTGCCAACAAGGATTTTTACTTGATGGATTTCCAAGGACAATGAGTCAGGCAGAAGCACTTTTAAGCGCTAATATTGTTATTGATTACGTTGTTTATATTGATGTTCCAGATGACGAGATTATTAGGCGTCTTAGTGGTAGGTGGATCCACCCTGCATCAGGACGTATTTATCATATTCAATTTAATCCCCCTAAAGTATCAGGACAAGATGATTTAACTGGAGAGCCTTTAATACAACGAGAAGATGATGCAAAAGAGACAGTTTGTAATCGTTTAAAGGTTTATCATCAAGCAACTGAACCCTTGATTGCATGGTATCAGAAAAGGCCAGAAGTTAAATTAATTAAAGTTTTGGGGGTAGGCTCTCAAAATTTTATCTATGATAGTATTGTGTCTCAATTGGATATGGCTAGGGTAAAGGGAAGTTAATATGGCAGTGATAACCTTAACTGAAGAGAACTTTGATACGACTCTTGCATCTAATCAAATGATGTTGATAGATTTTTCTGCACCATGGTGTGGGCCTTGTCGGTCGTTTTCTGAAGTATATACAACACTTGCAGAACGATATCCTGAAATTGTTTTTGGTAAAGTTAATATTGATGAACAACCCCAATTGCGCCAAGACTTTAATATACGGGCTGTACCAACGTTAGTTGTCTTAAGAGAAGGAATTGTCTTGTATAATGAGTCTGGCGCATTGAGTCAATCGGCCTTGGAAGAAGTTATCCAGAAAGCTAAAGCTTTGAATTTAGAAGAAACACATAAACAAATCCAGGAACAAGAAAAACAAAAAACTAATCAATAAGTACCCTTTTTTACCTTTTCTATAATTTTAAAGTTTGAGTGTCTATCCCCTTGCGCATTTGAGACATTTTGTCGCCTCCTCATATATTATTTTAGGAACGAAGGGCGCTCTTTTGTGTGGTCTTAAGCTTAAAATCCAATTGCGCGGGGTACAATACGACCTACGATACTTAAGCTAAATTAGATATTTAAAAATTTGTCCTCAATGAATGGGTACGATTTATGCAATCCTCAAAAATTTAAGAAATGTTTTTTAATTTTCTGAAATTTTCAGTAAAATTTTATTTTTTTCTTAACGGTTGTTTGAGAAGTTTAAAGGGGTATAATTTGTACAATGCTCTTTTAGAAGGAGGTCGAAGTAAATCTATTTATGGGTTATTGCAAGCGATACCCTTTGCAATTGAATTTTATGCGTTGTTGCAACACTCGTTGACTCGTGTCAATCCATGGTGCTCTTTCATGTTGGCTTAGGCCTAAAATTCGATTGTGAAGGGTATAGAAATTCGTTTAAACCGTACATCGAAATAAATTTTTGCAAATTTTTAAAAAAAATTTGATAATATAGTATGTACTGACATAATATTTGTGCTATGTTTGTATTGTCTGATTGTTCGACAAGCCATAGGAGATTAAATAATGGCAAAAGTAAAGAAAGCAGTAAAGAAGGCGAAAGCCACAGTGAAGAAAGCAGTGAAGAAAGTGGTTAAGAAGGCTAGAACGGCGGCAAAAGCAGTAGCAAAGCCTAAGAAGAAAGTTGTGAAGAGGACGGCTGCTAAAAAGGCAGGGGCCAAGAAAACAGGAGCTAAGAAGCATCGCGTTGCTAAAAAACGTGTTGGTGCTAAGAAAGCGACTGCTAAACGGGCTACTGCTAAAAAAGCAACCAAAAAGAGAAAAGCTCCAGCACGTAAGCATAAAGCTGCAGGTGCAAAGCGGGCACGTAAACCAGGGAGTAAAGCCCGAAGTAAACGTAAACCAGCAGCGCATCATCATGAAGCAATACCTGGATAGGTTCCTCTCT
>CADEGZ010000023.1:0-4674 GCA_902827015.1 uncultured Pseudomonadota bacterium
GGTGGTGATCTTACTCAAGTCTCTCCTGTGAATTTTTCTGGCAAGAGCTATAAAGCCTAGCAATATGGCATCGATATTGAAAAAGGTGAAATCGATTATAGAGAGGTTGAGAAGCTTGCAAAAACCCATCGCCCAAAGCTTATTATTGCTGGATTTTCCGCTTATTCTAGGGTAGTCAATTGGGAATATTTTAGAGAAATTGCCGATGAAGTGGGCGCTTATTTAATGGTTGATATGGCCCACGTAGCAGGTTTGGTGGCAGCAGGTTTATATCCGTCCCCCATATTGGTGGCAGATGTTACCACTTCAACAACTCATAAAACTCTACGAGGTCCCAGAGGGGGATTAATTTTGGCTCGCAGTAATCCCGAGATTGAAAAGAAGCTTAATTCAGTGGTTTTTCCAGGTATGCAAGGTGGTCCTTTAATGCATGTCATTGCCGCCAAAGCCATTGCATTTAAAGAAGCTTTAGCACCAGAATTTAAAGGTTATCAGCAACAAGTTCTTTTAAATGCACGCTTATTTGCAGAAGGGATCATGGCGCAAGGGTTTAAGGTAGTATCAGGTGGAACAGATAACCATTTATTTTTGGTGGATTTGATTGATAAAAACATTACAGGTAAAGAAGCTGAAGAGGCTCTAGAGCGTGTTCATATCACCCTTAATAAAAATGCCGTTCCGAATGATCCACGATCGCCCTTTGTAACCAGTGGGCTTAGGATCGGAACACCCGCTGTAACAACGCGTGGTTTTAAAGAAGCAGAAATTAAAGATCTTGTTACCTATACCAGTGAAGTGTTGAATAATTTAACCCATGAGCCTTTATTACAAAAAATAAAAGAAAAAGTTTTAGATCTGTGCCAACGTTTTCCGGTGTATCAATAATGCAGTGCCCTTTTTGTCGTGCAGATGATACCAAAGTAATTGATTCGCGTTTAGTAGCAGACGGCGAACAAGTAAGGCGACGGCGTGAATGTGTCAGTTGTGCAGAACGCTTTACCACTTACGAAACAATGGAGCTTTCTTTACCCAGATTGATTAAGCGTGATGGCAGTTGTGTACAATTCAGAGAAGAAAAGTTACGTGCAGGGATATTGCGTGCTTTAGAAAAAAGACCCGTGCGTACCGAACAAGTAGATGCCGCAGTAAATCGCATTCTGTATCGTTTACGTGCCTCAGGAGAACGGGAGATTGAAACCCAAGTGTTGGGGGAATGGGTCATGACAGAACTTAAAGCTTTAGATGAAATTGCGTATGTTCGTTTTGCTTCTGTTTATCGTCGTTTTCAGGATGTTAATGAGTTTCGAGAGGAGATCGCTCGTTTAAAAGACGTAAGTGATGAAACTCATGAATGAAAAGCCCTCTTTTTTAGGCAGAAAAAAAGCACGTCGTTACGCGTTACAAGCGTTATATGGTTGGATGCTTTCAGAAAATTCTCTTGTTGATATAGAAGAACATGTTCTTTCAGAGCATGCTGCAGAGGAATTTGATAAAGATTATTTTCATCTTTTATTACACGGAGTTCCCGAAAAACTACAAGTTCTAGAACCCATTATGTCACCATACTTAAGCCGGAAACTTGAAGAACTGGGGCTTATTGAATTAACAATATTACGGATCTCTGTTTATGAGTTAAGAGAAAGATTGGATATTCCTTATCGGGTTGTCATTAATGAAGCCTTAGAATTGGCAAAAACTTTTGGTGCGCCAGACAGTCATAAATTCGTAAATGGTGTTTTAGATAAAGTTGCTAGACAGCTAAGAACGGCAGAATTTCTGAAATAGAAAATATCTTTATACCCTTCGCAATGGAAAAGCGATGTTAATATCATCAAAATGGAAATTATCTTTACTGATCGTATTCACCTTTGTTATTTGCGGGCTCTTTTGGTTATGGGACGATCAGCGATTTGCAGCAGAAAACCAACAAGAGATTCCTTCTTTAGTAATTTCTTTGCGCCCCGAACGATGGAAATCTTTTCAAGCACGCTGGCACTCGGGATCGGTGTGGGAAACTTTTCAAATTTTTACAGACAGCGTACTCAAGCAAAGGAATAAAAAATCTTATAATTTGCTAAAGCTTCACAAATGGCCGGCTACAGATGGTCGTAAGATTGCATTGGACGATCCGCGTTGGGATCGTCAATTGTTTTTCGATCCGACTATTCAATTTCCAAGATTTGTTACGAGGGGAGAAATCGGTTGTTTTGATTCTCACCTAAGAATATGGCGGTATATCGTAGAGAAAAACATCCCATTTGTGTTGATCTTTGAGGATGATGCAGATATTAATTTACAACGAGATAAAGATAAATTAGAACAATGGATCCTTGAATTTCATCAGCCTGCTATAAAAGATAATTACGATATTGTATTTTTAGGATATCGCTGGGAGTGCGCTCCTTTACGATCCGTAAGTCCTCATCTTTCTGAAGTCGATTTTTCGACTTATACTTACTACCATGCCACACATGCAATGTTGGTTACGCAACGAGGCGCTAAGAAATTATTAGAGCATGCCTACCCTTATCGTTTGCCGTTGGATCTTTATATTGCCGAGCAAGTTCGTCATCGGGATCTTCGTGCATTACAAACCATGCCCATAGGATCTGCAATTGGCGTGGTGCCCATGCGTTCCGACACGCAAAGTATTCATTAAATGCAGTATAAGTAATGTAACATACAAAAAATATATAGTGAGAGAGTACACTATACTTGCAGTTAATGGATAAATTAATCTTAAAAAATGGAATTTTCTTTTCCCTTTTAATAGCACCTATGACAATCAGCGCTGTTAATTATAATGTTACAAGCAATAATGTAGAAAATGGTGGGGTAACTGTTGGGGATTTAGCATATTCTATTAATGCTGCAGATGCCGCACAAAATAATTCGATTACTTTTCAAATCGATAACCAAACAGTCAATTATAACGCCGGTGCAATGCCAGCCATTACCAATTTACCTATGACTATCCAGAGCAATAACCAAGTTGCACTGATATTGCAAACAACCGCCGCTCAGCTTTTTAATGCAACTGGTGCCGTCAACCCTGGTACTTTAACACTGAACAATATGTTATCGGGGGGAGGAGGTGGAGCACCTATTTTACAAGCTGCTTTAGCAGTTGGGGCGGGCTCAACTATTGCATTTACCCAGGGAGGTGGTGGGGCAAACTATTCCTATGCAGGTGCCATTAGTGGTGGTGGTGCGGTGAGTTATAGTGGGGGAGGAGGGATCACCTATACCTTAACGGGTGCAAGTAGCTATACCGGCGGAACAACTGTGAATGGCATCACGGTAATATTAGGTAATTCTAGTGCCTTGGGAACAGGTGCTTTGTCTTTTTCGGGGGGTAATGCCGCACTTCAGGCCAATGGTGCGGTGGTTGTGGCAACTAATAATTTTACCATAGCAAATGGGAATACCACCTTCAGTGGAGCAAATGGTTTTAGTTTGAATGGAACCGGTAATTTAAATGGAAATAACCTTACCGTGAGTAATACGGGAGGCCTAATTACTTTAGGAGGCGTTTTAAGTGGTGCTAACTCTTCTTTAACGCAGGATGGTGTAGGTGGCTCCTTATTATTGTCCGGTGATAATACATTTGATCATGGTGTTACCATAACAGCAGGTACCTTGATATTAGGCCATAACAATGCATTGGGCACAGACAATTTTACGCTTAATGGCGGAGCATTACAATCTAATGATCCATCCATTGTGGTTGCTAATAATTATTCTGTAAATCAGAATTCCTCCATGGGTGGCCAAAACAGTTTTTCGTTGACTGGGGCCAATAATTTGAATGGTCGAACTTTAACAGTCAATAATACCGGTGGAACAATCACTTTAAGCGGTATTATAAGCGGTGGTGGTGGCTCAACCATTTTGCAAAATGGTGCGGGTGGGATTTTATTCTTAAATGCCGTCAATACCTTTCAGGGTGGGGTAACAGTAAATAATGGTACGTTAATTTCTGGGAATAATAGTGCGTTAGGAACAGGGAGATTAACGCTTGGTGGTGGGGCGCTACAGTCTTCTGCCAATGGGATTGCAATGGCCAATACTTACACCGTCGGTGCAAATTCCTCTATGGGTGGCAATAATAGTTTTAGCATAAATGGGGCTGGTACTTTAAATGCGCAATTAACGGTAAATAATAGCGTAGGCACAACAATTACATTAGGCGGTGCTATTGGTGGTAATGGTTCGATCCTTCAAAATGGGAATGGTTCATTGTTGTTAGCGGTAGCCAACAATTTTACAGGTGGAGTCAACGTTACAAGTGGTATTTTGATATTAGGGGATCCAAATGCATTAGGTACAGGCCCTTTTGTATTAAATGGTGGAACAGTACAAGCTAATGCACCATTAGTATTAGCAACAAATTTTAGTTTAACGAACAATTCTTTTATTGGAGGGAATAACAATTTTACTTTGAATGGTGCCGGTAATTTAAATGCAAATGTTTTAACTATTAATAATGGAGCAGGAACAACCGTTACTTTAGGAGGGGTTTTAAGCGGTGTAGGAGCAGGTGTTACTTATGCAGGTGCTGGTATTGGGGTTTTATCTAACACTAATACTTATACGGGTCCCACGATGGTGAATAGTGGTACTTTGAGTATGGGGATTGCGAATGCGATTGCGAATAGTAGCAGTTTGAACGTT
>CADEGZ010000023.1:4774-18720 GCA_902827015.1 uncultured Pseudomonadota bacterium
GCAAATGGAGCGATTTTTAACACGGGTGGTTTTAATCAAACCGTTGGCGATTTAATTGGTGCAGCGGGAAGTAGTATTGCCTTAGGAGGTGCGACTTTAACGTTTGGAACGGGTAACAATACTAATTTTGCGGGTGTGATTAATGGTGGAGGTGGTATTACCAAGCAAGGTGCTGGAATTACGACTTTATCTGCTCAAAATACTTTTAATGGTCCTACATTGGTGAATGCAGGGACATTACTTATGGGGATTGCGAATGCGATTGCGAATAGTAGCAGTTTGAACGTTGCAAATGGAGCGATTTTTAACACGGGTGGTTTTAATCAAACCGTTGGCGATTTAACAGGTTCGGGAAATATTACATTAGGTGGGGGTAGTGTTTTAACATTTGGGACAAATAATGTCATCCAGCAGGTGTTTTTAGGAAACATAACGGGAAGTGGGGGGCTTATTAAGCAGGGCACTGGCACGGTCATTTTGTCGGGCGTAAATATTTATAGTGGAGGAACCGTTGTTAATGCAGGTATATTACAAGGTAATTCCTCGAGCTTGCAAGGAAATATCACCAATAATGCAACAGTTGTATTTAATCAAACAACAACGGGAACGTATGGTGGTATTATTAGTGGCGTAGGAAATTTAATAACACAAAACAATGGTATTATAATTTTTTCAAACGTTAATACTTATACTGGATCTACGCAAGTAAATGGTGGTACTTTGCGTATGGGGATTTTGAATGCAATTGCTACTACGAGTGGATTAAATGTAGCGGCAGGCACTTTTGATTTAAATGGTTTTAATCAAATAGTTGGTGATTTAACGGGTGTGGGTGCTATTACATTAGGTGCGAGTGTTTTAACGTTTGGGACGAACAACGGAGCGGCACAAACATTTTCAGGTGTTATCAGTGGTACAGGGGGTATTACCAAGCAAGGCACAGGTATTGCGATTTTATCTAACAATAATAGTTATACGGGTCCCACGGTGGTGAATGGTGGTACTTTGCGTATGGGAGCTGTGAATGCGATTGCGAATACCAGTGGGTTAAGTGTAGCGACTGGTATTTTTGACTTAAATGGTCTTAACCAAACGGTTGGTGATTTAACGGGTGCAGGTGCTATTACGTTAGGTGTGGCTACTTTAACGTTTGGGACGAACAATGGTGCTGCGCAAACTTTTTCAGGAAATATAGCAGGTACCGGAAATATTATTAAACAAGGCACTGGGACAGCTATTTTCTTAGGAGCAAACACTTATATCGGGGGAACTACTATTAATAGTGGGGCGTTACAGGGCAATTCGCTAAGTTTACAGGGAAATATCGCTAATAATGCAACAATTATATTTGATCAAACAGGTACAGGGACTTATGCCAGTGTGATTAGCGGTTCAGGAAACTTCATCAAGCAAAATAGTGGTACTTTATTTCTAACAAATATTCATAGCTTTACAGGAGGTGCGGCAGTTAATGGAGGAATTCTGGTGTTATCTTCAGGTGGAACATTAAATACACCGGTATCAATTAATTCAGGTGGAACTGTTTCTTTATCTTCAGGTGGAACATTAAATAATCCAGTTACCGTAAATCAAGGTGGGACCTTTATTTTTAATGAGGGTACTTTAAATAGTTCTTTATATAATGCAGGGACAGTAATGGCGAGCTCACCAAATACTATTGGGGGGAGTTATACTCAAACAGGAACCCTAGCTCTACAGGCGATGAGTGAGACATCTTTTGTTCAATTAATGGTTTCAGGTAACGTCGTGTTAGGTGGGAATATTACAAGAACACTTTTAAACGAAGTAGGTTCTTTGATCCAAAATGGCCAGACCTTTAATATCATCGAAACCAGTGGTGGTGCAATTACGTATAATAATTTAACGGTAACCCAAGTCGGATATAGTAGTGCTTTATTGAGTTTTTTGGTTGATACTCCAACACCCCAGATTTTACAATTAACAGCAGTCCGTAACGAATTGTTTAATGTTATTCCTATGTCAGAGATGGCTTACTTAGAGGGGGTTTCTACAGCACTGGAAGACATAAGGATGTCACAACCGGCTGTAGGGAGCTTACAAGAAAAGTTATTAGACGCTATTGATCAATCCGCCTTACAAGGAATGAATGTTTTAACAAAAGATTTAGGGCAATTAACGCCAACTCAAGTCGCTAATGGAGCAACGATTCGCGACATTCCTTTGGTTTTACAAAGTAATAGTGTACAACCCATTGCCAACCGTTTAGATGCATTACGCAGTGGTATTAATCGATTTCCTGCTGTTGTAGCTTATGCACCTGCTGCGGGTTATGCAGCAGGTGATGCAAGCGACTTGGGTAATCATATTTCAATGGGGCCTTTATTGTTTAATGGGGTCGGAAAGCAAGGTATTGTAAATTCTTTTCCTGGATATCATTTTGATACAAAGGGATTTGGAATGTTTAGTGATCTGAATCTTGCAGAATATAACGCTACGTTTGGTCTTGCGGTTAATCACAGTCATACCACGGTTAAAAATGATGATGGTACCAGCATGGTGCAAATGCTAACTCCTCAGGGGACTCTTTATGGCGATATCAGTTACGGCAATACCGGGTTAGATGGAGCTATTTATTTAGAAGGTATTTTTGCTTATGGTCGTAGTCATAATCGCAGTAGAAGGTATGTGAACTTCTTAAGTGAAATGGCAACAGGAAAATATTGGAGCCAACAAATTTTTGGTCGAGTGCAACTCGGTTTTACACCCTATGCTGATATTTTTGAATTTTCACCATTTGTTTTGTGGCAAGATAGTATGATTAAGCTGGCTGCTTTTACTGAAAGTGGTGCTCCTATGTCTAATCTTACCGTTTCTTCGCGTAAGGTAGATACTGTAAGTGGAGGTGCAGGTTTAAGAATTGCTTATGTTCAACATAAAGATACTTGGTTACCAGAATTTCATTTAAAATTTTTACATGATTTTAAAGTAACAAAATTGAATGTGGTATCCCAGTTTTTATTAGGGGGGCCAGCATTCTCAACCTTTGTTCCACCAGCACAGAAAAATAGTATTAATGCTGGTTTAAGTTTTACAGCATCGTTAACGGAAAGTTGTGATATGACAGCAGGTTATGATTTTGACCTTAAAGGCAAATTTAGTAGCCATTCAGGTGCTGTTCGGTTGCGTTGGAAGTTTTAAAATTATAGGTAACTGTCACAAGGAATTTAAACTAGTACAAATTATTTGCTTGTGTATAACACATTTATTTTTTGGGTAAGATCAAAATAGCGTCTGAAACAGGCCTTAAAGCCTGCCACCCATAATAATCTTCGTCCTCTTCTCCTTCAGGATGATTAATGACTGCATTGTTGATGTATAAGGTCGAGGAACTACCACCGTCTAAATTGAGCGCGTATTCGCAGCCCAATTCTCGCATAAAATTAGCCAACTCTGGGATGGTCATGCCAGGGCTGGCTGTCAGAGCACTTTGCTCTGCAACGACAAAGATCCAATTTCCATTTTTTAAAATACCGACAGCGGTTCTTGCATAACGTTCCATAATGAAAGAAGTATTGAGTCGCTCCATCGTGTGATCTGTGATTATTTTACCATGATATAAAAGTAGAGGCGATCCACCAATGACGTTATCTGCCATTTGCCATGCTAAATAATGTTCTTTTAAAAATTGGGGAATGATTTCAATATTAATTGTGGCTGTATCTCCAACTTCGATGGGGCGATTTGGATATTTTGCATTAGAGCCAATAGAATAGACAAACCCTCCTTTTGGAATAGGAGTTTTGCCAAAGGAGTTAAGGCTTAGAATTCGATTATCTTGAATGGTAATGTCAAGCCCTCCAGGTATAGAGCCTGCTTCTTTACCATAAGTGTCTGTGTATAAAATGGTTTTATTTGTTAAACTCGGTTGATTTACCGTATGTACTGGGAATTTTTGGTGATTTAAATAAAGACTGGTTTTTGTTTGAACACGATCCACTAAAACGGTATGGATCCGATTAGACCATCCAATAGCGCCACGCGTTCTATAGGCAATACCGTACCATTGGTTTCGGATCTTTAAAATACCCGCTGGTAAACCATCTATCGTTTCGCCACTTCTGAAGAATCCCCCATTAATGGCAGCGATAGCTTTATAACGTTTGGCGATACTGGCTACGGTTTCTCTTCCTAAAGCGGTATCGAAGGCGTGCGCAGGAATGATATTTAATTGGGTGGGATCAATTTCTAGCATATGAACATTTTGTTTAAGGGGCGTGGTAAGTTTCCAGTAACGCAACCCCTTGCACAACTCTTGTGCGGCTACATATGGTATACTAAAAATTGCTAGTAAACTGAATATTATAACGGTTCTAATGTAAATCATAATAGGTCAAAATTAATGGTAAAACTTGAAAAAACTTAGTGTACCCAGTTTTAATGCGATTTTAAAGGGAATATATTTGAGTAACTGATAGTACAGGTGGTATGCATAATAAAGATGGAATTAAAAAGCAGGAGGCTTTATGAAGATTCAGTGCTTAAGTAGATTTTTGGGCTTACTTTTGGCAATCATGGCATGTGGCGTGTATGCAGCAACAGACACCGTGGATGACATAGTTAAACAGGCACGGTCAAAAGCGACTGAAGGGGATTTAGAAAGCGCCGCATCTCTCTACTATAAAGCCTTGCAGATGGGCGATATGTCCCCAAGAACTCGTCGTGAGTTGGCAAATATACTAATTAAGGGTCAGGTTGAAGATCCTTATGCAGAGCAATCGGACGGATTAAAATTAATAGAAGCAAGAATAAGCGAACCCTCCTTTTTGGCAACACATTTTCCACTCGCTTTTTTAAGTAATGCAGTATTAAATGCCAATGATGAGCCAATGAGCCGTCAAGTGTTGTTAATTTTAAAAAAGTTGCAAACGAATGATAACGAGACTGCCATTAAAATGGCTCAAGTTCTACAAAGAAATTATCCAGGGCATCCTGTACCTTATAATTTATTGGGTTTGGCTTGGCAGGGAAAAGGAGACCCCAGCAAAGCAGAGGAGTTTTTTCAACGTGCTCTTGCGCTTAGAGAGAGCTTTCATGCTGCACGCATCAATTTGGCTGAGCTTGAGTTGCATTTAGGGGATTTCTTAGCGGCTCATCAGCAATTAGATACGGTTTTAGAAGTAGATAATAATAATCGTAGAGCATGTTTGGTAAAAGCACATTTATATAATTTGGAAGGCAGGAGCGAACTGGCTAAGCAGTGGTATTCTAAAGTCAGTGAGCAGCTCTAAAGTATCGTTAGTATCGTTTTTAAAACAACGAGCACTCTGGTCGTTTCTTAGCCTCTTTTTGGCTTGGATGTTTTACTTTTGGGATACGCTTAACTCCATTTTTTTTAGTGAACAACCTGCTTTAATTATTTGGTCAACACGCGGGATTATGCTCGCTACTTTTTATTTAATTTATGTAAGGCGAAAAGCCTTAGAAAATACCTTTTTTGTTTCAAGTCAGCTAGGATTAGTTGGACTTTTTCTAATCACTGTTGGTTTTATTCTAGGAAAAGTATATAGTATTCAATATGTAGAACAATCAGCAGTTATGCTGATGTTACCTGCCATAACAATGACATCATTGGGTCCTGCAGTAGTACGTACACTTTTGTTTCCCTTGTTGTACTTAATGCTCGTTATTCCTTTGCAAGACAGCGCTTTACAGAGTCGCTCAACAATTGTTTGGATTGCGGGCATATTATTTATAGGATATTTAATTTTTTTAAAAGTTGTTAAATTTTTTAAAAAATCCAGTGCTCTTGCTCCCAGCACGACGCCAAAGTGGCTTTTTCAGAATTCTCGATGGTTAATTCCTACATCAATTGCAATGAGCACTTTAATGGTATCGCCATGGCTTGGAGAAAATATTCGATCATTTTATCCGCCAAAGCAAAAAGTTATTGTTTTAAGAGCACCTTTGGGGGTTCATGGGTGGGTAGGGCCAGATGCAATAAAAAGCGATAACTGGTCACCCATTTTTTCTAATGCTTCTGCTTTTTTGTCAGCACGATATGGTACAAATTCAATCAGTAACCCAGAAAATGTTTTTTTGTATTCAGCTTATTATGATTCAGATCGATCATTTTCAGATATGTTCGATGAAAACAACACTATGTTTAACCGAACAGTCTGGAGACAGATCGGGGTTCAATCAACCAAGGTTGCGTTAGGTGGAGATGATGCGATTATGGTATTAGAAATGGCTTTGCAAGCAGGTGTGATAACACGTTTGGTTTGGTATTGGTATTATATTGCAGGAGTGAGTACGATTGATTTAAGCACAGCAGATTTGCTAGATAAGGTGCGTGTTGTTTCAAAGTATGCGCAAGGTTCTGGTTGTATTGCTTTGTCCACTCCTTTTATAGCTTCCCCAGAAGAAGCAAGAGTACGATTGGGGAATTTTTTGAAAGTGATGTATGGGTCTTTAGATGTTTTAAAACGACCGGAAATTACCTATAAAACAGCTAGCCAATCTGGAAAATAATGTTCAGCGGTTTTAAGAAATTTTTTGTTTTCGATGCAATGGGGGTCGAGATTTTTAAAGAGTTGCCAAAAATCTTGCGAGTGGTTTAAATATTTAGTATGACACAGTTCATGAAGTAACACGTGCTCTGCTAAAGATCTTGGTAAAAAAAGTAACTTGTAATTTAAACTGATGATTTTTTTGGCGTTACAACTGCCCCATAAGGTAGATTGACCACGTATAATCATGCGATTGAATTCAAGTTTTGTTAAAGCACTTAAATACTGTAACCAAGGAGCTAAATGGATTTTTGCTTTTTTGATTAACCATTTTATCAGTATTTTTTGACAAGTTGAGAAATCTTCAACATTCCCCGTAAGCAGTAAAGTTTTTTCAGAATCCATATTTATTAATTTAATGGCAGTGGTTAAATTGGATCCTTGATAAGCAATTTTCCATGTTTCTGAAATGGCTTGGCATTCTATTAGATGTGGGCGAGCGATTGATTTTATATGAAACGGAAAATTTTTAGGTTGTAACCCAAGTATTTTTTCTATCCAACGGCGTTTTTCATTAAGAATTTTTGGAATATTAACGCTACGTTGTCTCTCTGGAATAACGATTTCTAATCCGTGAGTCGGCGAAATTTGTAAAAAAGTTCGGCGTGCTTTTAAGCTACGGCGAATCGTATAATGGGGTGGCCAAATTTCTGAATCATTTAGTTCTATTGACATTTTAAAGTTTTTCTCTATATTTAAAAACAGTCTTATACCCTTGTTGCACCTAGCCTAGAAATCATTCGCGAAGGTTATAGACACGAGATGCCACAATATAAACCAGTTTTGTTCAGAGTAACAAGTAAGGATAAGGTTAAAAATATATGCGAATTGGTGTTCCAAAAGAAATTAAGGATCAAGAATATCGTGTAGGAATGACTCCAGCAAGTGTTCGTGAGTTGACTAATCGAGGACATACAGTTTTGGTGCAACAAAATGCGGGTAGTGAAATTGGTTTTTCCGATGAAATCTATAAACTAGCTGGTGCAGAAATTGTTGCCACAGCAGACGAAATTTTTGGCTCTGCACAGATGATTGTGAAGGTAAAAGAACCTCAAGCACAAGAATGTAAAAAATTAAGAGAAGGGCAGTTACTTTTTGCTTATCTTCATTTAGCGCCTGATCCTAAGCAAGCAGAGCTTTTATTATCTTCAGGGTGTGTGGCAATTGCTTATGAGACAGTTACTGATGAGCAAGGTAGTCTGCCTTTGTTAATGCCAATGAGTGAAGTTGCTGGCCGCCTGTCTATACAAGTAGGGGCGCATTATTTAGAAAAGATCGAAGGAGGTCATGGCATATTATTAGGTGGTGTTGCAGGTGTTGGATCTGCCAAAGTGATTGTTTTAGGAGGGGGCATTGTCGGAACGCAGGCTTTGCGAGTAGCCGCTGGGATGGGAGCTGAAGTCGTGGTATTAGATAAATCTTTGAAGCGATTGCGAGAGTTAGAATATTTGTTTGATGGAAGAGTAACAACCGCTTATGCAAATGCAGAAACTTTAGAAGAACATTTGAGAGCAGCAGATTTAGTGATTGGTGCAGTATTAGTACCTGGCGCTACCGCTCCTAAATTGGTTTCTCGAGCATTATTACCCCAAATGCAAAGAGGTACAGTAGTTGTCGATGTTTCTATTGATCAAGGAGGTTGCTTTGAGAGCAGTCATGTTACTACCCATGCACACCCTACTTTTGTAGAAGAAGGCATTATACATTATTGTGTCGCAAATATGCCTGCGGTGGTTCCACGAACAGCAACTTTAGCTTTAAACAATGCCACCTTGCCTTATATTATTACTTTGGCAGATAAAGGATATCGCACTGCTTGTCTTGAAAATCCTCATTTGTTGCATGGTCTTAATATTTGTACAGGCCAAATAACCCATCCAGCAGTGGCAACCGCTTTACAAAAACCCTACACTTCTGCTGAATCAGCATTGATAGGATTACTACATTAATTTTATAAGTTAACTTCTAAACAAAATAATCATTTTTCTTTTGCGAAACAGCGTATCACATGGTAGTCTTGGCACAATCTAACAGCCTACTTATATATAAAAGTTAGGAGACCTACATGATAAATGTTGTAAATTTATTAAAACCTGCTCCTCACACTCCAGAGTTAACTGATCCTAAGCTAATTGATAAGACTTATAAGTATTGGCGCTTGCGAATTTTTTATTCAATGTATATTGGGTATTTATTTTATTATCTTACTCGTAAAAGTTTTACTTTTATTACGCCTTTCTTAAGCGCTGATCTTGGATTAACAAAAGGTGAAATAGGTTGGTTAGCTAGCTTTCTTTCCATTACTTACGGAATTAGTAAATTCGCTAGTGGCATTTTGTGCGATCGGTCTAATCCCCGCTACTTTATGGCCATGGGATTGATCTTTACCGGTATTTGTAATATTTTCTTTGGGCTTTTTACTTCTGTTTTTATGTTTACTATCTTTTGGGGATTAAACGGTTTTTTCCAAGGATGGGGATGGCCAGCTTGTACTAAACAACTTACACATTGGTATAGTCGAAGCGAGCGAGGTACTTGGTGGAGCGCTTGCAGTACTTCGCATACAGCAGGAGGTTTTGTTGTTGCCTATGTTGCGGCGTATTGCGCTAAATGGTATGGGTGGCGCTTTGGAATGTTTATCCCGGGTATTTTATGTATCGGTGTTGGGTGTTGGTTACTCAATCGTTTAAGAGATGTTCCTCAATCTTTAGGGTTACCTCCCGTTGAAAAATTTAAAAAAGAAGTGATTTTAGATCAGATAGAAGATGAAGAAGACAAAGAACCGTTACCTGTTAAACAAATTTTATTTAAGCATGTTTTAATTAATAAGTATGTGTGGGTACTTGCCGCTTCCTACTTTTTTGTATACGTCGTACGTACTGCGGTGAATGATTGGGGCCCGTTATACTTAGCAGAATTAAAAGGGTATAGTCCACTGAGTGCAGCGGCTTGTGTTTCTTGGTTTGAAATAGGAGGATTTTTTGGGATTTTGGCTGCGGGATGGGGATCAGACTGTTGGTTTGAAGGTAAGCGTGTACCTTTAATGGTGTTAAGTTCTTTTGGGCTTATTTTTGCAATGATAGGTTTTTGGTACTTAGAGCCACAGCATTTAATCATGACTTCGTTATTGGTTGCAACAATTGGGTTTTTAGTTTTTGGCCCACAAATGTTAGTGGGATTAGCGGCAGCTGAATTTGTCAGTAAAAAAGCGGCCAGTACTTCAAATGGCTTCGTGGGTTGTTTTGCTTATTTAGGGGCCGCTGTTGCAGGTTATCCTTTGGGAAAAATCGTCGATGTGTGGGGTTGGTACACATTTGTGGTGGTTTTAGTCGTATGTGCTGCCACTTGTACGGCAGTTTTATTGCCGATTTGGTCTGTAAAAAGAGGCTCTGAAGTAGAAGAAGAAACTCCTTTGATCCATAAAGCGGTACCAGGTTAACGTTTTTCCACTGGAATAAAAGCCCTTTCTTTTGGCCCAATGTACAATTGACGTGGGCGTCCAATTTTAAGATCAGTATGACTTAACATTTCATTCCAATGAGTGATCCAGCCTACAGTTCTTGCAATAGCAAAGATCACAGTGAACATGTTTGTAGGAATGCCAATGGCTTTTAGGATAATTCCTGAATAAAAATCGACGTTTGGATAAAGTTTTTTCTCAATAAAATAAGGATCTTGTAGTGCGATTTCTTCTAGTTTTAATGCAAGTTTAAATAAAGGATCATTGTGAATTTGTAGTGCTTCCATAACTTCATGACAAGTTTGTCTCATCACTTTAGCACGTGGGTCGAAATTTTTATAGACGCGATGCCCAAAACCCATTAAACGAAAAGAATCATTTTTATCTTTGGCTCGTGCAAGATAAGTTCCAATTCTGCTAACATCACCAATTTCTTGTAGCATATTTAAGGCAGCTTCATTAGCGCCTCCATGTGCAGGACCCCAAAGTGCTGCGATCCCAGCAGAAATACAAGCAAAAGGATTAGCACCAGAAGAACCTGCTAATCGTACGGTAGAAGTAGAAGCGTTTTGTTCATGATCAGCGTGTAATATAAAAATCCGATCCATTGCTCGCGCTAAAACGGCGTTTACATTATCAGCTTCTGTTGGAACAGAAAACATCATATGTAGGAAATTTTCTGTATATTTTAAGCTGTTTTTAGGATATACAAACGGCTGTCCAAGAGAATATTTATAAGCCATGGCGGCAATGGTTGGCATTTTAGCGATAAGTCTTAAAGCAGCAAGTTCTCGATGTGCTGGGTTTCTAATTTCAAGAGAGTCGTGATAAAAAGCAGACAACGCGCCTACGACACCACACATAATAGCCATTGGGTGTGAATTACGCGGAAAACCGTTAAAGAAGTTACTGAGTTGTTCGTGTACCATAGTGTGATGTTGTATTTTGTATACGAATTGTTCTTGTTCGGATTGTGTTGGAAGCTCTCCATTTAAGAGCAGATAACACACTTCAAGGTAGCTGGAGTGTTCAGCAAGCTCTGCAATTGGATATCCACGATGCAGTAAAATACCTTTGTCCCCATCGATAAAGGTAATGCTAGAATCACAGGCAGCGGTGGACTGAAAGCCTGGGTCATAAGTAAAAGCGCCATATTTGTTTAGGCTTGATATATCAATAACATCGGGTCCTAATGTTCCGGATAAAATAGGGAGAGTAAGTGCTTCTTTACCTGGAATATGCAGTTCTGCTTTGTTGTTGGTCATGTTCTATTTCCTTAGGCAATTTATGAAAACATTGGAATAAGTATGGTTAATTATAGGAAAAGATTAAAGAACTTTAATGAGAAATCTCTATAATTGATTAAAAGCACTGGTAAAAAAACAAGACATTTAAAATTCAAGTGTGAATGGTATAGAAGTTTTAAGATTGACTTATTCTTGTGCTAGACTATTTTTTATAGACTTAAAGGTTTTTTATTGACTTTAATGAGCTCAAAAAGGAAAAGTGATGAAACGTATCATTAAAAATAAGACTGTTTTAATTCTTTGTAAGAGGCAGATCCCAACCTTATTGGGTTTATTCTTTGCCTTACAGGGGCCTCTTGTGTTTGCTGATAATACAAATTTTAGCAGTACTAAATCTGTACCAATGCTGATTGCCGAAACAACGGCTAATCAGGGGCAATCTGCAGATCCATCACAGGATAAAGCGTATAAGGAAGAAATGCTTAAACTTTCAAATGCAATAGTACAAAAAGTTTCTGAAATTCAAGCAAAACAAAAAGCATTAGATAATGAGATTTATCCTGCCTATAAGCCGGCATTACAAGCAGACTTGGATAATCTTAAAAAGGATCTGGATAATTTAAAATTACGCAAAACGCAACTAGAAGAACAAAAAAATGCTACGGATACGACAAAAAAATTGAATAATTCAGGAAATAATTCAATCCAGAATTAGGAAAGAATTTTTTCTAAAAATTTATTTATCTTTTGGTAGTATGGAAAATATATTTAATTGGCTTTCAGAAACTTTTTTATTACCATGCGTGCCTTTTTTCCAAGAACGAAGACCATTTTCTTGGATTATTGTTTTTTTATAAATAGGTAAAAATAGAACTCTATCTGATTTTTGAATATAGTTATCAAATACAGCAGTAAGATGTGGGGCACAGATCCATCTTAAGAGCACGTTTTCAGGCTGTGCTGGCTGCAATTGCTGTACGCTTTTTGGTAAACGATATAACGAATCCAGGTTGTTTAAAAAAATATTAGAGATCGGATCGTGCTTTTTGTATCCAAAAAAAGTTTGGTCAATAAACTCGTTGCTTGAAATAAAAATATAGTCGTATGCATCTAGATATGGGGTGAGATCTGTATGAAACATAAGGCCAATATCTGCATAGATTCCTCCAAAAAGATACACCACATTTTGTTTGAAGATATCTGCGGCAAGGGTGAGAAGCTTCTCTTGATAAAGCGCATCAAAAAGGTGTTTTGCGCGCATTTTTGGATAGATTTCATGTGTTTCATGAATTTCTATGGGTATCCCAGAATTCTTTATAAATTTTATAGTATTTGGAATTTTATTTTTATCTATGCACCAAAAAAGATGCCGCCAGTTTTGGCTTGGGTCCAGTTCATTTAAGCTTTTAATATATAATTTAAGCCGATCAAGTGGTGCTTCCTCAGAGCTATCTGAATGAGTAAGCCACATACGGTGTGAGATATGGGGGATCCTTGCTGTTCTTTCGTTATATAGATTTAAAAAAATTTTTTTCGAATTTTCATAAATTTTTTCTCTCTTAGCATCTCTTGCTTCTGGAAAAATTTTATAAAGGCTTATTCCAATTTTTACACTTTCATTGTTTGAAGGTAACTTGGAAAGCTGAATACGCATTGATTGATCAAATATATCAACATGTTTATTTTTAATTTTTTCAATTTCTTCAATTTTTTTAAGTTTTTCGGAATTGATAAGAGATTCAAGTTTTTTGAGATTTTCTTGAGTTTCAAATTTTTCAGCCTTTTCAAGGGATAAAAGATTTACGAGACCTAAGATTACCAATAATAAAGAAAATGTAAAGAATTTACTCATGTTTAAATTCCATTAATCATAAATTTTGATCCTATGATGGGGCAATATATAAGAGTTTGTTAAATGATTATATTATAGCTAAAGTAAGGTGCGTACTGTAACCATCCGTCATATTAAAGTTGCTGACCTTTAGACCAGATGCTAGAGTCAAATTATAGGATAAACCTAAGGAATAAGATTTGTGAAACGTCGACCTATCAACTTAAACTTGTTGTAATTGTGGAGTGGCCCGCCTTTTCTGGATACCTAACGGGCAAATAGAGAAGTGTTGCGATGAGCAAAAAGTTAAAGCGGGTGGTACAACAATATGACTCGGAATTTAGAACAAAAGCAATTCAGCAAAGCGCCATGGATACGACAAAACAATTAAATAATTTGACCCAGAATTAGGCAAGAGTTTTTGAAAATTTATTTATCTTTTGGCAGTATGGAAAATATATTTAATTGGCTTTCAGAGACTTTTTTATTACCATAAGTACCTATTATCCAAGAACGGAGGTTACTTGCTTCGATTATTGTTTTTTTATGAAATGGTAAAAATAAAACTCTATCTGATTCTTGAAGATAGTTATCAAATACAGCAGTGAGATGTGGACAACTAATCCATCTTAAGAGAGTGTTTTTAGGCTGTGCTGGCTGCAATTGTTGTATGCTTTTTGGTAAATGATATAAAGAATCCAAATTATTTAAAAAAATATTAGAAATCGGATCGTGTTTTTTGTATCCAAAAAAACTTTGGTCAATAAACTCGTTACCTGAAATAAAAATATAATCATATGCGTCTAGATATGGGGTGAGATCTGTATGAAACATAAGGCCAATATCTGCATAGATTC
>CADEGZ010000023.1:18820-22826 GCA_902827015.1 uncultured Pseudomonadota bacterium
TAGCTAAAGTAAGGTGCGTACTGTAACCATCCGTCATATTAAAGTTGCTGACCTTCGGATCACATGCTAGAGTCCAATTATGGGATAAACCTAAGGAATAAGGTTTGTGAAACGTCGACCTATCAACTTAAACTTGTTTACTATTCATTTTCCCATTACTGCTTGGGTTTCTATTGCACACCGTTTGTCAGGCATATTGGTTTTTTTATTAATCCCACTTTTGCTGTGGATGTTACAAGAATCCATTATCTCTGAAGCACGTTTTATGCGCTTAAGTGGGACTTTAGGGCACCCTATTATGCAAGTAGGGCTATGGCTTTTTTTGAGTTCCTTGTTATATCACTGGGTGGCAGGTATACGACATTTATGCATGGATCTGCATGTTGGTGAGACAAAGGCAACAGGCCGTGTGGGTGCGTGGTTAGTTATTATTATTTTTCTTACTTTCTGTGGTGTAATAGGATATTGGTTATGGTAAGGACAGCAACCAGCTTAGGGCGCTCGGGTTTACAAGATTGGATTATACAACGAGTTACCGCTGTTATTTTAGCCGTTTACATGGCGTTTTTGTTGGGTTATTTTATTATCAATTCAAACTTTAATTATGAAACGTGGCGGATATTATTTTCATTTACTTTGATGCGGTATGCAAGTGTATTGGCATTATTTAGTTTGATTCTGCATGCGTGGATTGGTATTTGGACAGTCACAACAGATTATATAAAACCTATTGTGTTGCGTTTACTTGTACAGATGTTTGTAGTAATCGCTTTGTTATTTTATTTGGTGTGGGGCGTACACATTATGTGGGGTATTTGAACAATGCCAATAGCAGAACAGTCATTTGACGCGGTCATTATTGGTGCAGGCGGGGCCGGGATGCGCGGTGCTCTTCAATTGGCGCAACACGGCAAGCGAGTTGCGGTTGTTTCTAAAGTTTTTCCAACACGTTCTCATACTGTTTCAGCTCAAGGTGGTATTAATGCTGCATTGGGCAATATGACCGAAGATAATTGGCATTGGCATATGTTTGATACTGTTAAAGGTTCAGACTATTTAAGTGATCAAGATTGTGTTGAATATATGTGTCGTAGTGCGCCAGAAGTGGTTTACGAATTGGAACATATGGGGATGCCTTTTTCGCGGTTGGAAAATGGTAAAATTTATCAACGTCCTTTTGGTGGACAGTCCAAACAATTTGGAACAGGTGGACAAGCAGCACGCACAAATGCGGTGGCAGATAGAACGGGCCATGCTTTATTACACACATTGTATCAACAAAATATTAAAGAAGGTACTGTATTTTTTAATGAGTGGTATTCTTTAGATTTAGTAAAGGATATTGATGGACGTATTGCTGGAGTTGTAACTTTATGTATTGAGACAGGAGAAGTTTTATTTTTGCGTGGACGTGCAGTGGTACTAGCCACCGGGGGAGCTGGTCGTGTCTATCAGTCAACAACCAATGCATTAATTAATACTGGCGATGGGCTGGGTATGGCAGTTAGAGCAGGATTCCCATTACAAGATATGGAAATGTGGCAAATCCATCCAACGGGCCTTGCGCATGTTGGAGTATTAATTACAGAAGGCTGTCGAGGAGAGGGGGGGTACCTGGTTAATAAGGATGGTGAGCGTTTTATGGAGCGTTATGCACCACATGCAAAGGACCTAGCATCTCGCGATGTCGTATCACGTGCTATTGCATTAGAGATCCGTGAAGGCCGTGGGTGTGGAAAGGAGAAAGATTACGTTCTGTTAAAAATTGATCATCTGGGTTCTGATATTATTCATTCGCGTCTTCCTGGGATCCGTGAATTGTCTATGACATTTGCGAATGTTGATCCTATTTACGATCCGATCCCGGTTGTTCCTACGGCCCATTATATGATGGGGGGGATCCCAACGAATAAATTTGGACAAGCATTAACAGTAACTCCTAAAGGAGAAACCTCTACTATTCCAGGGTTATATGCGGTCGGTGAGTGTTCTTGTGTTTCTGTGCATGGTGCGAACCGCTTAGGTGGAAATTCATTGTTGGACTTAGTGGTATTTGGTCGTGCGGCTGGAAACCATATTTTAGAACATTTAAATGATGATGAATTAACAGGGCAAATGGTTAAAGACGTCGATTTAGATCTAGGAATGAGCCGATTAAATCGGTGGAATACTCAAAAGAACGGTGAGCGGGTTGTTGATATTCGTGTGGCATTGCAGAAAGTAATGCAAAATGATTTTGGGGTATTTCGTAAAGAAGAATTTATGCAAGATGGAATAAAAAAACTTGTTAATTTGCGCGAACGTTTAAAGTATGCAAGTTTGTCTGACACAAGTAATATTTTTAATACTGCCCGTATTGAGGCTTTAGAATTGGACAATTTAATGGTGGTTGCAATAGCAACAGCACTATCAGCAGAAGCTAGAAAAGAAAGTAGGGGTGCTCATGCTAGAGAAGATTTCCCCACTAGAAATGATAAGGAATGGCTAAAGCATACTCTATATTTTCCCGATGATAGAATTAACTATCGATCGGTTAATATGAAGCCTTTATCGGTTGAGCCGTTTCCACCCAAAGAGAGGGTTTATTAATGAAATTTTTAATTTATCGCTATAATCCAGAGGTTGACCAAAAGCCCTATATGCAAGCGCATGAATTAGATTTAAACGAAACCCCTGCAGCAATGGTATTGGAGGCATTAAAGATTCTTAAAACGAAAGATGAATCGCTCTCTTTTCGTCGTTCTTGTGGGGAAGGGGTGTGTGGTTCCGATGGCATGAATATTAATGGGCGTAACCGTCTTGCGTGTATTACCCCCTTAGCTTCTTTAAAAGAGCCTATTGTTTTGCGGCCACTACCTGGTATGCCTGTTATTCGGGATTTAATTGTGGATTTAACAAATTTTTATAAACAATATGAAAAAACCAAACCTTATTTACAGAATAGTCAACCTGCGCCTGCGCATGAGAGATTACAGTCCCCAGAAGATCGTGCTAAGTTAGATGGGTTATACGAGTGCATTCTTTGTGCTTGTTGTTCCAGTAGTTGTCCTTCTTATTGGTGGAATCCAGATAAGTTTTTAGGGCCAGCAGCAGCTTTGCAAGCTGCCAGATTTATTCAGGATAGCCGGGATGATGCGACAAAAGAGCGACTAGCGCAATTAGATGATGCTTATAGTGTTTTTCGTTGTCGCAGTATTATGAATTGCGCAGATGTTTGCCCTAAAAGTTTAAATCCAACGGAAGCAATTGGAAAGATCCGGGATAAATTACTTAAAGACGGGGTTTGAAAAATTACATTGGATTATTTTGTAACCCAATGCCTGTAGAAAGATTTACTGGTACGCTAATAGCTTTAGGTAATGAATAAGAAATTTTAAGATTTATTTGCTGTTTATTATTAATATCTTTAGTACTGACCGTTAGCACTTCTTTATCAAAAGTTGAATCAATAATTTTTCCGCTTTTATCATATAATAATATGGAATGAATAGGTACTTCTGAGTCCAGTTTAAACATTTTATAGTGGTTCTTGCCGGTACTCATGCTGCCATAATCTTGTAATGTCATAGAATAGGGTGATATGTCAATTTTATTGCCTGAGATCAGGTATATATTTTCTACCATTGTTTCTTTTGACTCTCCTTCGAATAAAAGCACAAACTTTGCTTGTAAATTTAATTTTACGGCATTAGGGTTTGGTAAGGCAGTGCTATTAATGGTAATTACACATTCACTTTTCTCACTCTTACATTGAATGTTAGAAATTCCATTTTTCTTTAAAGAAGAGAAAACATATGTTTCGGGGTGTTCATCCTTCCATTTTGATTCGGCTTTCTTTCCCTTATCAGTTAGATTCGTGTTTAAATTATCTGAGAATGATAGTATTTCGGATTGCGGTTCATTGATTGCATATAATTTTGTTTGATTGCTGTAAAGGCGGATCGTAAGGTTAGTACTGGGTATACTAAAGGGGATATAAGAATTAATGAATGAAGGGGAGGAATGG
>CADEGZ010000024.1:0-9519 GCA_902827015.1 uncultured Pseudomonadota bacterium
GTTCCCATCTCATCATTGATAGTGCTACCACTTAAACAGTGGTAACACTATTAATGCTTTTTTTAACCTCAATTTCTTTATCCTCAGCTTTATCTCGCCTGCCGTTTAAAATGGTGCCAATCATAGAATATCGGACCATATAGTGATAACTTATTAATAAGATCGCGAGAGTAGAGCTAAGCACTAAAAAAGGTCTTAGCGATTCCGGTACCGGTAAATCGGCCCATACTTTTTGAAAGTAAATCAAAAGTGGTAAATGGATGATATATATCCAATAAGAAGAATCGGATATATAGCGAATGATCTTATTTTCTTTATTAAAGTAATGTTGGAAAAAACCAATCATACACAGCACTAAAGACCAGGTACATAATGCATAAGCGGTGCGAATGATTATGATAGATGAAATATTATCCAAAGATGAATAAACGCCTATTATAGATAAGCTTGGTGCTAAACATATTGTAATTGGCATTGCAATTTTAAAATAAAACCAGCGATTTTTTGCTATAAGAGACAAGAGATTTGGTTGTCGACTTAAAAAACAGCCGAAGATGAAGAACATTCCATAGTAAGTTAATAGTCGAATGATGGGAGAAAAAGTAAGAGGGATGTCTACCCATAAAGATTCCATTAAAAATAACGAAGGAAGTGTTGTTATACTAAGGATCAAGATGTGGTATGGAGATTGTAAAATTTTAGAAAAATAGACGTTTATAAATGTCCAATTAATTTTTATAATACGCGCGAATAAAATAATCATAAGAAACAAACCATAAAATATTAAAAGGTAGTAAAGAAACCAAAGGTGGAGAGGCGGAAGTGTTTTGAAAGGAAGAACAGTTTGGTCGAACACGGCTTGGGTAAGATTAATAACCGTCGTAGGAGTTGCGGAATTCTTTAGAACGGATACTGGTTGAAAAAGAATAAGTAAATTTAATACTAATGGCCAGCCAGCAGCAAGCGGTATAAATACTCGGATGAATCGATTTTTGATAAAATAAAAAATTTCTTTTTCTTGATAGAGAAAGTTAGCAAAAAAACCACTCATTAGCAAAAAAATCTCTAAGCGGAAAGAATGAATTGTTACTAAAGCTAAATCGAAGATGGAGTTTTGGTAAGCATCTTGAATTTTCCAAAACGGAATAGGCATATAGGCATACATTAATGATAGATGAAGCAGCACACCTAATAACATAGCAAAGCTACGCAGTGCATCTAAGGCATGTAACCTTGTTGAAAGTGCTGTCACCCTATATCCTTCACACTTAGGTTTTAGGCGTTAATTATAGATTATCCTATAAGAGTATCAAGTATACCCTTTGCACTTGAATTTTAGGCGTTGTCACTCACTGACTCGTGTCATCCATGACACTCGCACTGCGTGTACACCTTACGGTGTGTCCAAAATGTCTATCCTGACATTTTATCGTATTCTCATGTACTTCTTTGGTAACGAAGGGCGCTCTTTCGTGTTGGGCCTAGCCTAAAACGATTACGAAGGGTATACCTCCCGAGGTACCATAGGTATATCCTTAAGTGCGACAAATACACCATACATCTATTTCTGTTACACCACCTTGGTTTTTTAGAACTTCACTTAATGCGTTCACGGTACTTCCTGTGGTAACAACATCATCTACTATTGCGATATGCCTAAATGGTAAAGGTTTGTTAACGCCAAATGCTTTTCTCATGTTACGTTTTCGATACTCTTTTTTTAATTGTGATTGCGATTTGGTTTTATATAATCGAGAACAGGCATTGAGCAAAATAGGAATTTGTCTCCCTTTTTTAAGTGGCCAAAGAAGCTCTAATGCCTGGTTAAATCCACGTTTTCTTAAACGATTGGCATGCAAAGGAATAGGCAAAACAGCTTCTGGTAAAGATTTTTCATAATACCAAAGATGATTAACAGCCTCGGCTAATAATTCCCCTAGTACTCTTCCATAAGCCAGTTGTTCGCCAAATTTTAATCTGGTCACCAATTTTGTAACAGGGGGCTCATAACTAAACAGTGCACATAATCGATCAAATTTAGGAGGTGACTCGATACAAGGTTGACAATAAATAGAATTTTCGTTTGATTTTAATTGTAACCCACAGCGATAGCATCGGTTTTCTATCCATGGTAATGACGCTTTGCAAACAGAACACAGATCTTGATCATTGGTAGTGTAGTGCTCACATAAACAACATATGTGAGGAAAAAACCATTGTTTTAAGCTTTTTAACATGAGACAATCTTTTTTATGCAGAAATCCTCACCAATACCGTACGAGTACAAACTAACAATTGCTCGTAATTTTAGCCAGGCCGCCAATACTTATGATCAGGCTTCAGTATTACAGAAAGAAGTTGGTTCACGTTTGTTAGAACGTTTAGATCTTATTAGGCTTAACCCTTCTACAATACTTGATCTTGGTAGTGGCACGGGCTTTACTTCTAAAATATTATCCCAAAAATATCCAGATGCCATCGTGTTAAATACGGATATCGCAGAAGGTATGGTAAACTTCGCACGATTAACCAACACTTCCTCGAATCAATATTATCTCTGTGGAGATGGCGATTATTTGCCAATTAAGACCCATAGTGTAGATTTTGTTTTTTCAAATTGCGCTCTACAATGGTTTTTTATGCCACAAATGGTCTTTAAAGAAATTCATCGAGTCTTAAAACCAGAAGGATTATTACTGTTTTCTACTTTTGGCCCTGATACTTTAAAAGAACTAAGAGAGTCTCTTGCAACACTTGGTTCTGAAGAACAGGCTGATCCTTTTATAGATATGCATAATATTGGCGATATGCTACTGCAAGAAAAGTTACTTGATCCTGTTATGGATATGGAAAAAATAACACTTACCTATAAGAATATTATAGAACTTATTCGCGATCTAAAATTAACCGGCTCCCATTACGTGGATATTCCAAGTAATTTTAACCAACTCTTAAAATGCTACGAAAAATATCAAGATCCAAAACAAAGGTTACCTGCAACTTTTGAAGTTATTTATGGACATGCTTGGTCTAGTAAAACTTCTATGTTTCACTGTCAGGCGATACCTCTTATTATTGAAGAAAATTGAACTTCAACAAGATCGGTGAACACATTAATTTTTGGAAAAACGCAAGACGGATAAAAGGAAAAAATGATTAAAAAACAGGGAGATTTTAAGTTAATACGTGGAAGGCTTCTCTTGTACCCCATCTTTTATTTTTATATCGCAAGAAAAAACTAATAACATTTAATAGCCCATAAAGAGTACATAAAGCCCAGCTAACGGTGGGCGAGCCTCCTAGATATACTACGTAAAGATAGGTAGGCAGCACAGAGAAGGCCCATGCACTAACACTATTCATGATCATCACAAATTTCGTATCGCCGGAGGCAGTTAAAACACCAGAAATAAGCCATGAGATTGCATCAAACATTAAATATAACCATAACCACAACATTGTAACTCTTGCATATTTCAGTATTTCTTCATTGAGTATGAAAGAAAGCTCTTGTTTTAAAAAGAATTCAAAGAGTTGTTCAGGAAAAAATAAAAGTGGAATTGTAAGTAGTAGCATAATAATTAAAACAATCTTAACGCCTGATTGGAGTGTCTTTGTTACAACTTCTTCTCGATTCGCACCAATATAATTTGCAGCAACGGTTGTGACTCCTTTTTGTAAGCCCCAAAATCCGAAAGCAAAAAGCACAAAAAAATTATCTGCGATCGAAAAAATAGTAATATGTACTTCGCTAACGGAAGCTAAAAGTTGCGTTAATACTCCCCAGGCAGCGCCTTCAATGATCCCAGATAATGCAGTGGGTGTGCCAACTTTTAAAGTTTGCCAAAACAAATTTGGTTTAAAGTGCCAGTGATTTGTCCCATAATTTTTTTGATTACATATTTTTAAAAATACTATCAATAAAACAAAGACCTGAACCGTTTGAGCCACGCCTGTTGCAATGGCCGCTCCAGTCGCACCTAACGCAGGCGAAATGTTTTCTATACCAAAAATTAATAAGAAATCGAGCAGAATATTTAAAACATTGCTCAAGACGGTTGTTACCATAACAAGCTTAACGTATCCACGGCCTACAAAAAATGAAGATAAGGCTGCCGCCAGTGGGAAAGTTGGGCCAAAGAACATCAATGTTTTAAAAAATGGAACCCCATCTTCCAAATATTCGGGGCTAAAGGTAAAGAAAACACTTGCGAAGATCCCGAGAGGAAAAAACATGAAACTGGTTAATAGGGAAAACCAAATACTTTGCCAGACCGGCTCTCCTATTTTTTGGTATTTTTTAGCGCCATTATATTGGCCTACAAACACCTCTGAAATAGAAGCGATACCCATAGTACCGTATTGAAAAGCGCTAAAAAGTAAGCTAGACATAACGGCAGCATTCATAGCGTGCGTATCATATTTAGCAAGGATCAAGCGGTCCAAAAAGAGCATAATATTGGTAGAAAGGACGGAGAGAATAAGAGGATATGAAATGATCCACAATTCGTGGATGCTGCCTTCTTTATACTGCGTAAGCCGACCGCCGAAATTCAACATGAGGTGTTGGCATTTCCCCCTGTAAGGTAGATATCGTATCGATTACTTTTGCCCGTAATGAGAAAACTGGGTGTTCTACCAAGTAATATTGGGGCGCTCCTCGGTCGCTTTACCACGACTCGCCTCTTAGCTCTTTTAAGGGCTAGGGAGAGAAGCTCTGGCGCGTCCACGTCGTCTCCTACTATATCACGTATGATACGCATTTCTATTTTGGTCAAGGTGTTTTTGCGTTTGGGTGGGAACATAGGATCTAAATACACCACATCTGGACAGTTTTCATTGGGGAGATCCCTTAAAATTTTTCTAGCATCCTCTACAGTAACTTGCATTTTCTGAATAATTTCTGTTATTTCTTTTTGGTCTTCGGCGCGCTTTAAGCCATCTAATAGTAAAGCTGCAATGATGGGGGAGCGCTCAAGTAAATGTACTTGGCAACCTAAAGAGGCCAATACAAAGGAATCTGCTCCAAGACCCGCCGTTGCGTCGAGTATTGTTAAAGGGGGGGTAAGACTTTTTAAGCCTACTGCTTTGGCAATGGCTTGGTTACGGCCCCCACCTTTTAGCCGGCGGTATCCCAGAGGCCCTTTTAAAAATTCTGCAAAGATCCGATGGGTCTTTGTTGTACCTTTGTAATGACAAATCAGTTCAAGCCGTTCTTCGGTAAGATAGAGAGAATAAAGGTCAGAGGAATTACACCCTACTGTTTTGGCTAAGTTCAACTGATAGGTTTTGGCCAGGTTTTGGGCTGCGGCTAAACAACTCGGTGTCTGCCAAGTTACGGTGAGGGGTAAACAAGACAGCTGGCAATCTCCAAATAAGTGATATAACAAAAGAAAATCATAACAATAATTAAAAGTACTTTTCCACCAAAAACTTGATAACTTGCCTTAGAGGGTTTCTCTGAATGGTAACGATGATACCAAGCCATTAAGGCAGGCAAAATGCCCAGTAAAACCGCAACAAAGATCCCTGCAAAACTTAAGATCTTACCAAATCCGGCAGGGTATATTAAAACAATTAATAAAGGGGGTAAATAAGTAAAAATAAGGAGTAACAACCGCTGGTATGTTGAAAACGACTGCGTGGCTGTTTTGTGCATTCTAAAACCATCTGCTAGAAAATGAAACAGGCTCAAAGAAACCCCGAGAAGGGAAGTTAAGATGGCGAAGATCGCAAACCAACGGCTGCTTTGGGTGATCCAGTTTCCCCCTATTAGCCTTTCTAAGGCAATTGCAACACCTGTCCCATTATCATGATGTTCTACCAAAGTTTGGAAACTGTTAGGTCCTGTTACCGGGATAATACCGAGAGCAACAAATTCCCATAGAAGGTAAATTACTAAAGGAATAAAACTGCCTACGATGATCGCGTAACGCAAAGCTTTGGCATTGCGATCAAGATAGGAAGTTAAACTTGGCAATATTACACTAAACCCGAAGGCAGTAATAATGAGTGGAAAAGTGTAAGACAGATTAGCGCTTTGCCAGGCTGCAATTTTTGGATATTCAACTTTTGGTAGAGAACTTGAAATCATTATCATGTAAGTGATCACTAAACCCAAAACCAAATAGCGATTAAGATATTCAACAGCCGCTGTTCCATAAAAAATAATGGTGCTAAAGACGAGGACTAGAATGGAGATAGATAAAAGTGGTGGGGCAGAGATGTTAAATTCTTCTAAAATTTTTGTGAACCATGCACTGCTTCCTTGCAGATAGGCGCAAATGAGCGCATAGAGCAATAGCAAGTAAGCTATACATGCAATCACTTTTCCCCATAGTCCTAATGTAGCACCCACCATTGAAATGAGATCTTTTTCACCTTTGAAACGTAAGTTAACTTCTATTAAGAGTAATGCGGCGATGATCATAAAAAACCAGCAAATTAGAAAAGCCAGTGCGCTTAAGATAAAGCCATTTGGGGCAGTATTAATTGGAAGTGCGAGCATTCCAGCACCGATGGCTGTTCCCGCGATTAACAAAATAGCACCGATTGTTTTATTTTGGATCATTTTTAGTCGTTAGAAAATAAAGCCTCAATAAATTGAGTTGCATCAAATGGACGCAGATCCTCGCTGCCTTCGCCAAATCCTATAAAACGAATAGGGAGCTTAAGGGTTTTTGCAATATTAAAGATAATTCCACCTTTTGCAGTGCCGTCTAGCTTTGTTAATGTAATACCTGTTATTCCTAATGCTTCATGAAATTTTTTGGCTTGAAGCAAAGCATTTTGCCCAATGCTTGCATCTAGTACCAACATAATTTCGTGGGGGGCTGTTCCATCTAATTTGCGCATAACACGAACAATTTTTTTTAATTCTTCCATTAAGGTTTCTTGTGTATGTAGTCTGCCCGCGGTATCTGCGATTAAAATGTCAGCATTTTTTGCTTTAGCAGTTTGTAGCGCATCGAAAATCACCGAGGCGCTATCCGCTCCTGTATGTTGTGCAATAACAGGGACTTGGTTTCGTTCTCCCCATACTTTTAATTGTTCAATAGCGGCCGCTCTAAAAGTGTCTCCCGCTGCCAGCATTACTTTTTTTCCTTCATTTTGAAGCTTTTTAGCCAATTTACCAATGGTAGTTGTTTTGCCGGTTCCATTGACGCCTACCATGAGGATCACAAACGGTTTAACTTCGGAGAGGATGGTTAGCGGTACTTGTGAAGGTTTCAGTAAATCATGTAGCTCCTGTTTAAGCGCTGCAGCCAGAGCTTCTGGATGAGAAAACTCGCGGGATCGTGAAATCAGATCCTCCATAATTTGGTGAGTTGGCTCTACACCAATGTCGGCAGAAAGCAAGAAAGTTTCCAATTCTTCTAATAAAGAGGGATCTAGTGTTTTCTTGCCCGCAAATAAATGCATTAACCCTTCGCTAAATACGGTTCGAGTCCGTTGAAGCCCAGCTTTTAATCGTGTAAATAATCCTTTTTTAGAATTTGGTGTATCATTATCAGAAGATTGGTTCCGTTTGAGGAAATCTAGCATGTTAACTGCCTGCAAAAATTTTAATGATGTTTCAGCATACCGTACAAGTTCCATTTATGCCAATTAAGTTTAAACAACCTATTTTACATGCCATTTGGGTAGTCGGGCTTGCTTTCGTAATGAACACATGGGCTGCTGCCACAGGAGACAATGTGCTACCAACTTATGAATATAAGTTAGATAATGGCCTAAAGTTGATTGTTCGAGAAGATCATCGTGCACCAACAGTAGTAACACAGGTTTGGTATAGAGTAGGAGGAAGCTTTGAACCCAATGGTTTAACGGGCATTTCCCATGCTTTGGAGCACATGATGTTCCGAGGTACTCGCCGTTATCCTAAAGATGCATTTTCACGCCTTATTGCTATTAATGGGGGAGATCAAAATGCTTTTACGGCAAATGATTTTACTGCTTATTATCAAGAGTTGGAGGCTAATCGTTTAAAATTATGTTTTGAATTAGAAGCCGATCGAATGAATAACCTTGCATTAAATGAAGAAGATTTTTTGCAAGAAATAAAAGTGGTGATGGAAGAACGTCGCTTACGGGTTGAAGATAATCCAGAAGCTTTAGCAAGAGAACGATTGTTGGCAGCCGCTCATGTTAGTAATCCTTACCACCATCCAGTTATTGGTTGGATGAGTGATATTCAAAATTTAAAAATAGAAGATTTACGTCTTTGGTACAAAATGTGGTATGCCCCTAATAATGCTACTGTTATTGTCGTCGGCGATGTAAAAGCAGAGGAAGTTTTTAAGTTTGCAAAAACTTATTTTGGGCCATTAAAGCCCATTGAAATCCCTGAACTTAAACCTAGAAAAGAAAGTCCTCCTTTAGGTAAAAAACGCCTTCAATTATTGTTAAACGCAACGGTTCCGCGTTTGTTTATCAGCTATAATGTCCCGAGTATAAAGACAGCTACCGAAGCCATAGAGCCTTATGCATTACTGGTTTTAGTTATGGCGTTAGATGGTGGGAACAGTTCGCGTTTTTCTAAAGAGCTAACTCGGGAGCAATCTTTGGCAGCAGGGATCTATACAACTTATAACCCTTTTAGTTTACACGAAACTTTAGTAACTTTTTCTGGAATGCCCATAGGAAACCATACGTTGGAAGAGTTGGAGGCAGGTTTTTTAAAGCAAGTTGCCAAGTTGCAGGCAGAGCCCATTAGTGAGCAAGAATTAAAACGTATTAAGACAAACGCTATAGCCGATCACATTTATGCACGAGATTCTATGTCGGATCAAGCATTTGATCTGGGTGCTTTAGAATCTATCGGTTTGTCTTGGCGTGTTGCAGAAAGTTATATAGAGCAGATTCAGGCAGTTACTGCTAATGATGTACAAAAAGTTGCTCAAAAATACTTAACGCCAGAAAGACAAACAGTTCTTGAATTAATTCCTAAGGCAGGAATACAGCCTCATGAATAGAATACTGAAGATTTTATTTTTTGTTTTAATTTTTCCTATTGCTTTGTATGTATTTTTACAAGGAAATAGAGTGCAGAATACTTTTTGTAAATCTAAAGACAGCAAAGAAGTAGCTTATAAACACACAGCGATACAGCATTGGGCTGCCTCTAATGGTACGAAAGTCTATTTTGTTGCTACAGAAGCCTTACCCATTATCGACATTGAGGTTGACTTTGCTGCTGGCTCTTCAAGAGATGGTGCTAAACCTGGGTTATCTGCTTTGTGTACTCAATTGTTAGATAAAGGTGCTTTAGAGTGGAATGCTGATCAAATAGCGGATAAATTTGAAGATGCAGGCGTTCGTTATAATGCAGAAATAGATAGAGATAGGGCTATTATTTCGTTGCGTTCTTTAACAACATCTGAAGAATTAAATGCCATGGTTGCTTTATTTTCAAACATTATTAGTAATCCAAGTTTTACAGAAGAAAGTATTCGTGTTGAAAAAGAACAAGCGTTGATTGCGATAAAACGCAACTTGCAGCAACCGAATGTTATTGCC
>CADEGZ010000024.1:9529-22791 GCA_902827015.1 uncultured Pseudomonadota bacterium
TAGCAAATAATGCGACCATTACCATTGTAGGGAGTGTCTCTGAGAGCAAAGCAAGAGAGCTATCCGAAGTGATCGCAAAAAAATTGGTGAGTGGAAATAAAGCTCAAGCTTTGCCTGAAGTTCCTTCTTTAATGAAAACAGTCGATGTGAATATTCCTTATCATTCGGAGCAAACTCATATTTTAATGGGGCAACCTTGTCAAATTGTTGGGGATCCAGATTTTTTCCCCTTATCAGTGGGGAATTATAGTTTGGGGGGAAATGTTTTAGGCTCTCGGCTATTCAAAGAGATCCGTGAGACACGAGGGCTTGCTTATAATGTGCGAAGTTCTTTTTTACAATTGCAAAAACCAGGTCCTTTCGTGATTCAACTACAAACTAAAAATAGCCAAACGAAATCAGCAGTCGAAGTTTTACGAACAACGCTTTTACGTTTTATTGAAGAAGGACCGACCGAAGAGGAGTTTATCGAAGCAAAACAAGGACTTATTAGTGCTTTTCCATTGGGTGTTGGCAGTAATGCTAAAATTACCGACATTGTTTCAACGTTAGGTTTTTATAATTTACCTTTGGATTTTTTAGATACTTATCAAAAGCGCGTAGCAGCAGTGGAATTGCAGGATGTAAAAACGGCCTTTTTGCGTCGTTTACAACCCAATAAAATGGCGCTTGTTATTGTTGGGACACCTTCTGATTGAAGCGCAATGAGATCCGTATTATTGGGGGTAAATATAGAGGTCGGAAAATTTTTTTTCCGAATAACCCGGAATTAAGGCCAACACCCAGCAGAATAAGAGAAACTCTTTTTAATTGGCTTACCCCTTATATTGTGAACGCGCGTTGTCTTGATCTTTTTGCTGGGAGCGGCATTTTAGGCTTTGAGGCTTTATCGAGAGGCGCGATTTTTTCTGTTTTTGTTGAAAAAGATTTAAAAACAGTAGCAATACTACGTGAAAATGCCAAATTATTAAATGCCGATGCTATTGAAATTGTTAAAGAAGACGTATGTTCGTGGTTAAAACAGTCGGTAACGCCTTTTGATATTGTATTTCTCGATCCCCCTTATCAAGCAAAATTATTACCTAATTGTTTTGCTTTGTTAGAAGAACGAGGTTGGCTTCATGCACAGTCATTTATTTATTTTGAGTCTAATATTCCGATTGAGCATGTGATTTTGCCAGGATCTTGGCAACTATTAAAAGAAAAGAAAGCAGGGCAAGTTTATTATTATCTTGCGAGGAGAAGTTAAGCGCTGCTTGTTATTGAAGGATTCTAAGAAATCACGTGATTGACAGCCTTGAAAAGATATGTGATAGTTGGAATCCCAGCAAATAGAGGATTTTATTAGGAGACATTAATGACAGAGTTTTTAATGTTAACTTTGGTTGCAATGCTGATGATTATAAGCCCAGGCCCTGATTTTGCCATTGTTGTTAAAAATAGTTTAACTTATGGTCGGGTTGCAGGCTTATATGCTTCTTTGGGAATAGCGCTTGCCAATTTGTGCCATGTGGCAGTGAATTTGCTTGGGATAGGCGTTATTATTGCCAAATCTATGGTGGTTTTTACCTTAATGAAAATCTTAGGGGCCGCTTATCTCATTTATTTGGGGTATAAAGGGTTAAAAGCAAAACGTGTAGTATCAAAGAATCCTATTCATAAAAATATTACGCCGTTAGTGGGTAAACAAAACGGTTTTTACAGTGGATTTTTAACAAGCCTGTTGAATCCCAAAGCTTGTTTGTTCTATTTAAGCTTTTTTTCAGTCATTCTTTCCCCACAAACTAAAATATTGACCCAAATTTTTTATGGTCTTTGGTTAAGCACATTGGCGCTCCTATGGTTTGTATTAGTTTCCTTATTTTTTACAAGCCCAATGATTGGTCAAAAAATAGAAGCGGTAAAGCATTGGTTAGAGCGTTTTACAGGTGGTGTTTTAATATTATTAGGCTTAAAATTATTAAGTAGCGAGGTCTTGGAATAGAACTTATAAAGATAGGTGTTGGTTTTGCAAATATATCTAGTGGGTGGTGCTGTCCGTGATAAGTTGCTGGGTTTGCCGGTTCAAGAACGGGACTGGGTTGTAGTTGGTGCAACGCCCCGAGAGATGCTTGCAAAGGGCTTTAAAAAGGTTGGTAAAGATTTTCCGGTTTTTTTACATCCTAAAACTCGAGAAGAATACGCACTAGCACGAACTGAGCGCAAAACGGGCAAGGGGTATTATGGCTTTGAATGTTATGCAAGCCCAGATGTCTCTTTGGAAGAAGACTTATTACGTCGTGATATTACAATTAATGCGATGGCTGAAGATGAAGAAGGACAAATTATTGATCCTTTTCACGGACAACGAGATTTAGAAGAAAAAATTTTACGCCACGTTTCACCTGCCTTTAAAGAAGATCCCGTACGAATTTTAAGAGTTGCGCGGTTTGCTGCACGATTTCAACCTTTTGGTTTTAAGATAGCAGACGAAACACTTGAATTAATGAATTCAATGGTGACCTCTGGTGAGGCAGATACGTTAGTACGAGAACGAATATGGCAAGAAATTGTAAAGGCCTTGGAAGTAGAAAAGCCTTCTGAATTTTTCTTAGCATTGCGTTCTTGCGGAGCGTTGGAACGTTTGTGGCCTGCATTGGATAAATTATGGGGGATCCCTCAGCCAACACGGCATCACCCTGAAATAGATACTGGGATCCATACCATGATGACTTTATTAAAGGCAGCATCACTTACGGAAGATACTGTAACGCGTTTTGCTGCTTTATGTCATGATCTTGGTAAGGGAGAAACACCACCGGAACAGTTGCCAAGTCATAAAGGTCATGAAGAGCGTGGTGTTGTATTAATTAAAATGTTTTGTGAACAATATAAAGTTCCAAAAGAATACAAAAATTTAGCAATTCTTGTAAGTCGTTTTCATTTGCATTGTCATAAAGTTTTCGAGTTAAAACCCAGTACAATATTAAAAACATTAGAAAAATTGGATGTGTCCAGGCAACCAAAACGATTGCAGAAGTTTCTAATTACCTGTGAAGCAGATGCTAAAGGGTGTTTGGGGCAAGATGAAATGCCATATGAGCAGGCTGCAAGAATGTATAAAGCCTATGAAGTTGCTAAACAAGTGGATGTTAAACCATTAACGGAAGCAGGGTTGGTGGGTACAGAGCTTGGGAAGAAATTGCGTCAAAAACGGGTCCAAGCCATAAAACAAGCATTTGCTGCGAGACAAGTAAAGCCGCAGGCGAAGTCGAGTGGTACGAGCTAGTTGTAGAATTTTTTGTGAAATGAATTTAAAATTTTACAAAAACCCCTGTTTTCAGAAAGATTTGATAAACGAAACTTTAATAGTAGAAGGTAATATCTCAAAAAGTTGAGATAGATACACCCATGTTTAGTTTTCAGCTAACAGGTCGATAAAGCCTTCTCCCTTATTAACAATGGTAAAGTAGTACCTAATTATTGACTATAATTTCACAATTCTATATTCTTGCAAAGTATCAATAGTTCTCGAGGAGTTGCAATGCCAACGACTATACACGTGTTAAAAACCGCTGATTTTTGGAAACATCAAAGTAATAGCTTTAGTTTGTTTGATGAGTCTTCTGGGCATATATACTTTCGTCTCTCTTATGAAGGTCAAGAAGTGACTATTTCTGTTAAAAATGAAGATAGTAAAACAAATTATGAAATTTTTACTATTCTAAATAGAGAAGTTTTTTCAAATGGTGCAAAAATTGTCAGAAAAGAGATAGGAGTAAATGAGGAGAATAGCGAGGCTTTACGAGCGAGCGGATTTCAATTATCGATTGATAAATCTGGTGTAATATCAGCTTATACTTGCGGCAAGTTATTAGATTTTCTTAAAAAATCCCTTAGGATATTTTCTGAGGAGCCACAACTTTCTGATAGCGTTACTTTTTATTTGAACCCACAAGCTTATATGGAAATTTTTAAAGAACTAAATGGGGAGGATAGACCAGTACATGAAGGATTTCAATTGTCTAGAAATTTCCTTACTAAAATCAGGCAGAATTCAGACAATTGGCATATAGAGGCTGGCAGTAGATTACACACCAGTGCCTACGTGGAAGGGGCAAAAGCTACTATTTATTGTGGGCTTGCTGAATGGATTTTTAAAAATCAAAAAGGTGTAAAAGAGCTGCAAAGAGCTTGTGGTGAGATACCACTTGCGAGTGATTGGCGTCAGGAAGCAATGAGATACATGGCATGGTACGAGAGGCGTGAAAGTAAATCTAATTATGAAGATGTAGAGGAAGTAGAAGCAATAAGATTAGTAACGCTGGCTTCTTCTTATTCTTATGGTGATATAGATATTAATATAGCGCAAAAAAAAAGTATGAATTTATTGGCCGGGATTGAAGGTTCTATTGTTTCATCCAATTTAAATTCTTTGATAACTACGGGTTCTCCACTGCCTCCGGCCAGTATCTTGCATGTCTCTGTTTTGCTGGATCAAATGAAACATATGCAAGTCCAAATGGCTCAGCTGCAACAAAGGGTAGTGCGATTAGAGGAAGAAAATCAATTGCTTCGCCAGCAGCGTGAGTCTCAGCAGAGTGATAGTTTATCTAGCACTTCTAGTTCATTTCCCTCAAATACACTGTCAACAAATGCACCGCTTTCGTCAACTGCTTTATCTTCCCCAAGAATTGAAGGTCCTTCTCCGACCATGATGATGTCTCCTAGGGGTACCGCAGTAGCAAACGCACAAGATCTTCTCAGAGTGGATTCAGGAGTAACGAATAGAGACTTAAATTTTGCGTCGATTAATTCACAAGCAACTGTTGACTGCAGTGAGCAGAGCGCTTCTTGTTATCGATCTACGCAAGGTGGTTGTAATTAAAATTAGTGTAGGAATAAGCAAAAGGAGGATCCAGAAAAGCCTTTGCGAGAATGACAGAGGTGAAACGATTACAAACATTTTTATTATAGCAGTTGCACATCAGAAAAACGATGCTCACTTCACATAATTAGAGGATGTGCCTTCTATCTATTAAATTAAACCCTAATAAAGGCTCTTCAATATGTCTTCCAAGAGCAATCACTTTAAATAATTCACCCATCTCTGCTGGCGAAGTAAGTTTATGAATGGCGCTGTTGTTAAGGATCTTTTCTTTTTCCGTGTTCTTAGCTGTTGTTAAGCATTCCATTAAACCACAACCCAGTAGAAAAGCAGCTTGGTGGGTATACCCTAAAATATCGAGATTGGATTGCATAGCAGCTATGGCGATATGTGTAAAATTTACATGAGCAGTAATATCTTGTAATCCTGGATAGAGAAAAGGATCAGTATGGGCATAGTGGCGGTAATGGCACATTAAAGTTCCCATATTTCTTTGTGGATGATAATATTCCTTTTCAGGAAATCCATAATCTATTAGTAAGATAATACCGGTATCTAGAATATCGGATAGACTCAAAATCCAGGGTGTTAAGTTAAGATTAATTTCTGAAATATAATCAAGCGGCCAATGATGAGCATGATAGAATTCCAGAAGTTCTGGAAGTATGTTATTGGAGAGGCAATAGCTTAGTTTGTTATCTTTTTCACATACTTTAATTTCATATATATTTCCTTCTATAATTTGGAAACGACATATAGGCATCGCATCTAATACTTCATTTGCGAGAATAATGCCATTAAATTTGAATTTTGGAAGTGTGCTTAACCAAACAACTCTACTTAACAGTTCGGGGCACAAAGCAGCAATTGTTTCATATTGTTGTTTTTTTAAATAGGCGCTTAATTCTATAATAAAATAATTTTTTGGTAAGATGCATATTTTAGAGAGTTCTATTAGAATGTGGGCTGCCATTGTGCCAGTTCCCGCACCAAATTCTAAGATATTGCCTTCCGGAAAATTTTTCAAGATTTGTTGACATTGACGTGCCAAGCACTGGGAAAAAAGTGGGGAAATCTCGGGTGCGGTTATAAAGTCACCTTCTTTACCGAATTTTTGGTGCGAGGCACTGTAGTATCCTAATTGGGGAGCATATAAAGCAAGTTCCATGTATTGGGCAAAAGAAATCTCTCCATGATAAGTTTTTATTTGCGATAAAATATGGTTTAAGAGTTTTTTACTATGTACTAAGGCTTCTGGGGTAGGAGTAGTAGGAAAATCTGGCTTTATCATAAAGCATTTTTATTTAACATTGCTATTTGTTTAAGAACAGCTTGCATAGTACTTTCTGGAGTGTAATGAAACGTATGAATGCCTATTTTTTTTGCTCTTTCTATATTGCTTGATAAATCATCAATAAATAGGCATTCTCCAGGTTTTAAATCTTGTTCTTTTAAAATTTGGAGCCATGCTTCATCCCGATCTTTCCCATAGCCGGTTATATGAGAGAGATAGCTTTTATCAAATAATTTTAAGAATTGTTCATTTGGATATAATTTTTGGTAAAGCTCTTCTAAATAAGCAATATGTATTTCATTAGTATCGCTGAGTACATATACTTGGTATCCTTGTGATCGTAATGCCTTTGCGGTATCAATTGAATCTGTATAAAAAGAAAGAATGACTGCATTCCAAGCACGCTTGAATTGATTAAAAGAAAATTCATGTGTACTTTTTTTATTAGAAAGCTGTTGTACAAGTTTTTGTGTGCTTAATTTCCCTGTTCCATGTTCATGAATCAGTTGATGTAGTTCTTGGTTTTTAAGAAGGTTTTCTGGTAATTCAATACCAATTTCCTTAAAAGATCTTATCCATAGATTGAGATCAACTTTCACTAAGACGTTTCCGATATCGAAGATAACTGCTTTCAATTTCCCCCCTTGTTTTGGGTACCGGTTTTAATAAATAATATCATGATGTTATTTATTTTTGTATTGTGTTTATTAGCTTATTGTGTTGGCTCTATCTCTAGCGCGGTGATTGTTTGCCATTTAGCGGGGCTACCCGATCCTCGTACAGCAGGCTCTTACAATCCTGGTGCGACAAATGTATTAAGATTCGGAAGCAAAAAAGCAGCTATTATTACTTTATTGGGCGATGCCCTTAAAGGTGTGATCCCTGTTTTAATTGCCATCCACTTAAATCCTTCATCTATTTGTGTAGGCCCTGTCATGGTAGCAGTGGTTTTAGGACATCTTTATCCACTCTTTTTTAGATTTCAAGGGGGTAAAGGCGTAGCTACAGCGGTTGGGGCTATTTTTGCACTTTGTTGGTGGATAGGCTTATTGCTTATAGCAACATGGGGCGTTATCGTATTTTGTTTCCGCTATTCTTCTTTAGGGGCATTAGTTGCGGCTTTTCTTGCACCTTTTTATATTGGCTGGTACTTAGGTTTACAATTTGCCCTCCCAGTTGCAATAATCAGTTTGTTACTTTTTTGGCGCCACCGAGGGAATATTAGTCGATTATACCAGGGCTCTGAGCCAAAAATCGGCAAAAAAACAACCTATAATTAAATTCTTCCTATGAAGTTCTTAGGTCAAAGACTATTTTCAAGTATTCCTGGCCAAAATTGAGGTTCATAACTATAAATTAAGGAAAGGAGTGCTGAAATGTCATTGGCCGTCTCACGTGAAAGATTTGTAGATTATATAAAACAGCCAGAAGATAAAGCAGGTGCTTTAACTGAAGACACCACTTATTACGTAGATTTATTTGATAAATATTACAACCAAGAACCACAGATTGTTTGGTTTTTACAGTGGAATTGGGCTGCTTGTATATTAGGGCCTGTCTGGTTAGCTTATCGAGGCATGTTTTGGATAGCTGTTTTGGTAATCGTTGTTATTGAAGCTATGAAACTTTTTGACATTGTTCTTTATTTTGTAGGTATTGCGATTTTTTTTCCCTTAATTGGTGCTTACGGAAACGCGCTTTATTTAGCGCATGTTGAAAACTGGATAGTTAAGGAAAACCAATTTAAAAAAGGGGTAGATGTTCCTCTTAGTTGTTGTGTCCTTGTGTTATTCTTCTGTAACACAGCGACCCGCTTAATTGGGCAACTTTTCATATAAATACTAAAAGAAAACCTAACGAAACTTTAACAGATCCTAATATTTTTTTAAAAATTCTGCCATTAAAGTAGGATTATTACGTACTTTGGCAATTTCCTTCCAAATTTTTTGTTCTTCTTCTGGTTTTAGCGAGCGCTTCTTCTTAGAGAAAACGAGAAAGTAAGATTTATTGTTAAGCGGTTTTTTTTGAATGACTAATTTCTCAGCAAAAGCCGGTTGGGTTTCAAATAATTTTGCAGCCTCTTCAACATCTACAACCGAGCCAGTACGTTCTTGGATCAATTTTTTGAAATTTTCAATAGAGCTTTTGCCTTCTTTAACAGTAAGCCCTTCTTTTTCAAGATCGCGAATTACAGAATAATGCAGAGGCACGCGAACAGGTTCAGGGATACTTTTAAAATTCCCTTCAAATTGATAAGTGTTTTTTTCGCCTTTTTTATTAAGAGCGGGGGTAACAACCACATATCCAACCTGAGTAACACGCCAAGGGGATTTATTGTCCACCGCTGCTCCCTCTGGATAGTTAAGGTAAAGCGCGCGTTCGTCTTGGTAAGATGCAGTTGCCACTGCATCCACCAGCCCATCTTTAGCGTGTTCAAGGCACTCTTTCCAAGGATAAGGTGTAAAGTTAGGTTCAAATCCTAAATTGCGTAGTGCGGTACTAATGATATCGATGTGTAACCCCATGGCTTCTTGGTTTTTAACGTATGTAAAGGGATACCAAAAGTTAGTATCTGTACAAATTGTTATTTTGGGTTGCGCAATACTTGAGCTGGTTATTAATAGGAACAATAAAGCCATCATGGTTTTGATTCGCAACATTCAGCACCTTTATCTTAAAAAAACTCTTTGGGCTTTAGTGTGGCATTATTTTTTCAGGGTGTCCATTGGCCAACTCGGGAAAACTGAAATTTCTAAGTTGGGACTGTGCTCTATCCTACCGTTTTGCAAACGTTGATAACCTGCATATGCAATCATAGCGCCATTATCTGTACAAAATTCCAAGCGGGGATAATAAATTTGGGTGTTTAAATTCTGAGTTAATTCATTGAGTTTGATTCTCAATTGCTGGTTTGCACTCACTCCGCCCGCAATAACCAAACGATTTAAGCCAGTTAATTTAATTGCTCTTTGGCACTTAATAAAGAGCGTTGCGATAACGGCATCTTGAAAAGCCCAAGCAATATCGGCTTTATCTTGTAGATAACAAGAGGTATTTTTTAAAGTGTTCATGGTAAAGGTTTTAAGACCACTAAAGCTGAAATCCAGACCAGGCCGATCTGTTAAGGGCCTTGGAAATTTGAAACGGTTAGAGCTACCTTGTTTGGCAAGATTTTCCAAAGCAGCACCGCCAGGATAAGGAAGCCCCAGGAGTTTTGCTATTTTATCAAAAGCTTCGCCAGCCGCATCATCTAGCGATTCTCCCAATATTTTGTATTGTCCTATTCCATGAACTTCTACCAGTAGTGTATGACCTCCTGAAACCAGTAAAGCAATGAAGGGAAATTCAGGGGCAGGATTTTCTAACATGGGCGCAAGCAAATGCCCTTCCATGTGGTGGATTCCGATCGTTGGAATATTCCAGGCAAAACCTAAGGCTTTGGCAAAAGAAGCGCCAACTAATAAGGCACCAATTAGACCGGGTCCAGCAGTATAAGCAATGCCAGAGAGAGAGCTGGGCAAAATTTGGGCTTCCTCGATAACGCGATTTAGGAGTGGAACCAATTTAAGAATATGATCTCTAGAAGCCAGCTCTGGTACAACCCCACCATAAAGCGCGTGTGTTGCTGTTTGGCTGTGGAGGGCGTGTGCCAATAGTCCTTTGTCTCTATCAAAAATGGCAATGCCGGTTTCATCACAGGAGGTTTCAATACCAAGAATACGCATAATCAGATCTTTCCAATATTTCTCGAGTGGTCTAGAATAACATGCTTAATTGTCGCTGAGACTAATTTTAAGTAACTAACTTTAAGGGTGTGATGTTCAATGCCAAGTGTTCGTATTAGAGATGGGGAATCTATAGACTCTGCAATGCGCCGTTTCAAGCGCGCAGTTGAAAAAGCGGGTATTCCCAAAGAACTTCGTCGTCGTGAATTTTACCAGAAAGGTTCAACCATTCGTAAACGTAAAGCTGCTGCTGCCAGGAAACGGCATTTAAAGAAGATAATGCGTGAAACAGGTGGCCCACTTGGACGAGAAACCCGTCATTAAAGCATTTGTTCTTTTGGGATAAAAATTTTCTTCTCTTACAATAAAGAGGATAATTGAATATAAGATGAGATTAAGAAGGGGAAAAGCATATGACCGAAAGCACGTTAAAAAATAAAATTCAAACGAGCATGGTAGCTGCTATGCGAGCGCAAGATAAGATCAGACTGGGTGTGATCCGCTTGATTCAAGCCGCCATTAAGCAACAAGAAGTCGATGAGCGTATTGTTCTTAATGATGAACAAGTTTTAAATTTATTGGATAAAATGATCCGTCAACGACGCGATTCCATTAAACAATTTGAATTGGCAAAACGCGACGATTTGGTGCAAAAAGAGGTTTTTGAAATAGACACAATTCAAGAATTTTTGCCGCCACCTTTAACTCAACAAGAAATTCAAAGCTTAATTGCAGATGCAATTACAGAAACCGGCGCTTCATCTGTCCGAGACATGGGCAAGGTTATGGCTATTTTAAAGCCTAAACTGCAGGGGCGCGCAGATGTAGGTGAAGTAGGTATTTTAATTAAAAGTCAATTAAATTAAATGTTTTGAGTATTATGACGGGGCAGATCCCCCACGCATTTATCGAAGAATTGCTGGCTCGAACCGATATTGCAGAGGTTATTGGAACCCGAGTAAGTTTGCGTCGAGCTGGTGCAAATTTTATTGCGCGTTGTCCCTTTCACACTGAAAAAACACCTTCTTTTACCGTAAGTCCTACTAAACAATTTTATCATTGTTTTGGTTGTGGAGTGAGTGGAGATGCTATTCGTTTTTTAACCGAATATGAAGGGTTGCATTTTGTAGAGGCTGTTGAAGTACTGGCAAACCGAATAGGTCTTAATGTTCCGATGGAAAAGAATGATGAGACAAAAGAAAAGCGTTTTATTGCGCAATCTACCCCCGTTTATGCAGTTTTATCGGAAGCGGCACTTTTTTATCAAAAGCAGTTGCGCGAACATCCTGTTGCACGCAAAGCACAGGATTACTTAAAAAATAGAGGATTAACAGGACAAATCGCCAAACAGTTTTCTTTAGGTTTTGCACCCCCTGGGTGGGATGCTTTAGTGCGCCATTTAGGCACTAGCCAAAATCGTTTGGAAGAATTGGTTTTAGCAGGATTGATTGTTAAAAAAGAAACAAGCAACTTTTACGATCGCTTTAGAGATCGCATTTTATTTCCCATTCGAGATCGACGTGGACGAGTTGTAGGTTTCGGGGGGCGGATCATTGGAACAGAAAGTGAGCCTAAATACTTAAATTCCCCTGAAACAATTGTTTTTAATAAAGCTACAGAGTTATATGGTTTATATGAAGCCCGTTTGGGAAACCGTGCTTTAACAGAATTGCTTGTTGTAGAAGGTTACATGGATGTTGTGAGTCTTGCACAATTTGGCATAAAGAATGTTGTTGCAACTATGGGAACAGCCTTAACAGAAAAACAAGTTGAGCTCTTATTTCGTCAAGTGCATGATTTGGTTTTTTGTTTTGATGGCGACAAAGCAGGCAAAGAAGCAGCCAAACGTACATTATCGATTATTTTACCCTATATAAAAGAAGACCGACGTGTGCGCTTTTTATTATTGCCCGATGGAGAGGACCCCGATTCTTTTGTGCGTAAAAACGGGCAAGTTGCGTTTTTAGATAAATTACAGCGTGCTATTCCTTTATCAGATTTTTTGTTCGAGAGCTTAACGGTTAATTTAGATTTACATCACTTAGATGCTCGGGCGCAATTAATTACTTTAGCAAAGCCTTTAATTAAGCGATTGCCAACGGGAATATTTCAGCAAATGCTCTATGAACGTTTAGCCGAATTAAGTGGGGTGGATACAGCAGTCATTCAAGGGGTAGCGCCTCATCATAAAAAAAAGGTGGATAGGGATTTTAAGAAAGTTTCCAATAGATCAAATTCCTTACCGCCAACACCGGCTTATCGGGCGGCGGCGATGTTGTTAAAGAATCGAGCATTAATTAATTCTATTCCAGTACAACAAGAATTTAAGTTATTAGACACACCTGGAGCAACTTTATTTGGTGCGCTCATTGAAATTCTGCAGATTGAGTCTACTATTTCCCTAGAAGTACTAGAGCAACGGCTTCCAAAGGATCAAGTTAGTCAGTTCTCTTTTAAAGAGCTTCAAGCAATTGCAAATTCTATCCCAGAATCGGGCATAGAACAGGAATTTTTGGGTGCTGTGCGACGATTACAGGAAAGAGCCCAAGAACAGGCCATGGAGTTATTATTGATAAAGGCCAAAACGGGTATGCTTTCTAGGGACGAGAAAGCTCATTTAAAAAACTTATTAGACCTCAAAGGAAAAAATCAAGTGGATTAACCGACGAGTTAGGGTTAAGATCGGTTATTACTCATAAAGTTTTACAGTCCTAGAGGGTGAGCGTAGAGTGCTATTGTTATGAGTTATGTGGATAAAGATCGCCAGGCTGCCCAAGTTAAGCAACTCATTGCCTTAGGGCAAGAGAAGGGCTACTTGACGTACGATGATGTCAATGAATGTCTAACAGAAGATGTTACCGATCCCGAACAGGTGATCGAAGATGTCGTACAAATGTTGGATGAAATGGGCATTACAGTGTATGAAATGTCCTCCGATGTTGATGGTTTGATGTTGTCGGATAACGAAACAGAAACTGTTGTTACCGAGGAAGTCGTAGAAGAAGCAGCACAGGCAATTACAGCCGTTGATGCTGATTTTGGAAGAACTACCGATCCTGTACGTATGTATATGCGTGAAATGGGAACAGTAGAACTCCTAACACGTCAAGGTGAAATCGCGATTGCCAAGCGCATTGAAGAAGGTGCACGCGAAGTTTTACTTACACTTGCTCAATACCCCCCCTTATTAGATCAAATGTTGGAAGAATTCACCCGAGTAGAGCAGGGTGAATTAAAGGTAAATGAGATTATTAACGGCTTTGTTGATCAAACTCAGACACCTTTGCCAATGGTTGAGGATGCGCCAATAACGACTGTTCTTGAAGACATCCCAATAGCTGCTGCAGAGGATGAAGTCGTCGTCGATGAAGATGTT
>CADEGZ010000025.1 GCA_902827015.1 uncultured Pseudomonadota bacterium
GAAGAAAGCATACAGAAATTAACAGATCGGTTTGTCGTAGAAATCGATAAGCTTATAACCACCAAAGAAGCGGAATTAATGCAAGTTTGATGAATAATTTTCCAAAGCACGTTGCAATTATAATGGACGGTAATGGTCGATGGGCAAAAAAGCGTCTGTTACCTCGAGTAGCGGGGCACCAGCAGGGTGTGGAGTCGGTGCGCGCTGTTATTTCCGCCTGTCTAAAAAAAGAAATACCTTTTTTAACATTGTTTACTTTTAGTAGTGAGAATTGGCGACGTCCTGAAGGTGAAATTAATTTTTTGTTTTCAATTTTTTTGCGTTCATTGCGTCAAGAAACAAAGGCGTTACATGAGAATAATGTGTGTTTAAAGGTCATTGGTGATAAAAGTTGTTTTTCTGAAGAATTGAAAACTGCCATTACAGAGGCTGAACAACTAACTGAAAAAAATACCAAACTACACCTCAATATTGCATTTAATTATGGGGGCCGTTGGGATGTTGTTGAGGCAACACGTGCATTAGCTAAAAAGGTGGCAAGAGGCGAAATAGAGCCAGATGAGATTTCTGAAAATGTTTTCCGCCAGCATTTAACATTGGCGGATTCTCCAGAACCTGATTTTTTGATCCGTACCAGCGGTGAATACCGTATTAGTAATTTTTTATTATGGCAACTTGCTTATACAGAACTCTATTTTACAGACACTTACTGGCCTGATTTTCGTGAAGCTCAGTTTGAAGAAGCTTTACATTCTTATACAAGTCGAAAACGTCGGTTTGGACAACTTGATGAACAAGTTAAGCAAAATCTGCATCATCCTTCAATTTTTGAATTAATCGAGCGTGAAATTCATGCTTAAAAAGCGTGTTATAACTGCTTGTTTTTTACTTCCATCGGTAGTATTAGCTGTTATTTTTTTACCAAGCCCTTCTTTTGCAATTATCAGTGGTTTAATTTTTTTATTGGCAATATGGGAATGGACATATCTTGCAGGTTTTGAATCAAAAATAAGTCGAACTCTATGCCTGCTTTTATTCCCTTTGGTTATTTTATTATTAATAACCATTTTGCAGTGGTTAGGTAGAGAGGTATTAGAAGAAGGGTTATTCCTTTTACTTGTGGCTTTTTGGTTATTTGCTTTGTATTCACTTTATCATTACCCAAAAAGCTTACTTTTTTCTGAGTCTCGTGTCATTGGGGTAATAAGTGGTTGTTTGGTTTTAGTTCCCGCCTGGGTTTTATTGGTTGCTTTGCAATATAGTGAGCCGAAATTAGTATTGTACATATTGGCTCTCATTTGGATGGCAGATATCACAGCCTTTTTTGTAGGAAAGCGTTTTGGTAGGCATAAGCTTGCACCCAGTATAAGCCCGGGTAAAACCTGGGAAGGTGTTTTAGGGGCATTAAGTGTGAGCTTTTTAATAATAGGCCTTGGCTATTCAATATTACAACCTGGTATGTCTATTTTAAGCTGGGTTATTTTGGGAATAATCTCTGTTGTTTTTTCTATTGTTGGTGATTTATTCGAAAGTTCTTACAAACGTATTCGAAATATAAAAGATAGTGGTACACTTCTGCCAGGCCATGGAGGTATGTTGGATCGTATTGATAGCTTAACAGCTGCTATACCTATGTTTACAATAGGTTTTATGTTTTTTAATAGACCCTAATTTTATTTGGTTATGTATTGTAAACTGGGTTAACTTTTGAGGAATGAACACGGCAAAAACAGGCATGATCAAGCAACAATGTGCTCGATACCTTCTCGATTGCTTTTAACGCTTTTTCAGATAATTTATTTTTATCGAAATAGAAAATATAAATATTATCATTGTATTTTTCAGAATAATAAGGGCCCGCATAGTTTGGCAGATAAACAGCGCCGTATTGGGTAATAAGCTTATTTGATTTTCGGCCTCCATTTGCAATAAATCGATATCCTAGATAATTTGCCAATGACCATACCGCATATCCTAAATGATAGCCAACCATCGTTTCTTGATAGTCTGGGTGGACAATCCACCGGCTCACTTCAGCAAGGTGGTCGATCTCCTGCGTAAAAGAGTTAATAGCAGTCGTAAAAATTTCTTGACCAACTATTTCACTGGTGACACATTCTAAATTCACAGATAGTGGTAAAAGACGAATACAACCAATGGTCTTATTATCTATTTTTGCTAAGATATGGTAACTGGCAAATTCAAAGTCATCCCTATCAGAAAACTGATTGCTGCCTGTTTTAAAAAATGGTCGATACCCATTTTCATAAAGGGTATAGCCACGCATTTCATTAACAGGTTCTAACCAATCATACGATTGCGTAGGATCACGATTGAACGGCAGCTTTATTTCCCACTGAAAATGTGGTTGCTCTTTAGACAGCATAAGATCCTTATTTGTCTCTAAAAAGCTTTGGCCTTTTGGTAACAACCTGCTAAAAAATTCCCATAAATTTCTAATGCTTGAGTGCCAGCTTTGATTAATTGTGGCAATGCTTCTGGATAGGAAGCGAGAAAATTGGAAATTACTTTTTTATTAAATTGCGTATGAGCTACGTCAATTTTAATATGATCGTCTAAGAAGCTTAAAGATTCTTTGATGTCTTCCCCTAAAATTTTGAGTGTGTGGCTCAATACCTCTGAACCATAGGAAGCAGAGAGATTCTCAATTTCATACTCTATAGCAATTTGGCAATAAGGCTCGTCACTTTCGATATAATTTTCATGAAGATCTTGATATTTAATAACAGCTTAAATAGGGGGTTGCTTTAAAATAGTGTTTGTATCAAGTTTTGGAATATAGATTTTGTTCCAACGATTGATTAATCGTTTAGTATCTTCGATCATGAGTAGATGATGATCGGCTTCATGAATAGCATGTTTACAAAGTTGTTCACCTAATTCTTTAAAGCCAAGATCTTTGCAATTGTTACCAGCACGCCTGATCCAATGCTCAACAGGCTCTGTCATAGCAATGCCTTGCGAAGAAAAATTGATCCAGAAGTATAAAAGTACCTTAGGATCATTTTCTTCTAATAAGGGAGCGAGGAATTCTCTAAATTTTAAACGATGCTCCGTTAAAGTAGATTCGTAGGTAACAAAAACAAGGTCTTTAACTAAAGGCGCTTCAATAGTTACGTTCTCTTGCATAATCCCCCCTAACCATACTGTGGCATCAGTCACGTAAAGCTTTAACACAATTATTCTGAATTTGTCAATAAATTTGAAGAATCCTGCCTTTGTAAAAGGCAGGATTCTTCTGGGTAGAGAAATTTCCTTATTGATCGCAATACCTTGGCCACCAAAAACTTAGACGGTAGGTCTATTTGACGGAGAAGAGCCTTCAGGCTGCTGCTGTTCACTAGAGGAAGAACGCGAGGAGCTGATTTGCACCGAGCTAGGGGCTAGCAATCTACAAATTTCGCCATGCCCTGCTTGATTAGCATATTGTGCCGCAGTAAAACCCGAATCGCTGGTCAGTGTGGGGTTTGCGCTATATTGAAGCAATAATCTGACAATATCTGCGTTACCCTGATGTGCAGCAATCTGCAAAGCTGTGTGGTGGCCATTGCTATTTGCTATATCAGGATTAGCTCCTTGTTCCAATAAACCACGCACTAAACTCACGTTATTATTTAAAGTAGCGCGATGTAATTGAGTGTAACCTTCGTTATTTAACGCATTAATTTCGGATCTAACAGACGATTGCTGACCAGATTCTCTAAGTCTTCGTTGATAAACTTCTTCAACGCTGGTACGGAATGGGGATAAGCGTGGATTTTCAGTTAACCACATTTCTATAGTAGAAAAGTACAGTTGTGTTTCGGCGAATTGCCGACCCGCTTCGGCAAGCTTTCGTTGATAGACTGCTTCAACACTGGTATGAAATGGAGATGGATGTGGGTTTTCAGTTAACCACCTTTGTAGAGCGGAAAGATCTTGTTGCGATTCAGCAAACTGCCGACCCGCTTCGGCATGCCTTCGTTTATAGACTTCTTCAACACTAGTATGAAATGGAGATGGGCGTGGATTTTCAGCCAACCATCTCTCTAAAGCGGAAGTGCTTTCTTGGGATTCAGCGAATTGCCGACCCGCTTCAGCAAGTCTTCGTTGATAGACTGTTTCAACACTGGTATGAAATGGGGATGGCTGTGTATTTTCAGCCAACCATCTCTCTAAAGCGGAGGTGCTTTCTTGGGACTCAGCAAATTCTCGGCCCGCTTCGATAAGTTTTCGTTTATAGATTTCTTCAACACTGGTATGAAATGGAGACGGCTGTGTATTTTCAGCCAACCATCTTTCTAAATCAGAAAGATTTAACTGTGATTCAGCAAACTGCCATCCTTCAAAACTAGCACGGAAGTGAGATGAGCTTGGGTTTGTACTTAACCACCTTTCCATAGCAGGAATGCCGTATGGTGTTTCAGTGGATTGCTCATTTCTAACATTAGTATTAGGTATATTTGAAGTAGTACGAAAGGGTGGTGGTATAGGTATATTTGAAGATGGTGGTTGTGCATTAGAAGTATTTTGTTGTGCTTCATCAGGTTGTTGAACAGATCCACCTTGTTGAGGTGTTCCTCCTCCTTGTTGAGGCGTTCCTCCTCCTTGTTGAGGCGTTCCTCCTTGTTGAGGTGTTCCTGCAAATCTTCCCCCCAGTTGCATTAATGCTGCTTGTTGTGCTGCAAATGCTCCTCTTCTTCTTGGACCACCTTGATTTCGGGCCTGTTGTTGTAGCTCCAATGTAGAAACAGGAACGAACCCTGGCCTTCTTCGTAATGCATCTGCTAAACTGAGGGGCTGTTGCTGTCCTCCTGCTGTTGGTTGTGTTCTAGGAGCTGTTGTTGGTGGAGGTAAATCTGGAACTCTGTGAGCAAACTGAACTAGTGCATTTAGCAACTGTTGGCCATCATCACTTTCTAAGCTAAATAGGCCGTATTCTCTTCGCATATCTGTTGTTTGTGCGAAACGTGTAAGGCTTAACTTGAGTTCCTCGTCCGCCTGATTTTTACACCGTCGAGCTTCTCTTAACATTTTGCTAAGAAACAACTCCATTTGAGAATAGACAAGGTTTTGAATGGTTGCAGAATCACGGCCAACCCTTGCCACAGAGGTTCTAATAGACTCTGAATTTTCCCAAGCACGTGGATCAGTTGGAATTAAATTAGTACAAGCAGCTTCAATTACCGCCACCAATTGGCCATCTGCACTTGTAATCAAATTCCTAATATTTGCTTTTGTAGTAAAAGGCCTTCTAGCTGACATACAAACAATCTCCAATCTGAAAAAATTCTTATTTATAGTTAAATAGTTGACTTAAATTTTTAAATAAAGTTCACCCCTTGCCTTGCAGCAATCTACAAAAACGTAGTGCTATTTAATGTTTGTAACTGGCATGCGTAACCTATAACCGCTTGGCTATTTGGCATAATCAATCTCTCTCTACAACCAACTTATCTTTGGGGTAGTGTACAAAAACTCGAATAGCAAAACAAATATTTGCTTTAACATTCATATTAAATTGCTTAGTGTAACTACCCCTATCATATTTCCTTATTTATTTTTAACCGAATTAAAAAGGTAGCGCTGTTGAACTATATTTAATTTGTATTGGTATTGTTTTACAGATTGTGTTTTTTCTGCTGATGAATTTTAAAAGTGTTCCTAACTATACGTGTTGTTATGAGCACAACAACTGTTACAAAATAAAAGAGAGAAGTATTTATTGAACTATTAATGGAGGAAAGAGTTGGATATAAAGATTGGTTATAAGCAACTTTCCGAGCTTGAACAAGCGCAAGTAGAGAGTGATATAGAAAAGGAATTGATTGAGCATTTGTATAAAGCAGCAAGACCTGGCTCAATAACTGCATTTTTAACCAGCATTGTAGTATTTATCCTATTTTATAACTATACCAATTTTTCTTATTTGGTGGACTGGTTCATTGGGTTTAATTTAACATTATTACTGGTTGTTATATTAGATATTTATTATAGAAAGTTTAAAGATAAAATAGATATTCAAACTTGGGGGTTTGCGCACTCATTCTTAATTGTGCTCTGTACGGCTTTTTGGGGGTCTTGTATTTTTTTTGACCCTCACGATTTTGTTCATCAATTTATATTATTAGCACTTTTATGTATGGTTGCCTCATCTTTTTCTATGGTTACCGTGGGAATGTTTAAATTATGTATTGTTTGTATTGGTTTTGTTTTATTACCTGTTGCAAGTTGGTTCTTTTTTCAACATGATTTGTACTATAAATTAGGCGGAGCCATTATTTTTTGCTACTTTATTTTTTTGATAGGTATGAATCGTCGTAGCACCGAATGGTTTAGAAATTCTTTGAAATTGTCAAAAATGCTTGCTTCTTTTACTCATCAGGCTAATCATGATCTTTTAACGGATTTACCAAATCAGCGATTATTAGTGGAACTGCTTGAAGAAAGTATTAATAAAGCAAAAAGTAACCAACACAGTTTTGGAGTTGTCTCGTTTGCGATTAATCGATTAGAAAGTTTTAATAATTTTGGATATCAAACCAGTGATCTTATTATACAAGCTTTGGCAAAACGTCTTAAGTCGTTATTAGAAAATCTTGATCGTCTTGACGGAGGAAAGACACGGTATACGTTAACCTTACCTCGTTCAGATGCATTTACGATCATTATCGAACCTTTGAAATTGGAAGCAATAGAAGAAAAAACAAGCCAATTTTTGGCTGCTCTGGATTCACCATTTTCTTTGGGAAAGAGAGAAGCAAAAATTAGTGGGAGCCTTGGTGTTTCTCTCTATCCTAAAGATGGTGACAGTGTAAGGACGTTATTGAGTAACGCTTATGCAGCAATGTTTCAGGCAAAACAACGTGGTGGAAGTCAAATAGAAATTTATCAGCCGAAGTTTAATGCGGTCGGACCATCTTTGCTAGAGCTGGAAAATGATTTATATCATGCGCTTGAGCGCAAGGAATTACTTGTTTATTATCAGCCATTGGTTGATTTAAATATTGGTAAAATTTGTGGTATGGAAGCCTTGATTCGTTGGAAGCATCCTAAGCGTGGTATGGTCTCTCCAGTCGATTTTATTCCATTGGCAGAAGAAACTGGTTTGATTAACCCAATAGGGGAGTGGATATTAAAAGAAGCGTGTACACAAACGGTGTTGTGGCAACAGCAAGGGTTTAATTTAAAAGTAGCCGTTAATCTTTCTGCTAAGCAGTTATGGAAAGGCAATTTGCCAACGATTATTGATCGGATCCTAGAAAAAACCCATATTAGTCCTCAATTTCTTGAGCTGGAATTAACAGAGACACAAATTTTAGATGAGAATTTGGTTCCCTTGATTAGGGAGATTACCAATAAAGGTATTAGCTTATCTATTGATGATTTTGGAACGGGTTATTCGGGGTTAAGTTATTTAAAGTTTTTTGATGTTGGTAAGATAAAAATAGATAGATCATTTATTCAAGATGTGACAAGTAATAACAATAGCGCTACTATCGTGTCTGCTATTTTGGGAATGGCAAAGGAATTGGGCATTAAAACCTTGGCAGAAGGCGTAGAAACAAAAGAACAGCTAGAATTTTTAAGGGAAAGAGGTTGCCAATTCATACAAGGTTTTTATTTTAGTAAACCCTTAAGTGCTGAAGATTTTACTGAATTGTTAAGAAACCCTAAATTTTAATTCTTAATTAAAGATAACTTTGATTTTGTTATTTTTGCACAACCCCTTATTGAAGGATCTCGCACTTGCAGTGGGAGATCCTTTTAAGAAAATCATCTCATTTAAGTTATCTAAATAATCAATGTTTTTGAGTTAGTTAAAAAAAATGGATAATTGTTGTAAAGGTTCCCGCCGGTTCAGTATAATACCCCCTAACTTTGAAGTTAGTCGTTACGCCCTTTTTTGAGGTAAACATTGAAAAAATCTTCTCTTTGTGCAGCTATTCCTATGCGTATGGTGGGTCCTGTTAAGATTATAGGGCCAATATTGCAAGAAGAACTGTTGGTTCCTTTAGCGACTTTTGAAACGCCTTTATGGCCCTCTACCAATCGTGGTGCTATGGTTTCAAAGTCAGGAGCGGGGATCAAAGTGGTCATCGTTGATGAATGCATGACTCGTTCAGTGTTGGCTGAAGGTCCAGATGCTGAATATGTTGCAAATGTTGCAACGGCATTGCAAAGTTATAGAGAAGAATTGGAAGCAGTTATTGCAACCACAAGCCGTTTTACGCGTCTTAAAGACTGGCACATCCAGATAGTTGGTAATCTTATATATATTCGTTTTGAAATGACTACTGGCGATGCAGCAGGTCATAATATGACAACAAAAGCCGCAGATGTTTTATTAGAATGGATTTTAAAGCATTATCCAAAATTACAGTATGTATCTGTATCTAGCAACTTTTGCACGGATAAAAAAGTTTCTGCAGTGAATGGTATTTTGGGGCGTGGTAAATATGTCGTTGCAGAAATTACGGTTCCAGAAGCAGTGTGTGAACGCATCTTAAGAACCACACCGGCAAAAATCGTCAATTTAAATATTAAGAAGAACTTGATTGGAACACTGCTGGCCGGAGGGATCCGCAGTGCCAATGCGCATTTTGCCAATATGTTGCTTGGTTTTTACTTGGCAACAGGCCAGGATGCTGCCAACATTATTGAGGGTTCTCAAGGAATTGTGCATACAGAGTTGCGAGGCCGGGATCTTTATTTCTCAGTAACATTGCCAAATGTCATTGTTGGTACGGTAGGTAACGGTAAGCATTTAACCTTTGTAAAAGAAAATTTGGCGTTATTAGGTTGTTTAGAACCAAGAGAGCCTGGGGCTAATGCCAAGCGGCTTGCTGCTATTGTGGCTGCAATTGTTTTGTGTGGAGAGCTATCTCTTTTGAGCGCTCAGACAAATCCAGGAGAGTTAATGCACAGTCACCTCCGTTTGGAGCGTATGGATCTTGATAGGGTGGAATGAGAAATATGGTTAAAGTGGGTATTGATGTTATGGGATTTTATACCCCTCATTATTATTTAGATTTAAAGGTTTTGGCCAAGGCACGTGGAATAGATGTTAACAAATTTCATACTGGCTTGGGCCAAAAAAAAATGGCGGTTATTCCGCCGGATGAAGATGTCGTTACTATGGCTGCGGATGCAGGATTTAGGGTGCTTCAACATGTAGATCCAGAGGAAATTGATTTATTGCTTTTTGCGACGGAAAGTGCCATTGATCAATCTAAAGCTGCTGGTATTTTTGTGCATCGTTTATTGAAATTACCCGCCCGCTGTAGAGTGGTGGAGTTAAAGCAGGCTTGTTATAGTGCAACAGCCGGTTTGCAGATGGCCTTGCCGATGTTACGCCAGAATCAGGGTAAGAAAATTTTGTTAATTGCCTCAGACGTTGCGCGTTATGGTTTGAACACCACTGGAGAATCTTCGCAAGGCGGAGGTGCTGTTGCAATGGTTTTATCTCAAAATCCTCGGATCTTAGCCATTGAGCCGGAAAGTGGGTTTTATACAGAGGATGTTATGGACTTTTGGCGTCCTAATTATCGTGAAGAAGCCATAGTAGACGGTAAATACTCTTGTGAGCTATATCTTAGATGTGTACAAAAAACATGGGAGCAGTATACGGCTTTGTCAGGTCGCACTTTGTCTCAACATGCGCGTTTTTGTTATCACGTTCCAGTACCTCGGTTAGTGGAAAAGGCGCATCAATGCTTAATAAAGTTTAACGGCCTTCCCAAATTATCCGCAGAAGAGTTGGAAAATCAACTTGGTTCTTCGTTGCAGTATGGGCGGATCATTGGCAATTGTTATGCTGCGGCGCTATACCTTAGTTTGATATCCCTTTTAGAAAACACTGCTGGTAGCTTAAGTCAACAACGTATTGGATTTTATAGTTATGGATCAGGGTGTGTCGCAGAGTTTTTTAGTGGTGTTGTTCAGGAAAATTATCAGACCATGTTAGAAACTAAGTATCACCAGGCTATGTTGGAAAACCGCGAACCTCTTTCAGAGAAAGAATATGAAGCATTTTATAATTTTTCTTACCCTGTAGACGGAAGCGCGGTTGTCTTATCAAAACATCATAAGGGGCGCTATCGATTAGCAGCGATAGAAGAACATAAACGTATTTATGAGATGATTTGATCATGAGAAGTGTAAAAAAAACATTAAGAGCGCGATCACCTGCCAAATTGATTTTATCGGGTGAACATGCTGTGGTGTATGGAAAACCTGCTATTGCAATGGCAATTGATCGATATGCGGAAAGTACGATCCTATCAAACTTATCCCCGGCAATTTTGTTTAATTGCTTGAACTTAAAATATGCAAAATCTTTTACCTTACATACTTTATATGCTTTAAAGGAGAGAATACAAGAACAGTATCACGCATTTTTGGAAGGAAATTGTGGGATCCGCGATGTGTTAAGAAAACCTTTTGAGCTATTGCAATATACGGTTACGCATCTTTTAGAGACTTGGAATATTCCGCTTTCGCAAGGGTTAGAAATTCGCGCATCTTCTAGTATTCCAATGGGGTGTGGTATGGGTTCGTCTGCGGCATTAGTAATGAGTACACTTTATGCCCTCGCACATTTTTTAAAATTAGAAATTGATCCTATACGGTTTCTTTCACTAGGTAGAGAAGCTGAAAATTTACAGCATGGTTATTCAAGTGGTTTAGACTTACATCTTGCTATGGTAGGTGGTTGTTTACGATTTCAAGAAGGTCATACTTTTAAAAGAACTATTCCCAACATTCCAATGACGATTGTTCAGACAGGGATCCCAGAAGTAACAACAGGTCAGTGTGTAAGTTTTGCTGCAAAACACTTTAAAGAAAGTACTATTGGTGAAGATTTTGCTGCTGTAACAGAGTGTTTTGATAAGGCTTTAGAGAATAATGATATTGTGGCTATACAAGATTGTATTCGCAATAATCATCGGCTACTGATAGAAATTGGTGTAGTACCTCTTAAGGTGCAGGATTTTGTAAGTGCGATTGAAAAAGAAGGAGCAGCCGCTAAGATTTGTGGTGCGGGCTCTATTGCAGGTGATAAGGCAGGTGTTGTTTTAATTGTGTCACAAAGAGATTTATCCCCCATTGCAGAAGAGTATGGTTACAGTTTACAACAGGTTAATGGGGATCTTCATGGCACTCATATCCTCTAGTTCTTCACCATCGAGTTTAGAATATAGAGCTTCAGCTCCAGGAAGTTTATTTTTATTAGGTGAACATGCGGTACTACATAATAAGCGAGCTATTGTACTTGCGATCGATAAGAGAATTAACGTTACATTAAAACCACGTTTTGATAACCAGATCCATATCCATTCCGTGCTTGGAAATTTAGAGAGTAGTATTAATAAATTAACAATAGAAAAACCTTTTCAATTTATCCTTGCAGCAATTAAGCTTTTTGAAGAACGTTTAAAGTTCGGGTTTGATTTATTTATAACTTCCGAGTTTTCGAGTGAGGTTGGGTTAGGATCCTCAGCAGCGGTAACGGTTGCAACATTAGCTGTCTTAGAGCAATTTGTTGCTAAGGAAAAGAATGTAAATCATCTCAGACTATTTGAAATGGCAAAGTCGATTATTCGAGAAGTACAAGGTGTTGGTTCAGGTGCTGATGTAGCAGCAAGTGTTTATGGAGGTGTTATTGTATATCAGCAATATGCGCCTTATATTTTGAAAAAGCTTTTGTTCTTATTGCCATTAGTTGTAATATATTCTGGATATAAAACGCCCACCCCGGAAGTGATTAAAAAAGTGGAAAAAGACCGAAGCCTTTACCCCAAAGTTTTTGAGGCACTGTATGAAGTAATGGACCAAACAGTCTTTGAGGCCATATTACTTATTGAGCAAGAAAATTGGCCAGCTCTGGGTAGGGTGATGGATATTCAACAAGGTGTGATGAATGCCCTCGGTGTTTCAACGCCTTTATTAAATCAATTGGTTGATGCGCTTAAAGTTTTACCAGATATTTATGGGGTTAAAATTTCTGGTTCGGGGTTGGGGGACTGTATTATTGGATTGGGTGGAGAGGGGTCTCTTCCGACTCAATTGAATGTTTCTAAGATCTCTCTTGCAGGGACGTTACAAGGCGTTTCTTATGAATAAACAAGCGGTTGTTGCACACATTTTAAGAGATTGCTTTAAAGTTCCTAAATATAGGCAAGGAACTGCCTTTGCACCTGCAAATATCGCATTGTGCAAGTATTGGGGTAAACGAGACCTTGAACTTAATTTACCAACCACATCAAGCTTATCTATCTCTCTAGGGAGTTTTGGCGCAAAGACCACGCTTTATCTTCAAGAAGGCGCATCTCATGATGTTGTTTTTGTAAATGGTAAAGAAGTAAAAGCGGAATCAACTTTTGTGCAAAATTTAGTTGCTTTTTTGGACTTATTTCGTCCTTCACCTTTCTCCTTCTTTCAGATTGAAACCGAAGTTAATATTCCAATTGGTGCAGGCCTTGCTTCTTCTGCGTGCGGTTTTGCAGCGGTTGTGGGGGCATTAAATCAATTATATGGATGGCAATTGTCAATGTCGAACTTGTCTATCCTTGCTCGTTTGGGGAGTGGGAGTGCTGCTCGATCTTTTTGGCATGGGTTTGTAGAATGGAATTGCGGTGTAGAAAAAAATGGTATGGATAGTTTTGGTGTTTCTCTTTGTGAAAAGTGGCCTAATTTAAGAATAGGTCTATTGATTTTTAATGCGGCACAAAAACCGATTAGTTCGAGGATTGCAATGCAGAATACGGTTTTAACCTCGCCTTTTTATAAATTATGGCCTGAAAAACAGGCCTGTGATTTAAATCGCTTAAGAGAAGCGATCCAATCTCAAAATTTTATTGTTTTGGGTGAAACAGCTGAATCTAACGCATTGGCCATGCATGCTTTAATGCTTACGGCAAATCCAGCATTTTTTTACTCGGAACCACAAACGATAGCAGCCCAGCATAAAATTTGGCATCATCGACGCCTTGGATTGCCATTGTTCTTTACTCAAGATGCCGGGCCAAATTTAAAGTTGCTTTTTTTAGAACAAGACAGTGAAGCGATCGAAGAAATTTTCCCTGAATTAGAAATAATCGCACCATTTTCGACGCACGAAATGCACCCAGAAGGGGCGAGCTCATGAATACAGAATATGTCGTTTTAGTAAACGAGCAAGATCAAGTCTTAGGGATAGAAGAGAAAATTAAAGCGCATCGATTAGCCTTGTTACATCGTGCGTTTTCGGTTTTTGTTTATCGTAAAAGGGAATTTACTGTAGAATTTTTATTACAACAACGACATCAAAATAAATATCATTGTGGGGGGCTTTGGACAAATACGTGTTGTAGTCACCCTCGATTGGGGGAAGATATTGTGTTAGCAGGACAAAGGCGTTTAAAAGAAGAGATGTCCATTGATGTACCACTTAAAAATTTAGGATCTTTTCGTTATCAGATCTCTTTTGATAATGGGTTAAGTGAGCATGAGTTGGATCATGTATTAGTTGGCGAATATAATGCTTCACAACCCGTTATTTTAGATCCAAACGAAGCACAAGCTTTTCGTTGGATATCTCTTGAAGAGCTTACTCAAGAATTATCTTTACATGCTAAGCGTTACACGCCTTGGTTTAAATTAGCGTTAAATTTAGTATTGGAGTGTTTATGTATCAATTCCTAATCTCGGTTGTTGCTTTTTTAATTGGAATTGGAATTTTGATTTACGTGCATGAATTTGGTCATTTTTGGGTGGCGAGACGTTTTGGTATTAAAGTATTACGTTTTTCAATTGGGTTTGGTAGGCCATTATATCGCTGGTACGATAAATTAGGCACGGAGTATGTTATATCGTTGATTCCTTTGGGTGGATATGTGTCTTTGTTTGGTGAGCGATCACAATCAATTCCGCATACTGAACGGCAATTAGCGTTTAGTTACAAACCAGTATGGGTAAGAATGTTGGTATTAGCTGCTGGTCCTTTTTTTAATTTATTGTTTGCGGTGCTGGCCTATTGGAGTGTTTTTCTTTTAGGGGTTACAATATTTGTACCTATTTTAGGACAAGTTCCTAAAGATTCTCCAGCGGGATTAGCAGGTCTTCATGCTGGTCAAGAAATTGTTTCCATTGAAGGAAAACCAACTCCCAGTTGGGAAATGGTTCCCGCGCAATTGTTAGAACATGTGGGAGAAGATAAAACAGTCGTTATCACTGTTCGAGAAGGTGTTGACAAACCATTACAAAATAAAACCTTGGATTTAGGAAATTTAGTGGATGATACTGAATCTGATTGGTTAGAAACTTTAGGCCTTGTGTTTGTTGATCCATATCCGCCCGTTGTTGGTAAAGTTTTAACAGATTATCCAGCCTTTAAGGTGGGATTACAAGAAGGGGATCGTATTTTAAGTATAGATGGTCATTTAACCAATTCGCGTTCAGAGGTAATACATTATATTCAATTGCGGCCCAATCAACCTATTGTTTTGGAAATCTTACGTAGCAAGATAAAAAAGAAAATATCAATACAGCCAATTGCTAAAATTTCCGAAAAAAGTAATAAAAAGGTTGGATTTATTGGAGTTGAATTTTCGGCGCCTCAAGAGAATATTCAAAATTTAATTCGTACTCAATATTTTGGAGTGGGAGGATCCTTAATAAAAGCCTTAAATCGAACGTTGGAATATTCAGGGTTAACCTTAGGAATTTTAAAAAAAATGATAATGGGTAAAGTTTCAGTGCGTCACATTAGTGGCCCTTTAACTATCGCTCAATATGCAGGCGAGACGGCGTCGTATGGGTTAAAACAATTTTTAGATTTTTTGGCCATGATTAGTATTAGTCTAGGAGTATTAAACTTATTGCCTATCCCAATTTTAGATGGGGGACACCTCATGTATTGTTTTTACGAATTGGTGACAGGACAAGCTGTTTCAGAGTTTGCCCAAATGATTGGCATGTGGGTAGGCGGGACAATATTAGTTGGCTTTATGATATTGGCTTTTTATAACGATTTAACTCACTTGTTGAGGTGAACAATAAAGTTTTTTATGATAGGATGCCTTCAATAATTTAAACTGAGTGAAATTGAAGCTAATGAAGAAGGCGCTGCTAATTTTATTTTTAGTTGGAAACCTTGCCTGTATGCAGGTAGAAGCCTTCCAGCCCTTTACGGTTAAGAGTATTCGGATTCAGGGATTACATCGAGTTTCTGAAGGGGCAGTGTTAGACGATCTCCCGATTCATGTGGGAGAAAATTTAACGCAAGATAAAACCACAGAAGCAATTCAAGTACTCTATAAAACTGGCTTTTTTAAAGAAGTAACTTTATCTCGAGATGGGAATGTTTTGGTTGTAAACGTTGTGGAGCGACCCACAATAAGCAAGTTAACTTTAAGCGGGATTAAAGATAAAGAAAAAATTAAAAAATTGTTGCGAGAAGCTGGCTTGGCAGAAGGACGGCTTTATGATCCTGCAGTGTTGTTGCGTGCACAAAAAGAATTAGAACGGTATTATTTTAGTCGTGGGCGCTATGGCGTTAAAATTGAACCAACAGTAACCGAGAAAGATTCGTTAGCGGTTGCGCAACTCGCAATCTATGAAGGAGATGTCGCGCGGATCCGAGAAATTAAAATAATAGGTAATACCGCTTTTACTGAGAAAGAACTTTTAAAAGAGTTTCGTTTGTCAAAAACTAATTGGTTGTCGTGGTTTAGTAGTGATGATCAATATAATAAAGAAAAATTAAATGCGGATTTAGAAATTTTACGGTCTTATTATTTAGATCGAGGTTATATTCATTTTCAAGTAGATTCCTCAGAGGTAACTTTATCTGCTGATAAAAAGCATATTTATATCACTATTCATGTTACCGAAGGGGGTAAATATACTTTTGGTACAGTGGATCTAGAGGGACATTTTGTTGTACCAAAAGAACAATTAATGGCTTTGGTTAATACTTTTAACTTAAAAACAGGGAGTACTTTTTCTAGAAGAACGTTGTTGGAGGCAAAACAAGCTATAGAGTACCGTTTAGGAGATGATGGTTATAGTTTGGCAGAGGTACGCCCTACACATGAAGTGGATGAATTAAAAAAGCAAGTTAATATTGTTTTTCACCTGCATCCTGGAAAACGTATGTATGTGCGTCGTATTCTTATTCAAGGAAATTCAACAACTAAAGATGAGGTGTTGAGGCGTGAATTACCGCAAATGGAGGGAACTTGGATTTCGACCACACTTGTTAAGGAAGGTAAAGAAAAGATTTTAAGGCGTGGGTATGGAAGCAATGTAGAAATTGAGACACCCCCGGTATCTGGCACTGCTGATCAAACGGATATTATTTACAAAATAGAAGAGGCACGTCTTGGACAAATTGGTGCGGGTCTAGGTTATTCGGCAACTGAAAAGTTAATGTTTAACTTTTCGGTTAGTCAGGAAAACTTTTTTGGTACAGGTAAGGCAGTCGATTTTACTTTCGATAACAGTAAAGCTTCTACCAATTATGCATTGGGATACCAGGATCCCTATTTTACCGTTGATGGTATTGGGATGGGTTTTTCTGCTTATTACAACCAAACAAATCTTAGTAAAACAACTAACCTTTCAAACTATACCACGGATACTTTAGGGGGAGATATTCGTTGGGTATTCCCAGTTAGCAAATATGAAGCTCTACGCTTTAGCTTGGGTTATGACGATACACGTTTAAAAGTTGATCCCAACACGCTTTTTGTTGCTCAAGAAATTAATGATTTTGTTAATCGTTTTGGTAAAACATTTCAGGAGTATGTCGTTGGCTTGGGTTGGAATTTCGATAGCTTAGATCAACGTATCTTTCCCAAAAGAGGAGTAACACAATCCGCAGGGATCAGGGCCGTTGTACCAGGTGCTCGGCAGCAGTACTATCGATTATCTTACGATATATCGACTTATTATCCTGTATCTGCTTCAGAATTATGGATTGTTGGTTTTTCAGGTAACTTAGGTTATGGAAACGGATACGGCAAAACGCCCAGAATGCCGTTTTATAGAAATTATACCGCTGGTGGTACGCGTTTCGTGCGAGGTTTCGAGGAAAACTCGTTGGGTCCTAAGGATTCTCAAGGTAGGGCATTTGGTGGTAATGCGCTCGTTGCGGCAACTGCGTCCTTTATTTTTCCGAATCCTATTAAACCTGATGCAAAATCCATTCGTACGGCATTGTTTTTAGATGCCGGGCAGGTATATGATACTCGGTATCGTTATAAAGTACTCGCGAATGGGGTAACGATAGCTCGAAATCCCCGTGGCTTGCGGTATTCAGTAGGGTTGTCCTTAACTTGGCATACTCCGTTAGGAGGGGCTCCGTTATCTTTTAGTTTGGCAAAACCTTTGAATGCTAAGCCGGGTGATGAGAAGCGTTACTTTACATTTTGGATGGGCACTCAATTTTAGTTAAAAAACTATGCCTTTCGTAATCGGAAAATTCAAGTGCGAAGGGCATACAACGTACGAGGAGAAATTACCTTGAGATACTTGATTCGGTTTTTTTTATTAACAGCCTGTATAACCTTAGTTTCGGGTTTAACCACGGTTTTGGCTTCTGAAGCTTCAACAATAAAAGTGGGTGTTTTAGATTGGCAGCAGTTATTTTCTAAAGCACCACAGGCAGAAGAAGCAGGAAAGCGTCTTGAAAGAGAATTTCAAGGTGCTAAAGATAGGTTGATTAATAAGCAGAAAGAATTCCAGACAAAACGGGATAAGTTACAACGTGATAAAGACGTTATGTCTAGTCATGAGCGCGCTAAGAAAGAAAAAGAGTTGGCTAAAATGGAGCAAGATCTACGTCGCATGGATGAAGAACTGCGTTCCGATTATACAACTCGTCATCGGGAAGAAACAGATGATTTTGTTAAAACTGTGCGAGAAGTCGTTGAAAACTTCGCCGCAGATCAAAAATATGACTTAGTTCTTCCACAAGAAGCAACCGTCTATGTTTCTGATCGTGTTGATATTACTGACACAATATTAACGAAATTAGAAGAGGTAAAGGCCAAATCTCCCAAAGAGTCAGAAAAAAAGGGTGAAACCAAATCGTCTGATAAGAAGTCTTAAAAGTTTCTAATGAAGTCAAATAAAACAAAAACCCTGCAGGTAATTGCCGACTTAGTTGGTGCACGCCTGCAGGGCGATCCAGGCTGCCTTATCAGTGGAATTGCAACTTTAGAAAATGCAGAACCAGGAGATATTTCTTTTTTAAGTAATCAGCAATATCGAAAATATTTGATTTCTACAAAGGCTTCTGCTGTAATTTTAAGCCCAGCAGATGCCAAAGATTGCCCTATAGATGCATTGGTTTCTGATAACCCTCGTTTAAGTTTGGCTAGGGTTGCTTCCATTTTTGAAGAAGTAGAAGAGCCTTCACACACTGTTCATACCACGGTTATCATAGGTAAGAATTGTAAAATTCATCCTTCAGTGACGATAGGCCCGTATTGTGTTATTGGAGACGAAGTTACTCTTGGGGAAAATGTTATTATTGGCTCTAATTGTGTGATTGGTAATACATGTAGTCTTGATGCAAATACGGTATTAAAAAGTCGAGTTACATTATATGGTAATGTCCGTATTGGTAAACGTTGTTTAATTCACAGTGGCACTGTTATTGGGAGTGATGGATTTGGATTTGCCAATCAAGGCGGTGTTTGGATCAAAGTGCCGCATTTAGGAGGTGTTGTGATTGGTGATCAAGTTGAAGTGGGTGCCAATACGACAATTGATAGAGGGTTTTTAGAAGATACAACTCTGGGAGATAATGTAATTATTGATAACTTAGTACAAATAGGCCATAACGTTACTATTGGTGCTGGTACAGCAATTGCAGGGTGCGTTGGTATTGCCGGTAGTACAAAGATTGGAGCAGCATGCTTGATTGGTGGTGGAGCTTGTATTGGTGGGCATATTCAGATTACGGATCACGTACATATTACAGCAACATCAGCGGTTAATCATTCTTTAAATGAGCGAGGTGTTTATTCGTCTGGATTTCCAGCGAAGCCTTCTCATGTATGGCGAAAAAATGTAGCGCGTTTCCAATTTTTGAATAATATGGCTAAGCGACTTCGTAGTTTAGAACAGGCTGTTTATTCTGATACACGTTTGGTGGAGGACGAATGAGTACCCAACAAATGAATATTGATCAGATTTTAGGATATTTACCGCATCGTTACCCATTTTTGCTGGTGGATCGGGTTTTAGAATTTGAACGTGATAAAACGTTGCTTGCTGTTAAAAATGTTACCATCAATGAGCCTTTTTTTTCTGGCCATTTTCCTTCAAAGGCTGTTATGCCGGGTGTGCTTATTGTAGAAGCTTTGGCGCAGGCAGCTGCTATTTTAGCGAGCTATAGTACAGGCTTACAACCTCAAGATACCTTATTTTATTTAGGTTCAATTGAAAATGCACGTTTTAAGAGAGTTGTAATTCCCGGGGATCAATTACATTTGAAAGTTGAAGTCCAACGGCGTCGTGCGCAGGTATGGAAATTTAAGGGAACCGCAACCGTCGCAGGAGAGGTTGCCTGTATTGCTGAAATGACAAGCGCTGAGGGGAAAGAGTTTTCAATTGATAGGCAAGCAATTATTGATCCAAACGCATCTATTGCGGCAAATGTACAGATCGGGCCTTGGAGTTTTATAGGACCTGATGTTGAGATTGATGAAGGAACTTGGGTAGGTTCACACGTTGTTATTCGTGGCCCCACTCGAATTGGAAAAGGTAATAAAATTTATCAGTATGCTACCATTGGAGAGGACTCTCCTGATAAGAAATATGGTGGAGAACCCACGTGGTTAGAAATAGGTGATCGAAATATTTTTCGTGAGTGTTGTACTGTACATCGAGGTACCGTTCAAGGAGGAGGTGTAACTCGAATTGGAAATGACAACTTATTTATGGCCTATACCCATGTTGCTCACGACTGCACAGTGGGGAATCAAGTGGTTTTTTCAAATAACGCTTCTGTTGCCGGGCATGTCAGGGTGGATGATTATGCTTGTCTAGGGGGTATGGTAGGTGTTCATCAATTTTGCGCTATTGGTGCGCATAGTTTTGCAGCAGGTGGTGCGATTATTGTTAAAGACGTGCCGCCATTTGTGATGGTTTCGGGTCATCCTGCTGAAGCACATGGTTTAAATAGTGTTGGTTTAGAACGTCGCGGTTATAATAGCAACACTATTGCAGCATTAAAAAGAGCTTATAAAATTGTCTTTAGACAAAGTTTAACCCTCCAAGAAGCTATTTTAGAACTAAAAACCATGATTGATGAAACACCAGAGATTGGTTATTTAATTGATTTCTTGTCAAACTCCACGAGAGGGATTGTTCGATAAAGTGACTTTGCCTAAAAAAACTCAAGTGCGAGGGGTAAAAGTGGGTGTTGTCGTTGGTGAGATTTCTGGCGACAATCTAGCAGCTAATCTAATTCGAAGCTTACGTTGTTATTATCCTGATTTAGCTTTTGAAGGGGTCCTAGGGCCGGAGCTATTAAAGGAAAATGGCCATTCTCTGTACCCGATGGATCGTTTAGCGGTTATGGGGTTAATTGAGCCACTGGCAAGAGCCCGGGAAATTCTTAGCATTCGCCGTCGTTTAATTCAACATTTTATAAAAGATCCTCCAGATCTTTTTATTGGTATTGATGCTCCTGATTTTAATCTAAGACTTGAACTAAAATTAAAACAACATGGGATCCGCACTGTTCATTATGTAAGTCCCAGTGTTTGGGCATGGCGACGGGGTAGGATCCACCTTATTAAAAAAGCGGTTGATTTAATGTTAACACTATTTCCTTTCGAGACAAAATTTTACCAAGAGCATCAAGTGCCTGTGTGCTTTGTTGGTCACCCATTAGCAGATATTATTCCGTTTGAAACTGATCAAGAACGTTTTAAAAAGACTTTGATGCTTGAAAACAATCAACCTCTTATAGCCATTTTGCCTGGGAGTCGGCGCAATGAAATAAAATATTTAGGGGAGATTTTTTTAAAAACTGCTCGCTTGTGCTTTGAAAAACGAGATGATTTACAGTTTATTGCGCCTTTGGTTTCAGAGGAACATCGGAAGTCTTTTTTAGAACTTTGTCAAAGAATAGCTCCAGCGCTACCTATAAAAGTGTTCGTGGGCAATGCCCACGCAGCAATAGCAGTGGCAGATGCAGTATTGGTTACTTCTGGTACTGCTACTTTAGAAGTGATGCTGCATAAAAAACCTATGGTGGTTGCCTATCGTATGCATCCACTTACATACCAGATTGCACGTTGGTTAGTAAAAGTCCCCTTTATTGCATTGCCAAATTTATTGGCAGGAGAAGGTTTAGTACCTGAATATATCCAAGGCAGTGCAAAGCCAGAAATTTTAGCAGAAGCTTTATTGAAATGTTTATCTCCCAATTTTGATCGAGAAAAATTGATAAAAAAATTTGGTGAATTGCATCAAAGTTTAAAACAAAATGCCAGTGAAAAGGCAGCGCAGGCGATTGTTTCAATTTTAAACGAGTGATCTCTCTTTTAATCTTACCTTTTCTGTTGTAAAGAAGATCTTGTATACTGGTTAAATTAACAGTAATTTATTATAGTGGTCCTGAAAGTACTTTTAACTATACTGAAAAAGTAGAAAAATAAGCTTAGAAGAGGCTAACACGCAGTGTATCAAAAAATTCAGTATTTGGTTTTCATGTTTGTGATCTCTTGCCTTTTATTTTTAGGTTTTGTCTTCTTTCTTGAAAAAATGCTTACCAAAGATATCTCTGTCGAACCTATTTCACCCGTCGTTAGTCCTGATTTTCAGGCCAAAAATTCTTCTTATCGATCAGGGGTACATTTAATTTCGTATGCAGATGGTGCAGAGGTTTATTTTAAAAATCAAAATGCGCTTGCAGCTTCCGCCATTAATAAAGGGATTGATTTTATTTTAAATTATAGACGTTCCCATTTAGATCCGGCATTTGTAAAACAGCATTTTGCTATT
>CADEGZ010000026.1 GCA_902827015.1 uncultured Pseudomonadota bacterium
TAAAGTAATGCTGATGCTGTAAAGACCAACGCCAGACAAAGTCACAATACGATTCTTTTTTATCCGACATTTCCTGTAGGATCCGGGCAGAGGGTAACATTTGTGGCGCCAATATCCTTTCTCTTGCTATCTCACAGGCTTCGGTAAATACTGTTAATCTATAGGCTCGATCTAGAAGTTTTGCTGTTATTTTGATCTTCTCTAACAATTCAATGCTTAACTCGGCTAACAAGCGCTGCTCTCCTCCTTTTCCCATTAAAGTGATTCCGGGTTTTAATCCTTCCTCTACGACCCTTGTATGATTATACATAATTTGTTGGTTTTCCGCATCCGTTAAAAGTGGACTGTCCATTAACAAGCAAGTTATTAAAAAAGCATCTAAAAAATAAATTGTTTCTTTTTCTATGCCAATTGGGATAAAAGGGTTAACATCTAAAGCACGAACTTCAATATACTCTATACCTTCACGTAAAATTGCAGCCATCATTCTTTCTTCTTGTACAGAAACACGTTTTGGTCTTATTAAAGCATAATGTTCATCTTCGACTTGAAAAATTTTATCACTTAATTGCAGGTATTCCCCATTTTTTTGGATACCCATACGGCGGTATTCAGGAGCAACGGTGTGTACTGCCTTTTTCATGGTTTGTAAAAATTCAAAAAAAGAGTTATAGGAAATTACAGATTTTAACTGAATTTTATTATTGTATCCTAAATCACTGAGGCGTAAAGAAGTCGCATAAGGTCCAATTAAAGTCTCGTTACCCCATTCTTTTAAATTGGGTTTTTTTTGCTTTAAAAAAGATAATGACATTGCGGGAGATGCGCCCATTAATAAGGGCAATAACCATCCAAATCGTAAAACATTTCTAGACAGACTCAAGTACTGCTCAGATATGAATTCTCTTTCCGGCAATTCTGAGCCTAATAAACCCTGATATTTCTTCCAAAAGTTTTTAGGTAAAGAAAAGTTATAATGAATACCTGCAATAGTTTGCATAAATCGACCATAACGATGGCCTAAACCTTGACGATAAATATGCTTTAATTTTCCAATATTTGAATTCCCATAGTTGGCAATCGGAATTTCCTCTTCTTTTGGAAGAAAACAAGGCATACTTGCCGCCCATAGCAACTCTTTTTCTAAAACATGATATGCATATTGATGAAGATCAGTTAACACATTAAACAATGCATTCAAGTCATTTACAGGGGGTGTAATAAACTCTAATAATGCCTCAGAATAATCGGTAGTAATAAAAGGGTGGCTTAAGCTAGAACCTAATGCAGGAGGATGTTTTGTATTTGCAATGTTTTTTTGTTCATCGACTCTTAAAGATTCTTTCTCGAGCCCACGTTTTATGTCTCGTAAATAAGAAATCCAATTTGAAGAATCCAATGCATGGATACGTTCCTCAAACGTTTGGCTCATTTTGAAACCAAAGTTCTTTTTTGTACTTCGTGTAATACTTCAGGATGTTCTTTACAGGTTTTATCCTGTTTCATTCTTTGTAAGAAACTCCAATCAATATGAACTGCTCGAGCAAAATGTTCTACAGAATCGACACCTGTTGTAAATAAGCCATACCAACCATGTAAATATTCAGGATATCCCCAAGTCTCATCGGCTTGTTCTGCAATCCTCACCATATTAATTGCACCCCATATATCTCCTCGCTCAAATAGCCATAAAGAATATCCAACGAACGAGTAAGCAACATCATACCCTTTTAAGGGTCTGGGACCAAGACTTCCTAACAAAATAAGATTATCTTCTAAAACGACATCTCTTACCAACCAATTAATTTGACGTTCTTGAGAAACGGCGATTGCAAAACGCATTAAATACCACCATCGATGAACATGCTTTTTCCGAAAAACAGCACGTGTTAAGCAGCTTATTAATAAAGCATATAATTCAGGATAATTTCTTCGGTGACGCATTTGGCTTAAAGCGCAACAGACAATCGTAAAAGAATAACATAAAAAATGACCTATTATAGGAATGTAAATACCTCTCGCCAGTATTTCTATTAGCTGAACTAGTATACTGGTTGGATATATAGATTTCCCTTGGTTGTGAATTAAATCCTTATATGTCCTGTAGCCAGAATCATCACTCATCATAAAAAAGATATCGGCATCCAACGCCAAGACTAAATACAGGCCTTTAGATAGCTTTTAAAAGATATTTTTTTCTCTTAGATTCGGGAAAATGCTCAATAGCATAGCGCACCATAACTCTTGGCATTGATAAATGATATTGCTTTAAAAATTCTTCTAATTTGCTAGGATAACGTTTACCCACTTCCCTTAGCATCCAACCCGTAGCTTTATGCAGCAGATCTTCTCCATCTTTGAACAACAGCCTTGCAATGTGTAATGTGTCTTGAACCGATCCTTGCCGGATAAAATACCATGTTGCCACAATAGCAATTCGGCGTTTCCATAAATTTTTATCTTCTGCCCATTGATAAAGTATCGTTTTTTCTTTATCAAATAAATAAGCCCCCACAATTAAATGAGCACTAGAATCTACTAAATTCCAATTATTAATATATTTAAAATTTTTCTTATAAAAGTTAAAAATCTTCTTTTTTGAAGTATCAATAGTTACTGTTTGATATTGCCTAACAAGAATAAACAAAGCAGCCTGTCGAATTTCATTAAAAATGGATTGTAGCAATTGTTCAATAGAACCTAATGACAGATCTTCATAAGGCTTGATAATTTGACGTATTTCAGGAACTCGGATCCCTAAAAAGCGATCATGTTCAGCATATTGATTGGTGCCTTGTTTAAACCAATTTGGAAAATTATCAGAAGCTCTGTTAGTTAGATCTTTTATTAACTGCTTAACTTTTGCTTTTTCCTGCAAATGTGACATTATAATTCTCTCTAATATTAGGATTAGACAAAGTATCACATATTGTATAGCCTTAAGAAAGACTGTAGTACCCTAAAATTCATTTTTTAACTTAGGAACTTAAATATGCCAAATATAGCGACTATCTATCATAGCGGTTATGGTCACACTAAGAAACTTGCAGAAAGTGTTCATCAAAGCATACAAAGTATTGCAGATATTACCCCTTCTTTATTGATTATTGATTCAGAAGGAAACTTACCTGAATCAGCATGGAATACCCTATTGACAGCAGATACTATTGTTTTCGGTTCCCCAACCTATATGGGCAATGTTTCTTGGCAATTTAAAAAATTTGCTGATGCAAGCTCTAAAGTTTGGATGTCTCAGCTTTGGAAAAACAAACTGGCAGCAGGATTTACAAACTCAGCCAGTATGAATGGAGACAAGCTATCCACACTCCATTATATGTTTACACTTGCAATGCAACATGCAATGATTTGGGTAGGTCCTGCCATTATGCCTTCCAATACAAAAGCTGCCCAAAGGAACGATATTAACTATTTGGGTTCTTATGCAGGACTGATGGCTCAATCGCCTGCCGACTCAAGCCCAGAAGAAGGGCCATTACCAGGCGACTTAGAAACTGCAAAATTATTTGCAAAACGAATTGCTGAGCTTACCGTAAACCTTAAAGGAAAATAAAAATAAGGTTCATTTAGGGGTATCTAACTTTGGCTCTTCTTTATTGTTTAAAGAAACGTTAGATTTTGAAGTAGGGGGCCTCTTATATAGATCTTCTAATGGCGTGAATAAATGTTCGCTTCCAGGTTCTTGGCCTAGTTTCTCCTGAGACTTGTTTTCATTGTGCTCATTCTCTAATTTTTCTCCTGATTCTTCTTCCTCTGTTTTCTCGTATTCTTCGTCTTGCTCATGATCCTCATCAAGCTCTTCTGCATCCTCTGATCTTTCATCCTCTAATTCTTCAGATTTTTCCATTGCTTCATCATCTTCTAGTTCCTCTTTATTCTCTCCACCTTCGTCTTGTTCACGCTCCTCATTAAGCTCTTCTTCCTCCTCTGATCCTTCTTCCTCTAATGCTTCAGATCCTTCTATCTCTTCATCATCTTCTAGCTCCTCTTCGCTCTCTTCACTTTCCTCTTCATCATATTCGTCATCAAACTCTTCTTCAGCTTCTTCATTTTCTTTTTCCTCTGATTCCATATCTTCTTTATTTCCTTTTTTATTTATTTTCTCACTTGATTCTGCCAGATCTTCTTTCATTTTCAGTCCTTGCAAATTTAGATCCGCAATAGCCTTTTCCACGGCACGTAAAAACAAATGAACTGATTTAATTTTCTTATGTTCTAAGGCATCGTACTTTTCTTTTATGATATTATGGATACTTTCTAAAACACTCTCATTTAAATTTAAGAGTTGTATTTTTTTCAATATAGTAAACAAATGTTGAATAAAATGTTCTTGTTTCTTATCATCTTTTACTTGACCAATTTTATCAATAATTCTGTGTTTAATGAGCTCGTTAAGTTTTTTGTCATTAATGCCTTTTAATTGACGAATAACTTCTTTATATATAGTAGGATTTGATAATAACGACTTTTTTATCATTACAAATTTTTTCCTATAAAATATGCACTCAATACGCTTCTTATTAAATCATTTGGCAAGAAAAATCTTCTAAGGTTCCTTTCCGTGAAGCTTCCTAAAAAACTAGGGGATCTACACGCTTTTAAGTAGACCTAGATCAATTACCAATAAAATTCCTAAGCTATAATTAAAACTTAATAATTATTCTTATGGAGGAGAATATTCAGATGAAGATTGCAGTGATAGGAGTGGGCTACGTTGGCTTAATCTCTGGGGTTTGTTTAGCGCAACTCGGTTTTGAAGTAACCTGCATCGATACTGATCTTAACAAAATAAAAGATCTACAAAATGGCATTATTCCCATTTATGAACCTGGCCTACAAGAAATCTATCTAAAACAAATTACAAATAAAAAACTGCAATTTACACACGACTATAAACTTCTTAGAGAAAAAAACATCGTTTTTTTAACAGTCGGGACCCCTTGCCACGAAGAAAATGGAACTGCCAATCTAAGTTTCTTAAAAAATGCCATATCAACCATGCTGCCTTTCTTGTCAAGCAATACTCTCATTGTAATAAAATCGACTGTCCCTCCTGGAACTTCTAAAGAGATAGCCGATTTTATAAAAAAAAATAAACCAAATCTTGAATTTCATATGGTGTCAAATCCAGAATTTCTAAGGCAAGGTAATGCGGTAAAAGATTTTTATTATTCGGACCGAGTTGTCATAGGAACAAACTCAAAATATGCTGAAGACAAAATGCGGGAATTATATTCTTATTTTATTAGAGAAAATATACCTTTAATTTTTACTGATATAGAAACTGCTGAGCTTATCAAATATGCTTCCAACAGCTTTTTAGCTACTAAAATAGCCTACATTAATGAAATGGCTAATATCTGTGAACAAACAGGCACTAATATTGACGATCTTATTAAAGGGATAGGCTTAGATCATCGCATTGGAACTCCCTTCTTACAACCAGGGCCTGGTTTTGGTGGCTCTTGTTTTCCTAAAGATCTTAAAGCTTTTGCAGAATTTGCCAGATCAAGGAATGCTACTAGCGAAATTATTGAAGCAGTTATTAAATCTAACACCAATCGAAAATTAACGATTACCAATAAAATAGAAAAAGCGTGCGGTGGAAATTTAAAAAACAATGTCATAGGTATCCTTGGCGTTACTTTTAAAGCAAATACCGATGATGTAAGAGAAAGCCCTTCTATTAAAATAATGGAAGAGCTAATTAGAAAAAATGCCTTAATTAAGGTTTATGACCCGCTCGGCATGAACAACGCAAAAAAAGCATTACCTGACAAAAATATTACTTGGTGCGATGAATGCTACGAAGTGGCAAAAGATGCTAATGCCCTAGTTATTACAACAGAATGGGAAGAATTTAAAAATTTAAATCCGGTTAAAATAAAAGAAATCATGAAATCACCACTCGTATTAGACTTGCGCAATATTTTAAACGAAAAACTTTTTAAAACCACAGGTGTTATTTACAGAAAAATTGGGCGGGCATATTAATATACTCAAAGGCATGATTTAAAATATTCTATGGTTCTTTTTAAGCCTTCTTCTAAAGATGTGGTTGGTTCCCAACCCACAATCTCCTTAATGTAGGTAATATCTGGACATCTTTGCAAAGGATCATCCGACGGGAGATCTTTAAATGCTATTTTTGATTCTGAATTGGTCATATAAATTATTTTTTCTGCTAAACGATTTATAGAATAAGGATCCGGATTCCCAACATTAATTGGACCTATAACATTTGGTTCTGTATCCATTATCTTTAAAATCGCATTGATCATATCGTCTACATAACAAAACGAACGGGTTTGTTCTCCATTGCCATATACAGTTAATGGTTCGCCTTTTAACGCTTGTACAATAAAATTAGAAATAACCCTACCATCATAAATATCCATGCCTGGACCATAAGTATTAAAAATCCGAATAATTTTTATTTCTAATCCATATCGTAGGTGATACTCCATAAAAAAAGTTTCAGCACATCTTTTCCCTTCATCATAACAGGATCTTTTACCAACCGGATTTACATGCCCCCAATAACTTTCTTTTTGAGGATGCACAAGAGGATCTCCATAGACTTCACTCGTAGAAGCCTGTAATATCTTACATCTCAATTTCTTGGCCAATTCTAACAAATTAAGGCTTCCTAACACGGATGTCTTAAGCGTTTGAATAGCATCCGCTTGATACCGTGGTGGAGAAGCAGGACATGCAAGGTTATAAATTTCGTCTACTTCCACTTCAATCGGTTGTGTAATATCATGTTGAATAAATTTAAAATACTTATTTTTTTTCAAGAAAATTAAATTTTCTTCGCGACTAGTCGATAAATTATCTAAACAAACAACTTCTGAATTTAAGGTTAGAAGCGCTTTACACAAATTCGACCCTAGAAATCCAGCACCACCTGCAACTAATATCCTTTTATGCCTTCCCATTTTGCGTCCTCATGTATTATTTAGGAACAAAGGGCGCTCTCTCGTGCTGCACCTAGCCTAAAACCAATTGCGAAGGGTATATCATACAGTTATTTTAATAATAGAAGATGATAATATTTTTGACAATTTTTTTAAATTTCCTCAACTTTTTGGCTGCTATTAAGCAATAGAACATAACTAAACAGTCCCACCAAAGTAATGGCATTAATAAAAATTGATAAAAGACCCGCATCACCATGACATAAGTCTCCTACCCAATTAATACAACCAGCAGCGGCAATAAACCCTGAGGCTCCTAAAATGCCAGAAGCAGTACCAGAAAATTCTGAAGAAACAGCTGTCATAGCACCTGTGGATGCAACGGGGAATAAAAAGCCATTTCCTAATGTAACAATAGACATTGCAATAATCAGCGCATATGGATTATTCATGAAAAGGTGTGATGCTCCTATCATGCAAAGCCCACCTGTTATAAAAAATAGAACCCCTATTTTTAACACTCTTTCTAAGCTCATTTGATCAATCAATTTTTTAGAAATTAAATTCCCTGCAATATAAGTAATAGCAATTGTAATATAAAAACGGCCTATTTCTTCCACACTATACCCTGCGGCACTAAATATAAACGGAGATTCTACAATATAACTTCTAAATGCACTAAAACAAGCACAAATAATTAAAACAAACCCAAAAAACTCTCTATTAAAAATAGAGTTCAACCCTTTTAGAAATACTTGCCATTTTCCTAAAGGAACAGAATTTATTTTTTTAGGCGTTTGAGCTGGTTTTTTGTTATCTAGAAACATGCTTGCCATTAAAATGGTGAACCCAATTCCTGCAACAAAAATAAAAGTAAATTGCCATGTAAAAAAATATGTAATATATCCACCAATTAAAGGGGCAATAGCTGCAAGCAAGCTTACGATAGGAAAAACCGTAGAAAAGATCTTAACTGAACCTTGCCTGTCATATCTGTCAACAATTAATGCCCGACTCATGACTGAACCAACACCACCCCCAATTGCCTGTCCCAATCTGAAAAAAAGAAATTGTGATAAGGTAGTCGAAAAAGCACATGCAAGCGAAGAAACTATAAATAAAAGAAAACCGATAATTAATACCTTCTTACGACCAAACCTATCCGACAATATGCCTGCTAATAGCTGACAACTGGCAAGCCCTAGTAAAAATACAGAAAAGCTAAGTTGGATTTCGGCGTGTGTACAATTAAAATACACTGCCATCTCTGGGAGTGCCGGCAAATAAACATCGGTTGCAAAAAGACTAATGGACGACATTAAAGTAATCGTAACAAGGAAGAAGTAATGACTTCGATCTAACATTGCTAAAACCTTTTAACTTAGGTTTTTGCCAAAAAATTAAGGCAAACTAAATATATTCTACTTACTTTAAAGATAGGTCTTCAATTATTTGAAGTCAAAGGACGAACATCTAGAGGTTCAGATTGAGAAGTGGTATTTAATTCCTGGTCAATAGCCTTGCTTGCCAATTTCCCGAGCCCACGTACCGCTAAGATCCATAGTGCCATAACCACTAAAAAAATAACCGTAACAAACGGTATAGTATTAGCAAGCCCACCACACACAATGAGCAGCATTTGTATCATCAAAGAGCCACCCGATTTTCCAAAGCGAGAAGCAATACCATCTACAACTGCTTTTCCTTTACGCTGTTCTTCTCTTGGCAAAGGAATAAAAGCAATTTCTTTGGATTCATCAAATACCGTATATTTAGCCGCTCTACCTAAACAAATTTGAGCTGAGCCAAAAATAAGTGCTAACGTATAAAATGGAACACCTAATAAAGATCCTAGGAAATCGGCCAAAAAATTACCTGAGCTCAACAATAAGCAACCCAAAAATCCAATGCTTGTTACTAACCACAACAACGGGGTAATCATAGCCGTTGTCGTCCAACCATAACGACGAATCACATTTCCAGAAAGCAATAATGCAGAAATAGTGGCAAATAAACCTGTGACCGAGGCAATTTCATTAATATAAGCATTAAAATCACTAATGTCTGGATAACGTTCATGGATCTGCTCTGTCCATAAAACATCGGAAAGATTATAAACAATATTGTAGGCAACCACTAAAATGGTGATATAGGACATATAACGAGATTTTGTTAAATAAGAAAAGCACTCTTTTAAGGAAAGCTTTTTTTCTTCTGTTTCTTGTTTGGGATCAATGTTCTTCACCCTTATATTTTCTCTAGGTAAAATAACTTGATTCAACCAACGAAATATAGCAACAATAATTATTCCCAATAAAAGCACCATGCATAATTGCAAAATTAAAGATTGTTCCCACGCCACAGTTCCAAATGGCAAATAAGGGTTGTAATGATCTAACGTTAACATTTTAGCACATTGCCCTGAAAATATTCCGGAACTATTGGCCCCCAAAGCAAAAATAGCATAAAAACGTTTTGCTTCATCGACAGTCGTAATTTCGTTGGCAAATCCCCAAAATAGCATTGATAAAACAACAGCACTCCACAATTCTGAAAGCACATAAAATAAAGATAAATGCCAATGCCGTATCATCACAATGAGTCCGGTTAAGCCTTTTAGCCAAACAGGCAATTTTTCCTGTAAAAAATCAGCCAGTGTTGTTAATTCCAAAGCTTCTCGGTTAGGGTGTAAAAAAACCATAAAAATGGTAAAAAATCCCAAGAAAACAGTGAGCATTGCATAAAAAACTTGTTCCCGGTTTAATCGACTAGAAAGCTTCGTATAAATATAAGTTAAAATAATAGCCCCTGGTAATACTGCCCATACTTTCAAAAAAGGAATAATTTCAGCACTAGATCCAGAAGCACTTACAACCAAAGTGACCTTCATGCAACGCAAGACGTTATACACAAACGAAATTAGGAAGAAAAGCACAAAAATAGGAAACAGCTTTTTATGCTCGTAACCATGTATTGGCCATAAAAAACTTCTAATACGACTAAATGGTTTAGCTTCTTGCATTGCTTTTACTCACATCATATTTCGCACAATGCGAAGGGTATAGACAAAAAAAAGCCGGGTTATGACCCCGGCTCGATCCTATAAAAGACAGCTTACACAAACGCAATTTCATTATTGACGCTCTACAAATTCAACAACCGCCATAGGTGCACAATCCCCCTTACGGTTACCGCACTTCAAAATTCTAAGGTAACCACCCGGTCGCTCTTTAAAACGTGGTCCAAGTTCTACAAACAACTTTGAAACGGCTTCTTTATCTCTTAAACGAGCAAAGGCTAAACGCCGCTTAGCAACGCTGTCTTCTTTAGCTAAAGTTACTAAAGGCTCCAATAAACGTCTTAGATCTTTAGCTTTAGGCAAAGTTGTCTTAATCATGCCATGACGAATAACCGAATTAATCATGTTCTGAAACATCAATTTACGGTGGCTCGAAGACCGTTTAAATCGTCTACCTACTTTTCTATGACGCATAAGCCCAAACCCTTATTGTTTATCGTATTGTAAGCCCGCTGGCGGCCAATTTTCCAGTCGCATTCCAAGTGAGAGCCCCTTCGTTGCCAAAACATCCTTAATTTCCGTTAGAGATTTTTTCCCTAGATTTGGGGTTTTTAACAATTCAACTTCTGTTTTTTGAATAAGATCCCCAATGTAAAAGATATTTTCTGCTTTTAAACAATTAGCTGAACGAACAGTAAGCTCTAAATCATCCACGGAACGCAATAAGATAGGATCAATTTCCGTGCGTAAACGCGCGGGCTCTGCTTGTTTTTCACCCTTTAATTCTACAAAAACAGACAATTGATCAACCAAGATAGAAGCAGCCCAACGAATGGCTTCTTCCGGTTCAATAGTTCCATTAGTTTCCAGATCTAATACCAACCTGTCTAAATCAGTGCGTTTTTCAACGCGCGCGTTTTCAACCACATAAGTAACACGTCGAATTGGGCTAAAAGAGGCATCCAATTGCAACCAACCAATCGATCTTGTTACTTCCTCTGGATCCTGCCGTACACTGATTGGCTCATAACCACGACCTCGCGCAACTCGGACTGTCATGTTTAGCTCACCTGATTTAGTCATGTGCGCAATAACATAATCTGGATTAATAATTCTTACGTCGTGAGGTAACTCAAAATCGGAGGCTAAAACTGGGCCTTCGCCCTGCTTATTTAATTTCAATTCAACCTCATCACGACCCTCTAACTTAAATTCAATACCTTTCAAATTTAACAAAATATCAATAATATCTTCCTGCACACCCTCTTTAGTCGTGTACTCGTGCAGCACCCCATCAATATACGCTTCTACTACTGCGCAACCCGGCATAGAAGACAATAAGACACGCCGCAGTGCATTCCCTAAAGTATGCCCAAACCCACGCTCTAATGGTTCTAAAACAACCTTTGCACGATGGTAGCCTATCTGCTGTACATCTACTAATCTTGGTTTCAAAAATTCTCTTACGGCACGTTGCATAATCACCCCTCTAAGGCAATGCGAATGGTATTACTTGGCATAAAGCTCAACGATCAACTGTTCATTGAGTTCAGCTGGTAAATCACTTCTATCAGGAATACGTTTAAATGTGCCCTTCATTTTACTGACATCGACATCCACCCATTCTGGAAAGCCTGAGCCTTCAGCCAACCGAAGTGAATCTACAATTCGCACTTGAGCTTTACATTTTTCCCGCACTTCAATTTCGTCACCTGGTTTAACGTGGAGTGAAGGAATATTAACAACTTTATTATTTACCAGTATCGCTTTATGTCTAACCAATTGGCGTGCTTCAGCACGAGTACTACCAAAACCTAAACGGAACACAACATTATCTAAGCGGCACTCCAAAAGTTGAAATAAGATTTCACCTGTCGCACCTTCACGTCTGGCAGCTTCCACATAATACCGACGAAATTGACGTTCTAAAACGCCATACATGAACCTAAATTTTTGTTTTTCACAAAGCTGAACACCATGATCTGTTCCTCTTGTGCGCTTTTGCCCATGCATACCTGGTTGAGTACTAAGCTTACATTTAGAATCCAAATCACGAACTCGACTTTTAAGTCCTAGATCGGTTCCTAACCTTCTTGAAACTCTACAGGTAGGACCCAAGTATCTTGCCATTTTTCACTATCCCCAAAATTTAAACACGACGCTCTTTTGAAGCCCGACACCCATTATGTGGTATCCCGGTCTTATCAACGATACGCAATATATTGCAGTTTTCACCCACTGCGCGAACCGCAGATTCTCTACCCGGTCCAGGCCCACAAACGTACACATCCACTGTTTTTAAGCCATATTCCTTTGCTTGTTGAATTGCTTTCCTGGCAGCCATTTGCGCTGCATAAGGTGTACTTTTACGCGAGCCTTTAAATCCAGCACCACCTGCTGTTTGCCAAGCAATAACGTTTCCCTGCGGATCTGTAACCGTAATAATAGTATTGTTAAAAGATGCTAACACATGTACTGCACCAGTTGTGACAGTACGTTTTGTTTTTTTACGAGGACGGGTCGCTACTGCTGCCTTTGCCATTTAAAAAATTTCCTTTAGCTCTTTGTTTCGGTTGATTGTGGTTTCATAATCATTTGGCTTTGTCGTTTACGCCCCTTGCGAGTACGGGCATTCGTGCGAGTCCGTTGTCCCCTAACTGGTAAACCACGTTTATGACGAAGTCCACGGTAACATTTAATATCCCCCAGCCTCTTAATATCCATGGCAACTCGACGACGCAAATCCCCTTCTACCTCATATTGATTTACAGCCTCTTGAAGCAAAGTTGTATGTTCATCTTTTAAATCGACCACCTTAACAGAGGGTTCAACACCCACTTTATGGCAAATCGCTACAGCACGGTGATTACCTATACCGTAAATGCTACGTAGTGCAATTCGAATGTGCTTATTCGGCGGGAGTATTACCCCAGATATACGTATGGCCATAAATTACCTCTTACCCCTGCCTCTGATTATGTTTATTGGTTTTCTTACAAACAACTTTCACAACCCTTTCTCGTCGAATAATACGACACTCATCACACATTTTTTTAACTGAAGCTCTTACTTTCATCTTCGCCCTCGAAGCCACTTCGCATAAATGACTAATTTTACTCTAAATTGATGCCCAAAGACTAGCCCTTATTCACACTTCTAAGGTTAGCCTTCTTCATTAATGACTCATATTGATGAGACATTAAGTGTGCCTGCACCTGCGCCATAAAATCCATAACAACGACTACAATAATTAGTAAAGAGGTCCCACCAAAATAAAATGGAACCTTCCATCCCAGTACTAAAAACTCCGGTAATAAGGCAACGACCGTAATATATAAAGATCCAATGATGGTTAACCGTGTCATAACCTTATCAATATAGTGTGCTGTTTGATCACCAGGACGAATACCAGGAATATAACCCCCAGATTTTTTTAAATTTTCAGCGGTCTCTTTTGGGTTAAAAACTAACGCTGTATAAAAAAAACAAAAGAAAATAATACCAGCTGCAAATAAGGCAATATATGCAGGTTGTCCCGGCGATAAGGCCAAACCAATTGAACTTAACCACTCCATCCCTGGTGTTTGACCAAACCATTGGCTTACCGTAGCTGGAAATAAAATAAGGCTCGATGCAAATATCGGGGGAATAACACCCGCCATATTTAGCTTTAAAGGCAAATGACTTTTTTGTGCAGCATACATCTTACGGCCTTGCTGTCTTTGAGCATAATTAACTGTAATGCGACGTTGTCCACGTTCAATAAAAACCACAAATCCAATAATAACGACTAACATGACACATAAAAGTATTAATGCAATTGGTTGCATTTCCCCCTGACTAACTTTTTCCAGCGTATTAAAAATAGCATCTGGTAAGCCTGCGACAATACCCGCGAATATAATTAGGGAAATACCATTGCCCACACCGCGTTCCGTAATTTGCTCCCCTAGCCACATTAAAAACATTGTCCCTGTTACCAAGGTTAACGTTACTGTAAAGTAATAAATAAGATCTGGTTCAAGCGCAATGCCAGAATAGGCAAGGTAACGCGCCATACCAACCGCCTGTATGAGTGCTAATAAGAGTGTGGCATATCGTGTATATTGAGAAATCTTCCGACGGCCTGTTTGGCCTTCCTTCTTAAGTTGCTCTAAAACCGGCCAAACAACGGTTAACAATTGAATAATAATAGAAGCAGAAATGTAAGGCATAATACCCAATGCAAATACTGTAAGTCTTGCTAACGCGCCACCCGAAAATAAGTTAAATAAGCCCAAAATTCCACGGTTACTTGAAAATAACTCTGCCAAACGCGCAGGATCTAATCCTGGTACTGGAATATGAGCTCCTATTCTATAAACTAATAAGGCTCCAATTAAAAACAATACCCGCGTCTTTAATTCAGATAATCCACTTTGATTAGCAAGTACCCGCTTTTTTTCTCGCATGGCTTATACCCTTCGCACTTGCATTTTATGCTTTGTTGCAACACTCGTTCGCGTCCTCATGTATTATTTATACACTCCGGGCGTTCTCTCGTATTGCGCCTCGTCTAAAATCCGACTGCGAAGGGTATTCATTCGATTCGCCCCCCCGCTGCTTCAATAGCCTGACGAGCACCCACCGTTACTGCTATACCCTGCACCATAAAAGATCTAGAGATGGTTCCAGCAAGAATAATTTTTGCCCTTTTAGTTGGCATTGAAAGAATATTTGCTGCAAATAAAGATTGTAAATTAACGACATTCCCTTCGATTTTATTTAAATCATCCAAACGGACTTCAGCGGCAAATCGTTCTGAACGCGAATTAAAACCAAATTTTGGTAAACGACGTTGTAAAGGCATCTGACCACCTTCAAAGCCCACTTTATGATATCCGCCCGCTCGCGCCTTTTGTCCTTTATGACCCTTTCCACAGGTTTTACCTATTCCAGAGCCTATCCCTCTTCCTAAACGACGAGCTTTCTTTTTTGCACCAACAGCGGGTTTTAATGTATTTAATTGCATTAATGACATGGCTCCACATTTAAAAGATAAGAAACCTGCTGAATCATCCCACGAATACAAGGGGTATCTTCCAACACCACTGTTTGGCGTAGGCGGCGTAAGCCTAAACCTAACACCGTTGCTTTATGATTAGGTAAACGACCTGCAGTACTTCTAATTAACGTTACGGAAAGCTTTGCATGCTTTTTGGAGTTACTCATGACTTATCTTCCTCATCATGGCGCATAACGATTTTTGTTTTTTTAGGACTTGCTGTATCCTTAGCCAAATTCTTTGTGGACGGGTTACGTTTAGCCGCACGTGTTTCTTCCGCCTGTTGTCCACCTATAATTTCTATCACCTTTTTTCCGCGCTTGGCAGCAACTCGCTCTGGAGAAGACATTTGCTTTAAGCCTTTCAAAGTCGCACGTACAACGTTTACAGGGTTTGTTGACCCAATACACTTTGCCAAAACATTATGAACACCCAATACTTCAAATATTGCGCGCATTGAACTTCCCGCAATAATTCCTGTTCCTTCAGAAGCAGGCATCATAATCACTTTTGAAGCTCCATGCCGAGATTCTATGGGATGGTATAAAGTAGCGCCATTCAGCTCAATACGCATTAAATTACGTCTAGCGCTTTCCATCGCCTTTTGAATTGCAACAGGAACTTCACGCGCTTTACCACGCCCAATGCCGATGCGACCCTTACCATCACCAACAACGGTTAATGCAGAAAAGCTAAATTTTCGCCCGCCCTTCACTACAGTGGCGCTTCGACGAACTGCTACCAATTTCTCTTGAAAACCATCTCCTTTTGCACTTACTTCTACGCTCGCCATGTTTTTAAACCCTTAACAAATTAAACCGTTAGCTCGCGCTGCTTCTGCTAAAGCTTTAACACGACCATGATATTTATAACCGGAACGATCAAAAGCAATACGAGTTATTCCCTTCGCTTTCGCACGTTCTGCCACCAACTCACCTACTGCTTCTGCAACCTTTAATTTACCGGGACCCACTTTTTTGTTACGTAATTCAGCTTCTACACTAGAAGCCGACGCTAATACTTCAGCACCTTTTCCTGAAAAAACCTGGGCATAAATGTGTTTAAGCGTACGATGTACGCTTAAATAGACAACCCCTAATTGGGCAATCTTAGCTCGGCTGCGGCGAACGCGTCTTTGATGCGCTTTGTCTTTATCGTTCATAGTATTACCTATTTCTTCTTGGTTTCCTTCAAATTAACAGTTTCATCCGCGTGCCTTACCCCTTTGCCTTTATAAGGTTCTGGTGGTCGAACCGCACGAATCCTTGCTGCTGTTTCACCTACCACTTGCTTATCAATTCCCTTGATAATAATCTCTGTATTAGTAGGAGTATCTACCGTAATATGCTCTGGTACATCAAATTGCACAGGATTTGAAAAGCCCAAGCTCAGCTCTATCCCTTTTCCTTGCGTTTTGGCACTATACCCAACCCCTACCAATTGCAATTTACTTTCAAAGCCTTCATGCACACCCCTTACCATATTTCCCAATAACTTACAGGTAGTTCCAACCATTGGATGCGCTTTCTTCTTTGGTCGTACTTGTACAGTACTACCATCAATTTCAAGTTCAACAGCTTCATGAAGATGATAAGTAAAAGATCCTTTCTTTCCCTTAACATGTACTTCACGTTCCACCACTTTTAGTTCAACACCTGGTGGGATAATTAATGGTTTCTTAGCAATTCTTGACATTTTTTAAAAACCTTTACGCCACAACACACAGGACTTCACCGCCCTGGCCCAAAAAACGTGCCTTTTTATCTGACATAACACCCTGGGATGTCGATAAAATTGCAATTCCTAAACCACCCATTACTTTTGGCAATTCGCTCTTTTTTTTGTAAATTCTCAAGCCCGGACGACTGACACGCTTTATTCGCTCAATCACCGGCTTATTTTCAAAATATTTCAAATGAACAATTAATTTTGGCTTGTTATCTTCTTCTACCTTTTGAAAAGCCAAAATGTAACCTTCTTCTTCTAATACCTGTAAAATTGCTACTTTACCTTTAGAGGCAGGAACCGTTACCATTTCTTTTTTAGCCATTTGCCCGTTGCGTATTTGGGTAAGCATGTCGGCGATGGGATCATGTAAACTCATTTTTGTACTCCTACCAACTTGCTTTCCGTAATCCGGGAATATAACCTACCATACCAAATTCTCGAAGTTTATTGCGACTCAAGCCAAACTTCCGATAAACACCACGCGCCCGGCCAGTTACTAAACAACGATTTCTTAACCGGCAACGATTAGAATCTTTAGGTAAATTCTGCATTTGTTGCTGCGCTATCAGCTTTTCTTCAAAACTCAAATTCTTATCACGAATTTTTTGCCTTAACTCCATTCTTTTGGTTTTATACTTATTAACCAATTGTCGCTGGCGTTTGTCTTTTTCAACCTTACACAATCTCGCCATTAAATCCTACTCCTTAAAAGGAAAGTGAAATGCAGATAACAATGCTAAACCCTCTTCATTAGTTTTAGCGGTGGTTGTAATCGTAATATCCAATCCGCGCAACACATCAATTTTATCATATTGAATTTCAGGAAATACGATCTGTTCTTTAATGCCAAGAGAATAGTTACCCTGGCCGTCGAAAGATTTTCTACTTAATCCACGGAAATCTCGGATCCGCGGGATAGCAATATACAATAAACGCTCCAAGAATTCATACATCCGCAATTTACGCAAAGTAACCTTACAACCAATAGGCCACCCTTCACGGATCTTAAAACCAGCGACAGATTTGCGTGTACGAGTTATCACCGGTTTTTGTCCTGCAATGCGTGTTAAGTCGGCCACAGCATGATCAACTACTTTTTTATCGTTAACAGCTTCGCCCACACCCATATTTAACGTTATTTTGGTGATACGTGGTACCTGCATTACATTGTCATAGCTAAGTTCTTTCATTAACTTCTTAACAATGGTTTTACTGTAAAAATCTCTTAATTTGGATCCACTCATCTTAAAACTCACTAAAAGTCTATGACTTCTCCTGTCGATTTAAACACACGTACTTTACGACCGTCCTCTAGTTTTTTAAAGCCAACACGATCTGCTTTTCCAGTTTCCCTATTCAAAATAGCTACATTTGAAATGGCAAGTGACGCTTCTCTTTCTACAATGCCTCCCGGCTTTTCTTGTGCAGGATTTGCTTTAGTATGATGTTTAACAAGGTTAAGACCCTCAACAACTACACGTAAGCCTTTTGTACTGTGCTCTTTTCCAATAACAGCCAATACCACTCCTTGACGCCCCTTGTCTTTTCCTACAACAGCGACTACCGAATCACCTTTCCTAATTTTACGCATGGAATTCCACCTACAATACCTCAAGCGCTAACGAAATTATCTTCATAAATTGTTCACCTCGTAATTCACGGGTTACAGGACCGAAAATACGAGTGCCAATCGGCTGCAGTTGGTTATTTAATAAAACAACGGCATTTCTATCAAAACGAATTAAAGAACCATCTGCTCGACGAACGCCTTTAGCAGTTCGCACAATAACAGCTTTTAAAACTTCGCCCTTCTTAACTTTACCGCGCGGGATAGCTTCTTGGACGCTTACCACAATAACATCCCCAATGCCCGCATAACGTCGTTTTGACCCACCGAGTACTTTTATACACATTACACGACGCGCGCCGCTGTTATCAGCAACATCGAGCATGGACTGCATCTGAATCATTGCTCGCCTCCGTCAAAGTCGCAAATCATCTCACACCTAACTTATTTTTACAAGTCGTTCTACCAAGACCCAATTCTTGGTTTTAGAAATGGGCCGTGACTCACGGATAATGACCACATCGCCTTCCTGACATTGTTCATCAGGATCGTGTACATGAAACTTAGTAAATCTACTTACAATTTTTCCGTACAAGGGATGCTTAACTTTACGCACAGCACGTACGGTGATTGTTTTGTTCATCTTATTACTAATAACAACTCCCTGTACTGTCCGCCCCCGGGTCATTGACTCACTCATGATGACACCTTTTCTTTTTCCGCCAAAATTGTTTCTACCCTCGCAACATTACGGCGCGTTTCTCGAATTTCATGCGTCTCTTTCATCTCACCACTCGCCTTTATTAATCGCAACTTAAATTGCTTGCGTCGTAACTCACTTAAAAGGGCTTTTAATTCCGGCACACTTTTAGTCTTTAAATTTTCTGACTTCATCGCTACATAATCTCCCGCGCCACAAGTTCTGTTCGCAGAGGCAGCTTAGCAGCCGCTAAACGAAATGCTTCTTCTGCCAACTCAGGGGTTACACCTTCTATTTCAAACAACACCCTACCCCGTTGCACTAAAGCTACCCAATATTCTACGTTACCTTTACCACTACCTTGCCGGACTTCTAAGGGTTTTTGCGTAATTGGTTTATCTGGAAAAATCCTTATCCATACTTTTCCGCCACGCTTAATATATCGATTAATTGCCCTTCTAGCCGCTTCTATTTGACGAGCAGTAATACGCCCTGTTGCAAGCGCCCTTAAGCCAAACTCACCAAAATTAACCTTATTACCTCGGGTTGCAACACCACGATTGCGCCCCTTATGTTGTTTGCGAAACTTGGTTCGCTTAGGTTGTAACATTTGATACTCCCATAGCCCGCTTTAAGCTACTTCTTGCGCAGATTGTTCTTGTTTGCCTATAACTTCACCCTTAAAAATCCACACTTTTACACCAATGACACCATAAGTTGTCTTAGCGATGGCTGTTCCATAATCGATATCTGCCCTAAATGTATGTAAGGGTACTCTTCCTTCTCTATAAACCTCTCGACGCGCAATTTCAGCACCACCCAAACGACCTGAAACAGAAACTTTGATGCCTTTTGCACCTAAACGTAAAGCGCTCATCACTGCACGTTTCATGGCACGTCTAAACATAATTCTTCGCTCTAATTGTTGAGCAATATTTTTTGCAACTAAGGTAGCATCCAATTCTGGTTTACGGATTTCTTCAATATTCACATGCACAGGCAATCCTATCTTGGCGCTAATATCGGACCGTAACTTCTCAACATCTTCTCCTTTTTTACCGATAATCACACCTGGTTTAGCTGTTCTTAATGTGATTCGTACATTACGACCAGTTCTTTCAATTAACACACTACTCACACCCGCTGCTTCTGGTATACGCTTTTCAACATAAGCGCGAATTTCTAAATCATTAGCTAAGGTTTTTGCATAAGAACCACTGCTACTTTCAGGCATCCATTTAGCATGACTTTCTCGAATGTACCCTAGACGAATACCAACTGGATGTACTTTTTGTCCCATAAAAACCCTCTCTTTTAAGCCGCTACTACAATCGTAATATGGCAATTTCTTTTAACAATCCTATTACCACGTCCCTTTGCCCTTGGGCTAGAACGTTTAAATCCAGGTGCTTCATCTACAAAGATGCGGGCAATAGAAAGACTATCCACATCCAAACCCTGATTATGTTCTGCATTTGCAATTGCAGATCCCAACAATTTTTTAAGCACACGGGCTGCTTTTTTGGGACTAAAAGCTAAAATATTTAAAGCTTTATCAACGGATAACCCCCTAACTTGATTAGCAACTAACCGCGCCTTTTGCGGCGAAAGTCGTGCGTCACTTAACTTTGCGCTTACCTCATGCATACAAAACCTCTCTCACTTATACCCTTCGCCTTTTGGGTATATACCAATACCACTATTTTCCACCTTTTTTAGCGGCCGCTCCTGTGGCAGATGCCGCTGCTTTAGCCGTTTTATCACCAGAATGTCCTCGGAATAACCGAGTAGGCGCAAACTCACCCAACTTATGCCCAACCATATTTTCAGCAACCAACACAGGTACATGTTGACGGCCATTGTGAACAGCAATTGTCAGCCCTACCATATCTGGCAAAATCATAGAACGTCTAGACCAAGTTTTAATGGGCTTTTTAAGCCGCGATACTATTGCTTGCTCCACTTTTTTTAGCAAGTGGGCATCTACAAAAGGGCCTTTTCTCAAAGAACGTGGCATGACAACATCCTCTTTATTTAGCAGCCTTACGCCGCCGAATGATCATTTTAGCTGTACGTTTATTACGTCGCGTTTTCTTTCCTTCTGGGATCCCCCAAGGTGTACAAGGTGGACGTCCTCCGGAGGTACGTCCTTCTCCTCCTCCTAATGGATGATCCACTGGATTCATCTCAACACCTC
>CADEGZ010000027.1:0-4719 GCA_902827015.1 uncultured Pseudomonadota bacterium
TCTTTCTCTCTTCCCCAAGCATTCTTTTAAGCTTGGGGAAGAATAGTTTTAAGCTTCTTGCTTTGGGATCCCTATATCAACTATCTTGATGTTACCTAACCAACGCTTTGTCTTAGAATTTTTAAAACCCATTTTCGCACCAACAAACGTTACCGTATGATCTGCCTTAACAAACACGCCTAATTCTTTACCATTATCACAATCCAGCCCAGATGGAATATCAACAGACAAAACAATTGCATCGCTGTTATTTATAGTGTTAATAACGGTGGTGTAAGGTTCCTTTATAACGCCAGCTAATCCCGTACCAAACAATGCATCCACAATCCAAGTGGCCGATAAAAATTCTTGCACAAAAAAGCCAGGTTCCAACGACAACGATTCAAAAAAATAAATAGGCAAATTCATTTTTTCCAAAATATGTAAGAATATTTTTGCATCTCCTTTAATTTCAGACGGCTTAGCAAAAATAAAAATTTTAACCGGTACTTTATGATTATGGAGATACCTTGCCAATACAAAACCATCCCCACCATTATTGCCCTTACCACAACAAATAATTACCAAACCATCCACATTTTTAGAACACATATATTCAAAGATTCCCCTTCCAGCGTTTTCCATTAAAACACAGCCTGGAATACCGTAATCTTCTATAGCCATACGATCTAATTCTCTGATCTCATTTCTTGAATAGACTTTGCCATTGTTCATCTTCACATCCAAATTAAATCATGCCTAACTTATTTCCTTTTGTAAGACAATATCCCTTATATTAATTAATCCGTATCCAAAATAAGCTTAATTTCAATTCTTTCAATGAACTTACCAGGACGAGATCTTTTTAAAGCAACTAAGCCCACTTCGGCAGTGGATTTCACATGAGTGCCCCCACAAGGCACCTTAGCAAATCCATCAATCTTCCAAAAACGTCTCTGACTTTGCACATCAGAAAAACCTGTTTCAATTATTTTGTCATTTCTAATAATTTCATTATACTCACTTAATATATCTTCAAAAATAGCAGATATATTACTATCTAATTTAAAATCTATTCGTGCTTTTAACTCAGAAATATGTGCCCCTACCTTTTCCACCTGAAGTCTCCTGACCACTAATTCTAAAATAAGTTCAGCCGCAAAATGTAACCGCATGAGCCTATATCTACGAGGCCAATCGATAGTCATTATTACTTCTTCTTGATTCGAAAGGCCGTGATTATTGGGAAGGGTATAATAAATTAAAATACCCTCCATCCTAGAATGTGTTATTTCTATTCCATTAATAAATGCCCTATCACTTTCTTGTCCACCCGAAAATGAATAGGCAATTGTTTTATCTAATAAAATTTCATTACCATTCACTGCAATCACTTTAGTACTCAGGGTATGTTGATATGGATCACTCCAAAAAACTTTTTCCATCACTTAATCCTCATGAAAAAATCGTATCTGCTTGCTATAATCACGCTTAGATCTCACCTTCCTACCAACAAAGTAAATCATTATCACACCAATAACAGCACAAATTGGCACAATGCTAAGCGCATATTGATAAACCTCTAGACTATACTGCCTCAAGCCATCTTCACTTAATGTGCCCATCCAAAACATATCCATTATTTTACCTATAAATGTATGAAAAAACGAACCACCAAGCATGTTAATACAATTTAAAAAGGCTACTGTTATTCCCAAATATCGTGGTGCCACAAGCTCGGATCCCACTGCAAAAATAACAACTTGATAACAACACATCACACCAATACAAAAAAATAAACTAACCAATAAACCCCAGTGGTAGTTGAGATTTAAAAGTAATAAAACAAACGCAAGCGCCATGCCCAACCCGCAAGCCATAATAACCGTACAGTTACCTATTTTTTTACTGAAAAAAGCAAGTAACGGCCCACCAAATAACATACCAAAAAAAACAAACGATACCAATCCAGCAGCATCTTCTTTTTTTAAATCATAGGCAGTCATTAAATAAGGAACTCCCCAAACATCTGCAAAGCCTTCTAAAGAACCCACCATTAATAAATTAGAAAAAGCCAATAACCACATGAGAGGAGATGCAACTAAGACAGTAAAGTTTGCCAATTTAAATGAATCATTTTTTCTGCTTTCCGATAAGTTATTAGGAGAACGCAAGAAAAAATAAGTGCTACAACCCCATATAATAGAGATGACGGCTAGGGTTAAAGCAACCTCTTGCCAACGATAGGCTTCTATTAACAAACTAATTGGTCTCCCACCATAGATTGCCCCCATCAACCCTACTGTAAATGAAAAACCTATCATGCGTGTGTATTGTGTTTTTGGAAACCACTCAGACAAGACTTTAGAAACTCCGAGGAAACCTACCGCTGAACCAGCGCCTATTAAGAATCTCCCTAAAACTGCTAAATAGAAATGATCGGTATAGGTAAAAAGAAGTGTTGCAAGACCACAAATAACCGCAAAAATACAAACAATATAGCGCGAGCTAAAACGATCAAGCAGGATAGCAACTGGAATTTGCATACCCGCATAACCATAATAGTAGAATGCTGCCAGCAACCCAAAATGCGTTGCATCTATGGAAAATTGCGCCATAATTTGCTGTACCATAAGCCCTGGCCAAAGCCGTAAAACAAATTGATATGCAAAAAATAATAAAGGGAAAAGCCACATAAAAAATGGCAAATAGTTAAATTTTATGCCAAACATAAGTTACCTCATTTTGAAGAGTTTTTTAAAGTTTTAGGTAATGAAAAAATAGGTGTAGGAGTATATCGGCCTTTAGCCGATAATAATGCGGGAAACGATAAAGTTATTTAAATTTACATAACACATAATCTTATTAAACACATATTCTAATCAAATTGCAAGCTTGGCACCCTTTCTAACCTAAGGGCTTGAAGGCCAAACAATGATAATAACCTTCCTTTCCATTGCAACAAAATTTAATTTATGAAGCTTAACTTATTCAATGAGCCTTGGATTTCTAATTTAATTTGGCACAGATATTGCGATACAGTCACAGGCATTTTAATTAAACTGTAAGTTAAAAATTAACTTTGATATATTCCTAAAGAAAAATCTACTAGTGCGAGCATACGATGGCTTTATTAAGAGTTGCTTCTTAATTTTTTAGTAAACCACAGAATTAGATCATCATCAAGCAGGAATTTTTTTCCAGGTAGAATTGATTTATACTTGTAGGTAACACCTTTGCCATCAGGAATATAGCCACTTTTAACATATAATTTTTGTGCAGCACCATATCCACCATCAAGCCCACCATACAAACCAACTCCAATACCCACAATATCACTTTTGGTTGCTGCTTCCTTTTCACTAACTTCTAATAACTTAGCTCCAATACCATACCCACGAAAAGAGGGTAGAACGTTCAAATCCATGATCTCTGGTATGTTGTTGTTTGCAAATGATTTGTATTGTGACTTCCATTTTAGTGTAACATATCCTGAAAATTGATTTTCATAATACGCCACCCAAACAACTCGTTTACCTTGATTTTGTTCATTCAAATATTTCTCAAAAATACTAGCTGATTTTTCTGTCCAATCAGATCTGGCAAAAGCAGAAACAATTAAGGGGACATCAGATGATTTTAATAGACGTATTAGCAGTAATTTATTTTCTAGGGTCACAACAATTTCCCCATTGCTGCATCTTCAATGCTCCCCTCATAACCATCAGGATCATTAAATGGCATTTCGACATAGCCATTTTTTCTGTAAAACGCTAACGCTGCCGGAGAAGATTCAACATGAATGCTTTTATAATTTCGACTTTTAAGCCATTTTTCGCATAGAGCTAAAAACTTTCCACCGAAATTATTGTTTCTTCTTGCTTCATCAACAACAATAATCCGCATCGCTGCTCTTGCATCTGGCCATAATTGGATATGTGCATAACCAATAATTTCTGCACCTTGGTATAAAATCAAATGATCATGCTGTGGGTGATTGAATGTCCAGGTATAAGGATCTTGGATTGGAACTTTATCGAAAAAATATTTCTGACGATACTCTTTGACAGCTGACCATTCTTTATGATGAGTGCATATAACAAACCTCAATCGATTAAAACCCGTTTTCTTTAGTATATCTTGAATAAAATCATGCTTGTCTAGAGTATATCCTCTATATATTGCGTCTTTTTTTTGATGAGCGCTTTCTTTTTCTATAAGTTTATATTTTAAAGCGGCATATTCATCCCTAACATCAGGATTGTTCCTTAAATAGTCTCTAAACAACAAATTAAGCTCTATCTCTGGATCGTTATGTTCAAAAATATGTAAATTAACACTTAAATCTATGGCTCTTACAGTAAAGTTCTTTCTAAAAGGAATACTAAACCCACCTCTGTATGTATATCCTAAATTTAACAGTGTATTGTGTGGCAAGTCCAAATTTTGAACCTCAGCAATTATATCAATTTTGGGTTTGGCAGCGAGTCCAGGAACGGATGTTGAACCAATATGATGAATGGCAATACAATTATCACCAAGCGCTTTTTTAATGGCTGTTGCTTGGATCTCAAATAATTTTGGCCAATTGGAATCGTATGGTATAACTTCAACATACTTCGTTTTTTTCATGATATTTAACTCCGTATCATAGCCATTGCCATCGTATGGTCATTTGGTTGCTGCGCTCATCACTCATCTTCATTTTTTTTGTCGACTAAAGAACCTCCCACTTGTGTA
>CADEGZ010000027.1:4729-20126 GCA_902827015.1 uncultured Pseudomonadota bacterium
TTTATATAAGCCATTTTTCTTAAAAAGCTCAGCATGTGAGCCATCTTCTACAATTTTTCCTTTATCAAATACAAAAATGCGGTCCATATGAAGAAGTGTTGATAAACGATGAGCAACCACAATAGTTGTTTTCCCTTGCATAAGTCCCCACAAGCTTTCCTGAATATTGCTTTCTGTCACGGAATCCAATTGGGATGTTGCTTCATCCAAAATCAAAATGGGTGCATCCTTTAAAATAGCGCGGGCAATTGCAATGCGCTGGCGTTGGCCGCCTGATAATTTAACACCTCGTTCTCCAACCAAAGATCCATAGCCTTGGGACAACTTGCTAATAAATTCATGCGCATGCGCTTTTTTGGCAGCTTTAATGACTTCCTCTTCAGTAGCGTCTGTCCTACCGTAACGAATGTTATCCATAAGGCTTCGGTGAAAAAGTGATGGATCTTGAGGGATAATAGCAATATTACGACGTAAGCTGTCTTGGGTAACATTTTTTATATCCTGGCCATCGATAAGAATACGTCCATCTGTTACATCATAGAGTCTAAGGATAAGGTTTACGAAAGTGGATTTACCACCACCCGAATACCCAACAAGGCCAATCTTTTGGCCGGCCTCAATCACAACGGACTTATTTTGAAAGAGCGGCTCAGTCCCTTTATAATGAAATTTGACTCCTTCAAAAGCAATCTGGCCTTTTTGAACTAATAAATTTAGTGAATTGGATCTATCATTGATTTCTGGGTCAACAATCAGAGCCGATAGACTTTGTTTACATTTGCCAATTGCTTGATTAAACTCGTCAATTTGCGACATCGTATACCACATCATGTGCCCCAGTTCCATCGAAAGCCCTAAAATCAATGCAAAATCTCCAATGCTTATCAACCCCTTTTCATATAGATAAATCAAGAAATATGTAGAAAATCCCATCATGGTTGCGATCATGAATCCTTGTACAATGCATAAAACAACCATAAAAAATTCTTTTGCTTGAAATGCCTTCTGGTTTACAAAGAAAAATTGATCCATTCTCGAGATTTCGTAAGATTTTTTAGAAAAAATCCTGACATTATTATGGTTTGTTATACAATCTACCAATTGACCAGAAACAACTGACTCACTACTTGCATGGATATCCGATAAATTCACAAGACGCCTTGACATAAAGATGCTAAATGAAAAAAAAGCGATAAACCATAATAATAGTGTACAAAAAAACACTGGATTTACATAATATGCCGTTATAAATGAGACCATCAGTAATGATGCGCCTCTAATACAATCGTGTGAAATTTTATGTAAAATCCGCTCTATGCTCTCAGCAAGTGTCGTAATTTGACTTGCAATACGTCCAGATAAATTATCTTGAAAAAATTGATGCGGACTATCTAGAATAAAATCCAAAGTCCCACTAATGATTTGGTTTTTAATAACTGCCTCAAACTTATAATTAATATATCCGATTAAACGCCAAGTAACATTATCAAAAACTATAAAGTTTAATACAATCAATGCAGCAGGCCAAACTAAAGGGGAGAGGTTACCTTTTTGTAATTGAGGCAGGGTGTTGATTATATGTTTAACTAATATGCTGTTAAAAGGCCCCCAAAAGCCGGCAAGAACTGCCAGTAAAATAAAAATGAAAGCAGTTAATTTATACGGCTTCAAGAAATGCCAAATAAAAGAAGGTAGAGTTTTAGGCAATTGATGATTCATTTGGTTCATTCTCTAAAAAACTAAGTTCAGTTTCTCAAAATTAACAATTTAATGCAACACCTCCATTTTTAGCTTATTTCAAATTAAAGTGATATTAGAATGGCGCGAATCACTCTTGTCCTTTGTCTATCCAATCTCCACCAATTGCCTTAATAAGTTGTACAGCTGCAATTTGTCGTTGCGTATGGATATTAATACTGGTAAGTTTGGCCTGCAGAGCCGTAATTTGTGCTTCCACAACATCAAGGGGGTTATGATTCCACCTTCGTAACGATTGTTTGCATATTGAAGAAAATGATTTGCGGCATTTACTGCTTCTGTTTGGGTTTTTATTTCTTGATTTAAACAATGAATTGCAGCCAGATTGTCTTCAGTTAGATACGGCTTCAAAATATCTTGCTTGTGCTTGATTCTTCAAAGCTTTTAGGCACTCAGATTAAGGATTTAGAACAGCATAATGAATCTATACAACAAGCACCCAGTGTTCAAAAGACTAAGATCCCTAGGAAACCTCAACTTTAAGAACAACCTGAAATTTAATTTATACTGAACTCTGCACTTTCCCTTCTCTTTCATGAACCTTCATCATTCCATCAAGAAATTGCCACAAAAGTTTTGCCCCGGTAATTGCTCCTTCATACGCTTTTTCTTGTTCCATTAAATTAAGATCTTTGATTAATGCTGCACATTCTGCGGAATGCCATTCATCAGCTTTTATATGAACTTCAAAGAACTGAAGAACCTCAGCATCCGAAATGTTATAAAAACTCTGTAATCCTCTAATTTTAGATTGAGCTATTTCTGGTATTTGACGCTCATAAGCATACAGTGCTCCTAGTCCAACAAAAAAACAAGACATTAAATCAAAATAACCGTCTACCAATGCTTTTGTACTATCTAATTTCGGTTCTAATTCCATTTCATGGGGTAAACAACCAACCCCTCTTGCAAAACGTTTCCACAACTCTGGATGATTATCTTCCCCTTTTTCTTCTTCTATAAGGTTATCTAATAAAATTTGTCTTATTTTTAAATCTTCACATTTAGAATGAATGATGCTGATATATCTCGGAAAAGAAGCTACATGATAATAATATTCCTTGGCATAAACCTGCAATGTTGCATTACTTAAACATCCTTCATTCCATGCTTGATAAAAAGGGTGCTTTAATAAATGGTATTGAGCTAAACCTTGATGTAATTTTTCTAAAATATTCATTTTAACCTCCTTTGACTGACAGTTAAAACCCATAAAAATAATTTATTGTATCACTTAATGGAATTTTAGTCCCCAAAAGTGAAACAGCTGTGGTTGATTTGTTAGTTGATTAATTAAGAGGAGAATATCCTGTTTATAAAGAGCCAAGTATAGTTGTTTGCAGCTAATATTAATTGTAATAAAATTGCTTAACTTCATTCAGAATCATCTAGCCTGAAAGATATTTTAGATAGATTTGTTTCAAGGCTGGGTTAGCAGGAGCCCATATGATTACAGATTTTAATAATTTCCAATTGATTGATTTAACGCATACTTTAAATTCTCAAGTGCCAACTTGGAATGGAAATTGCGGATTTGAACAGAGTATTAAAATGGACTATGAAAAGGGTTGTCGTGTTCAAGCGGTTAAAATGCACGCAGGAGTTGGAACACACATGGATGCGCCATCGCATTTCATTCAGCAGGGCCTGTCAATTTCTGATATTTCCATTGAACAGTTGATTGTTCCCGTGTGTGTGATAAATGTTTCCAAGAGATGTTCTGAAAATTACATGGTTTCAGAAGAAGATTTAAAATCCTATGAAAATGAGTATTCTAAAATACCTAAAAACAGCTTGGTGATTGCTCATACTGGTTGGGATAAATATTGGGATAATGCCATCCAATACCGAAATCCGGATAAAGACGGCCACATGCGATTCCCAGGTTTTTCTTCAAAAGTAGCAGAAATATTAATAGAAAGAGAAGTTGCTGGAATTGGCATAGATACTTTATCGCCAGATGGATCGGATATGACCTTCCCTGTTCATCATATCATCTTAGGATCGGGGCGATATATTATCGAAAATTTAACTTGTTGCAATCAATTACCACCTAAAGGAGGTTATGTTATTGCATTACCGCTTAAGGTTCAAGATGGTACTGAATCAGCCATCCGCGCCATAGGTTTAAAGTTGAATAAGTAAACCTCATTCATGAAATCCTAAATATAATACTTGATAATTTCAGAAATGAGATTTATATAGGTTATATTTTTTAAATTAGCCATGCGAATGAGATCTGAATGGATAGGGTGCAAACCAGGAATTGGATTGGCTTCAATAAAATGTGGTTGCTTAAATAGATCGGAACGAGTATCAATTCTACCGACATCTTTGCAATTAAGAGCTCGCCAAGCAGTTAATGCAAGTTTTTCAGCTTTTTTTGCCTCTTCATCTTCCACAATTTTGTACTTTATCCTTTCGTTGCAATGTGTTTTATTCATGCGTGAATAACCATAACGTTCTGCTTTTTCAGTGAGGATCACTTCCATTACCCCAACCGCCTTTGCTTCATTTCCTGTACCTAATATTCCAATTGTAAACTCTCTACCAGGTAAATAGGTTTCTACTAAGACGGGTTGCTTGTATCTTTCAAGTAAATAAACGCTATTTTCAATTAAATTTGAGCTTTCTTCAATGAATGAGTGTTCCGAAATTCCTAAACTTCGTCCACCAAGTAATGGTTTTATAAAAAGGGGATACGGTAATTTAATGTTATAAGCATCAGACTCATGATAAATAATTGAAAAGGATGCTGTTGGTACACCCTGGTCACGTACAATTCGCTTAGCAAAACTTTTATCAAGGCAGGCGGCTAAAGATAGTGGTCCTGAAAAAACATATGGGATTTGATAGGCATCTAATAGCGAAGGAATGAGAGCTTCACGTCCATATCCATAGGTTCCATCAGCAATATTAAAAATTAAATCCCATTTTTCATTTTTCAATATGCATGCCATCAGTGCTGCAAAGTTACCAATCTTGACCGGTTGATGGCCTAATTGAACTAGCGCATTATGAATGGCATCAATCGTAACCTGTGGGTTTAACGTTATTGCTTCTTCTTCAGTAAACCCCTGAGCACAATAATCAGCATGGAAATTATAGGTAATGCCAATTTTCATATTGGAATTTCTTGGCTGGGGGACTAGGATTCGAACCTAGGTTAACGGAGTCAGAGTCCGCTGTCCTACCACTAGACGATCCCCCAATCCCCACCTTATGAGAGAAAGATAATTAACGTTTAGAGTATTGTGGTCTCTTACGTGCACCATGTAGACCGACTTTCTTCCGCTCTACTTCACGTGCGTCTCGTGTAACAAAACCGGCTTTTCGAAGGATCCTACGAAAGCTATCGGCCCTACCACCGCTACCACTACTACCAGAATCTTCTTCATCGCTGGTCTTTGTAACAGGGTTTACTATTTCATCATATTGAATTAAAGCTCGGCTAATACCATGACGAATAGCGCCTGCCTGCCCCATAATGCCACCCCCTTTCACAGTGGCGACCACATCAAACTTATTGGTTACTTCCATAAGTTCCAACGGTTGGCGCACAACCATACGTGCTGTCTTGCGACCAAAATATTCATCCAAATTCTGTTGGTTAACAACAATATTACCTGTTCCAGGCCTTAAAAAGACACGTGCAGTGGAAGTCTTACGACGTCCAGTCCCATAACACTGTCGCTTTTTTGCTGCTATTTTCGCCATCGTATATTTACCTACTTAAATTTCTAAAATTTCGGGTTGTTGTGCCGTGTGGGGATGTATATCGCCCGCATAAACTTTAAGCTTACGTAGCATAGCACGACCCAGTGAATTCTTAGGAAGCATCCCCTTCACCGCCAATTCTATAACCCGTTCTGGACGGCGTGCAATTAATTTTTCAAAAGCTTCTGATTTCAAACCACCCGGGTATCCACTATGGCGGTAATAGAGCTTACCTGTTGCTTTCCGACCTGTTACTTGTACAGCGCCTGCGTTTAGGACGATGATATAATCTCCCGTATCCACATGAGGTGTATACTCAGGCTTATGCTTACCTCGTAAACGTCGGGCAATCTCGGTTGCAAGCCGCCCTAAAATCTTGTTTTTAGCATCCACTAAAAACCACCCTCTTTGCACTTCTTCTGATTTCGCACTAAATGTTTTCATTTTGGATCCCAAGTTAGTCATCAAATAACACCAATTTTAAGTCGGTATTCTAGAGGAGAAGTCCGCATTTTACAAAACTATAAATTGAAATACAAGCAAAACGCACTATATTTAGAACTTAAGCAAATCTTAAAGACTTGCTTTATTGTCTTTCTGTAGATAAATGTTAAGTTGTGCATCTACAATTGACTTTTAAAACTACCTTAAGGTAGCATACCACGGTCTTAAGACATTGCCGATAACAATTAGCAATGACTATAGATCCATTGGTTGTTGTTCTTTAGTAAAAAACTCTTGCTGAAAAGCGAGGGTTATGCTAACACTATCTTTGTTTTGATTTTTTTAAAGGAGCAAGACATGGCCGCGAAAAAACGCAAGCCCACCCGTTCAACCGCTAGGAAAGCAGTGAAAAAAACCACCGCTCGAATGCAAAAGAAACCTATCGCATTAAAAGCTAAAAGCCGGAATGTTAAAACTACTGCCAAAAAAGCCCAAACTGCAAAGGTTATTCGTTTACCTTCAGTAACAAGTGTTGATAAAGCCTTCACAAAAGGTCAACTATTTATCACCTTAGCAGGTTGTACGGGCCTTCAACGCAGAGACATCTCTGTTTTATTTGATGAATTAGGCAACATTATTGCTGCACATCTTAAAAAGCAAGGACCTGGACAATTTACCCTGCCCGGCCTTGTTAAAATAAGTGTGAAACATAAACCCGCCACTAAAGCTCGTAAAGGGATCAACCCATTTACAGGCGAAGAAATGATGTTTAAAGCAAAACCAGCACGAAATGTCGTTAAGGTAAGACCATTACAACGACTCAAGGGTATGGTTTAATTATTTTTTCCAAAAACTCCTCTTCCTCTTTTTAGTTTTTCTACTTAGAGGAGGAAGAAGGGGTATTCTTATTAAAGCCTTTATATGTCCAAAATCAAAATTGGGGTTGGCAGCGGTTTGAGGTGAGAAATAGCAGCGCTATGTTGTTGCATAAGCTTTTTTAGCCCATAAAATACCAAGGCCAGTGCTCCTATTATTCCCACTATCCAAGCAACTGAAGATACCGTACCTTCCCTAAATAACTTGACACTTTGATAAAATAAAACGGCTGTAGTATAAGCAATACTTGTTGTCCAAACCACCGAGAAAATTGCCCAATATTTATTTAATTCTCGTGCCACAGTTGCGACGACTGAAACACATGGAAAGTATAACAATACAAATAAAAGGTAGGCGAAAGCTGCTACAGTATTACCAAATCGTTTTACCATCAATCCTATTATTCCTTGATTTGATACCTCTCCTTCTTTAACACTTTGTTGTAGGCGTTCTTCTTCTGCGTATAATGCCCCTAAAGTTCCAACCACGACTTCTTTTGCCAAAACCCCAGTTAATAGCCCTACCGTTGCAGGCCAATTGTCTTTTTCTATACCCATCGGTGTAAAGATAGGAGTTACAGCGCGTCCAAAAGTAGCTACCCAACTGTTTACCCCTCCTCTATCCGAAACAGCGGTTAGCGCTCCAAAAATAATACACAGCGGCAAAATAAGGACACCCGCCTTTAAAATGAAATGCTTCAGCCTATACCACACCGCTTTCCATAAATTTCTTAAACTAGGCCAACGATAAGGAGGCAATTCTATAATCAATGCTGAACGATTGCCGGGTAAAACAGTGGTACGCAATACAAACCCTGTTATTAATGCAACAAAAATCCCTATTAAATACAGTCCAAAAATAACATTATGTCCTGTTTCTTTAAAAAAAGCAGAAACAAAAAGCGCATAAATAGCCAATCTTGCCCCGCAAGACATGAAGGGGCTCATTAAGATAGTCAAGATTCGTTCTCGATAATTTTCTAATGTTCTGGTTGCCATAACGGCAGGAACATTGCAACCAAATCCAATGATCATTGGTACAAATGATTTTCCGGGTAACCCTACCCATTGCATTACCCTATCCATTACAAAAGCAACTCGAGCCATATAACCAGAGGCTTCTAAAAAAGATAAGGATAAAAACATACCGGCAATAACTGGAATAAAACTAACAACAATATTAATACCCTGCCCTATTCCAAAAGCGGTTATATCAATCAACCAGTTTGGTGCTTGCCAATGCACCAACCACTTCTGCAACCCATCCACAAAAATATTTCTAGAAGCCGCATCAAAAAAATCCTGCAATACCCCGCCCACTTGCATTGTGAAGACAAATACAACGTACATTAGCATTAAAAACAGGGGGATCCCTAAGAATCGATTCAAGACTATTTTATCAATTCTTTCTGTCCAGCTCGATTTATTCAGCCGCTTACCTTTATGCACACTGGCATTAATGATATTGTGAATAAGCTCATAACGTGCTTTTGCAGTAGCGATTTCTGCATCATGCGAATTGCCATCAGAAGTGCATATAGAAAGCCTTGGAAAAGTATCCGATTCTGTTTTTAGTGCCACTCTATGCTGATAAATTTTTTGTTTCAGTTCTTCAATGCCTTGTTTCTTAACAGCCGCCAGCGGCACCACCGGACGACCTAATTGTTTTGCAAGCGTTGCGGTATCAATATCAATATTTTGCGAACGCGCCGCATCCATCATATTTAATGCAACAATAACAGGGATCCCACGTTCTAATAACTGAAGGGTTAAATATAAATGCCGCTCCAAATTAGTTGCATCTACAACATTAATAATAAGATCTGCTTCATTAGAGGAAAGATATTCATAAGTAATGCGCTCATCTAATGCGCTTTCTAAAGCAGGGGCATAATAATAACAACCTGGTAAGTCAATCACCTCAATTCTAATATTCTTTTTAGAAAAAAATCCTTTTTTCTTCTCAACTGTTACACCGCACCAATTGCCTACTTCTTGTTGTTTGCCGGTTAAGTTATTAAATAAGGTTGTCTTGCCGCAATTGGGATTTCCAACCAGGGCTACAACAAGCGGCTTCACCTTACAAAATCCATCAACCGTTTAAGCTGTAACACAGATCCTTCCTGCTTACGAATACAAAGTGAAGAATTGTAGACTTGGATCTCAACAGGGTCCCCTAATGGAGCGACCCTAACAACTTTAAATTCCGTGTTTGGCACTAAACCCATCGCTAATAATTTTTGCTGATAAACAGAGCAACCTGATTTAAAGCCCAGTATTCTGGCAGTATCTCCTACTTTTAACTCTAACAAACTTGTATCCACTATCACTACTCAATTCTAAATGAGAATTATTTTCATTATCGTTTAAAGAAGTTTAAACGTCAATTTTTATGATTTATCCAAAAAAGAGCTATATAAAACATCACTTTATGATCTTAAAGAATGGTGTGACTTCCAGAATTCCTCAATAACAATTTTCAGTTCGCCTAAAAACCCATGAAAAAAATGACTGGCTTGTGGCAAGACAACAAGTTCTATATGCTTTGATTGATCATCCTCAACCAAAAGCTGATACCAGTCTTTTACCTTTGTAACGGACACCAATTCATCTTGCTCGCCATGAATAATTAACCAAGGACAAGTGGGTGTTTTTAATTTTACAAAATCAAATAATGATAATGCAGGTGCAATGGTTAAAAGACCTGTGAGTGCTGGATTTTGTGCTGCAAATCGCGTAGCAACAAAAGCGCCAAACGAAAACCCCGCCAACCATATTTTCACAGAGGGATCTTGCACTTGTACCCATTCAAATACGGCCTGTAAATCCTCTACCTCTCCTACCCCTTCATCATAGTTCCCTTCACTTTCGCCCACACCTCTAAAATTAAATCGAACGGTAGCAACCCCCAGTTGTTGCCATGTTCGAATTACCGTAGTAACAACTTTATTATTCATTGTTCCTTGGTATAAAGGATGAGGGTGACAAATAATTCCCACACCCCTTTTAAAATCTGAATCATCAATACCTGAAACTAAGGCTTCCAGTTTACCAACTGGCCCTTCAAGAAAGATTTTCTTTTCTTTATTTTTATTGAGCATATACTATTACCTATCTCTTTTGACCTATTATTAAACAATTACAAGACGACTGTGCTTTAAAGAACTAAACTAGGTATATGAATTAAATATTTTCAAATGAATGAATTATGAAAGATAAACCAAAACCCGACTCAAAAATTGTTATTGAAGGTGTTACCGAAGATGGACAACAATTTAGGCCAAGTGACTGGGCAGAACGCGTTAGCGGCTCTCTTTCAACCTTTCGTAATCATCGCATTTATTACTCTCCCCTACTTAGACCTTCGATACAAAATGAAAACAAATGTGTAGTGTTAGATAAAGCCTTAAAAGACTCTAACCCGGCACTTTATGAACACATTTTAGAATTCGCACGCAAAAACAAACTTAAAATTTGTGGAGAAGAAGAATTAAAACCTTCAGATCAATCTCCGGAAAGCTAAGCATCCGATAGCCGAATTGCCCCATCTAAACGAATTACCTCTCCATTTAATAATACATTGTCGATAATGTGTAAGACTAATTTAGCAAACTCTACTGTCTTACCAAAACGTTTAGGGAAAACGACCTGCTTTTGTAAATTTGCTTTCAACGATTCTGGAAAATGCTGCGTCATAGGGGTCTCGATTAATCCTGGCGCAATAGTCATGACCCGGATCCCAAAATGAGAAAGTTCACGTGCAATTGGCAGTGTCATGCCAACAATCCCTGCTTTAGAAGCACTATAAGCTGCTTGTCCAATTTGACCTTCATATGCAGCAACAGATGCTGTATTAATAATAACCCCCCGTTCTTCAGTTTCTAAAATTGGCGAAAGTTTTGTCATAGCATGCGCCGCTAATCGTAAAACATTAAAAGTCCCTACTAAATTAACATCAATAATTTTCTTAAAAATATCTAATTTCATGGGTCCATCTTGTCCAATCACACGAGATCCCATGATAATTCCTGCACAATTCACACAAATACGTGGAGAACCCCATTGTGCTTCTAATTGATTAAAAGCTTGTACAACACTTAACTCATCAGAAACGTCACAAATAAACCCCAACCCTTGAATATCTTTGGCAACTGTTAGAACTTCTTTTTCACGAGTATCCAACACCGCAACCCGCGCGCCTTGCCTTGCCAATTGAAGTGCTACCTCACGCCCCATTCCTGAAGCACCCCCTGTTACTAGCGCGATAGTTTCTTTCAAATCCATCTGTTTTTTCCTTATTCCAAACTCTATTGGCGAAACTCTTCGGACAGGTTCATATTAATACCGTAAGCTTCCATCCTGCTACTTTGCACCGATCCAACGACTCCTTGAACAGCAAGTTTAGATTTTGTTTGAAAGGAAGGTTTAATGGGTGTCAATGTAATAATACGCTTGCGTGCAAGAACAAGGTAGGCTCCACCTAAAAATGGCCAACAATAGCTTCCTACTTTCTCTAACCATTTTAAATACTGTAAAAAACGCGCATGAGAAAACGGCGGACGAAAAAAATAAGGGGAGATCTGAACAACATCAAAACCAAGTAACGCCAACCAATCTTTCAAACGACCCACAGAAACAAAACGGCTATCCCAAGGAACATGCCTTATAAAGCGCATTACACAACGCCATGCTCCCCATAAACTCCACGGATTAAAGCCAGAAATAATAACGTATCCTTCTGGTATCAACACCCTAAAAGTTTCTCGTAATACTTCATGAGGATTGTTAATAAATTCTAGACAATGTGCAAGGTAGACAACATCAACACTGTCTCCAGCAATGGGCAATTTATCATGTCGTGAACCTAGCGCACCACCACCTTCCAACACATTCACCTTAGGATGCATCCAAACCCGATGCATAATAGGGCTCTTTACCAAAAGCTCCATAAATACACCTTCACCCAAGAGTAAGAGATGATATCCAAATAAGGTGGTAATCACCCTTTCTACCTCTTTACTTTCAGTTTCTAAAAGAGCTTGTCCTACGGGGGTGACCCACCATTTACGTAACTCTTCCCAATGAAGAGAAAAATCCAGCATACTTGCTTATTTCCTAATAGGTTGATCTTCTGGTAGCGCTCTGCCAGCATATCAGCATGATAGAAATAATTCGAATCCCTGCGCTAAAAGATAATTATATCTGGCTTATCCACCAACCAAAAACCAAATGTGGTGTTATTGTAGATCCGGGCGAAGCTCAACCAGTATTTGATATTTTAAGTCACTACCATATTCAACTCTCTGCAATATTCTTAACACATCGCCACTGGGATCACTGCAATGGAGTTGCTCAATTACGAGATCATTTTAAAGTGCCAGTGTATGGTCCTAAAAAAGAAAATATTCCTGTTTGCTCAAAACCTCTTCAAGAAAATGATACTGTCTTTATAGAAACACTTGAGGCTTCTTTTCGCATTCTGGAAATTCCAGGACACACATTAGGACATATCGCTTATTTCGGCGAAAACAAACTGTTTTGTGGAGATACCCTTTTTACGGGAGGATGTGGCCGTCTCTTTGAAGGCACAGCAGAACAAATGTTAAGCTCCTTAAAAAAATTAAAAAATCTTCCTCCTCAAACCCTAATTTATTGCGGCCATGAATATACGCTAGCTAACCTAGAATTTGCCAAAACACTCGAACCACAAAATCAGGCCTTAATTGAACGGTTAGAATCAACTAGAAAAAAACGGGCACGAAACGAAGCCACTGTTCCAAGTACTCTTGCATTAGAGCTTGAAACAAATCCATTTCTACGTACAAACGTTTCTAGTATCATTAAAGCAACAAAGCACTTTTCTAAACAAAAACCCTCTAAAGAGTCTGAAATTTTCTTATTAATTCGAGAAAGAAAAGATCACTTTAAACTCTAGCAACAAAATAATTAAAATATGTTCTAACAATTTAAAATCCCCATTAACCTACCGAATATTCTATCAGCTGATCTTATAAACGGTTGACGTGCTTATACTTTGCCAGTACCTTAGATTTTATTTTAAAAATAGAAATAAATAAGTTATTTCAACTTAAAAGGGTTTTTACCCTCTTTTTGTAAAAATTTATTTATATTACAGATGGTTAAGAACCACTTATTTTACAATTTTATAAAAATTAACGGGGAATGGTTATTTAAATGACAAAAAAAAATCAAAATTCTTTAGCGATCTTTTTCCAATGGGTATTTTTGATCGGCATTACTTGTCTACCAGCTTGTGAACGACCAGAAGAGTCAATCACTACTGAAACTCAACATGCCCTTTATAAAAAACATCACCAACCCCACCAACAACTTTGGTGCAGAATACGAGACAACTTTGAAATTACTGCCAAACAAAGTCACCCAAAAGGCCATCAACATATTCAAAAATACGTAAAAAAATTTAGTCAACAAGAAAAAACTTTAACAAAAATCTCAACTCAAGCCACACCTTACCTGTACTACATTGTAGAACAACTAGAAAAACGCAATATGCCAGGAGAGCTTGCCCTCCTTCCTATGATAGAAAGTGCTTTTCAACCCCAAGCGACTTCCAATAAAGGTGCTGCAGGGTTATGGCAAATCATTCCCAGCACAGGTCGCTTTTATGGACTTAAGCAGGACGATTGGTACGATGGACGCCGCGATATCCAAGCTTCTACTAAAGCGGCTCTAGATTATCTGGAATTCCTTCATGAAGAATTTGATCACAACTGGATGCTTGCTTTAGCGGCCTATAATGCAGGGGAAGGAGCAGTACATCGAGCAATTCGAAAAAACAAAAATAAAGGCCTACCCACCAATTTTTGGGATTTAAACTTACCAAAACAAACACGAGAATATGTTCCAAAGTTTCTAGCCTTAGTAGAAATCATTGGTGATCCGGATAAACATGCCGTTTCACTACCACACATCGACAATAAACCCTACTTCATACCGGTTAACCCTAGTACCCCCTTAAATTTTCATCAAGCTGCTAAATTAGCAGGGATCGATATCCAAGAACTCAAGAAACTAAATCCTGGTTATCGTCGTGCTCGTACCCACCCTTATGCTAAAGGGCCTCAACAAATCTTATTACCTGTTGCGAATAGAAAACAATTCGAATACAATCTTGCTAAAAAACGTTCTTAATCTAGGATAATTCTGTGGCAGAAGCCTTAAGTTCTGAACCAATCACGATTTTTCGCTCTAAAGTTGAAAAGAAGCTTCTTCATTACACTGGAAAAGCCATTGCTGATTACAATCTTATTCAAAAGGGCGACAAGGTTATGGTTTGCCTTTCCGGTGGAAAAGATTCTTTTACACTTTTAGCAATCTTAAAACTTTTAAGACAACGTTCTGGTAATAAATTTGAGATTTTTGCTTTTACACTGGACCAAGCCCAGCCCGGGTGGAATGATAATGCGCTTCGTGCTTTCTTGGAAAAAGAATCTATACCTTACGAAATTCTAAGTCGCGATACCTATTCAATAGTTAAAGAGAAAATTCCTGAGGGTCAAACTTATTGTTCACTTTGCTCCCGATTACGACGAGGAATTATTTATCGTTATGCCGAAGAACAGGGTTTTAATAAAATTGCTCTAGGACACCACAGAGACGATTTAATCCGTACTTTATTAATGTCCATACTCTATAATGGTGAAGTTCGCTCTATGCCTCCTAAATTACTCAGCGATAACAAAAAACATGTGATTATTCGACCGCTTAGCTTTGTTCAAGAAAAAGATATTATCCAATATGCTACCGAGCGAAAGTTCCCCATTATCCCTTGCAATTTATGCGGTTCACAACAGAATTTAGTACGTGTACGGATTCGAAAACTTATTGATGAATTGGCAAAAGAAAATCCTAAAATTCCAAGCAATATATTACATGCACTTCAAGACATAAAACCCAGCCAATTAATGGATCAAAAGTTGTGGAATTTTAAAGAATTGGAACAACAAAAACAATAAAACCCCTTAACAATTTTATACAACTTCATGCGGTGTTTGATTTATGGAATGATCATGGGCCAAAAAGACGTACACGACTGGTAAAACAAATAATGTAAAAAGCGTGCCAATTGAAATACCAGAAGCAATAACCAATCCTATATTAAATCGGCTTTCAGCACCAGCTCCAGTCGCCGTAATCAAAGGAACAACCCCCAAAACCATTGCAGCGGTTGTCATTAATATAGGACGCAAGCGAATACTGGCGGCCATTTCTACTGCTTGTCGTTTATTCTTTCCTTCTTTTTGCAACTCATTAGCAAATTGTACAATTAAAATACCATGCTTGCTAATAAGACCAATTAATGTAACTAAGCCTACCTGAGTATAAATATTAAGGCTTGCTCCTCCCACCCCAAGGTTAATAAAGACCATTGCTCCACAAATAGACATTGGAACACTAATCAGCACAATAATAGGATCTCTAAAGCTTTCAAATTGCGCCGACAATGCCAAAAAAATAATAATCAACGCAAAAAAGAATGTTACAACAAGCGCTCGGCTTTCTTGCTGATATTGTCGTGACTGCCCTGCATAATCAATATTATATCCTTGTGGTAAAATTTT
>CADEGZ010000028.1 GCA_902827015.1 uncultured Pseudomonadota bacterium
TTTTACCAGGCTCAATATTAATATTGGCCATTCGATCAATAGGGGGACGATTCCAAGAGCAGCTACGCATATTGGCAACACCAGGAAGCTTAAGCCGTTCTTGGCTTTCAAGACTTCCCAATCCTCTTACTAGGATCCCTTCCTTTATTAAATATTCTCGGGTTGCAGTATTGCCAATATCATCAAAAGCGTAACTTGCAAATTCAGAAGAAACACAAGGATCAAAAGTTACATTCAAAATAGGTGGACCATATGCCAACGTTCCAAAGTCACTGGGTTTCACAAAGCTCCATCCAGCGTAATTTCTTTCATCCCCTAAAATGCGGTCAAGTTCTAGAGGGTGACCAATAGATTCATGTACTCGCAAATAGAGCTGATCAGGCGCTAACACTAAATCAAAAAAACCCGTTGGGCATTCTTCTGCATGTAATAATTCTAACGCTTCTTCACCTATTCTTTGCGAATCTTGTTGAATTCTTTCCAGATCTAAAAATTCAGCGCCTATTTGAAAACAAGGCATACCATTAGTGCGAGTTTGTGTTTCTTGTCCCTCTTCGGCAGTTGCTGAAAGCTCTAAGGCAATGGATAAAGTTTCTTGGTGAATATCACTACCATTACTACTGATCATGCGACTGTCACGTTCAAAAATCATTGCACTCGCTATCGCGTTAACAATTTTATCTGAAACTTTTAAGGCTTGTGTTCCGGCAATTAAAATATCAACCAAACCCTTTAAAGAAACAGATTGTAAGTTGTAGTGGAATGGGGATTGGTAATGCCCAGTTGCTTTAGGACGGCTTGCTACAGAAAAAGTATGGATTTTATAGATTGACGCTTGTTTAGCAAGTATTGATGCTTTATTAGCAGCCTCCTGAATTGCTTCAAAGGTTAGGGTATTGGTAGAGGCATACGCAAATTGTCCATTTATTAGAACTTCCACCATGTATCCATGGTGAAGTTGCGTAGATGCTTTGTCGTTTCGACCATTACGGGCTGTTAATGAATAAGCTTTTTCGCGGATCTCGCGCAATGCAATCCATTCTACATTTTTTGATAATTTCAGATTATTTAAATATTGTTGTAACATTTTGATAGATATACTCTTTGTATTTAATGCAATTTATCTATGCTACTTTAGGCATATTTTAAAATCAAATTTTACTTAATTCTTTGAGTTCTTCTCTTAAATTAGTTTTTTCCTCTATTAAATATAATTTTTCCTTTTCAGATAAGGCTAATTGTGCTTTTAAGGCTATGATTTCTTTTTGTAGGTATTGCTTTTCAGTTTCTACTTCCTCTAACCGTTTACTCAATTGAAGATTGGTATTTAATGGTTTCGAGATTTGTTTTTTAAAATTCCCTGCTATTGTTCCGGGTTCTTCTTGTAGGCGCTCATACAGGCTTCTTATTAAAGATAAAAGTTCCGAAGAAGAAAATATTTGCCCTTCCTGATTTACCGCTTGTATAGCACGCCATTGCCTTAAGTAAGGGACGATGGTGCTTTTGCTTCCGGTTCCTAATAAAGACCTAACTCCATCTACAGTTGGGTTGAAACCTTGGTTTTTTAGCTCAGATGCTGCATTAGCGACATCGCTATAAGAAATTCCCAATCTACCCATTTTAATTACTCCATGTTATTAAAAATTACGTAATATTTTGTATTGTAATACAGTATGAAATGTTAAGCAAAAACTTTGTTATCTCAAATTTTTTTAACCTAAATTTGCTGTTTTCTTTCTTGTGGAAAGTTATTAAACTAATAAAATTTTTATAATATAAACTTGACACAACAGGAATACTTTCTTAAACATTAAACGGTATATTCAATGTCTCATGGGGTAAATACTATGTCCATGGCCTTAAAAAAGTTTTCTATTACCTTAATAAGCTTTTTTTTATTAGCGGTACCATTATCCAGTTACGCAGATGATTTAACATCTTTAATTGGTTCTACCTTTATTACACCCAATGAAATGAAATGGACTGCCGCGCCTATTATTTTACCTGTAGGGGCACAAATAGCTGTCCTGGAAGGGGATCTTAATAAAATTGGGGCTTATATTTTCCAATTAAGATTTCCCCCAAATTATAAAATTCCCCCCCATTGGTTTATGTTAGATAACCATGTAACTGTAATTTCAGGTGTGCTTAATGTTGGAAATGGGGATAAATTTGATATTGATAAAGGAAAAGCGTTACCTAGTGGTAGTTTTGCTATATTTCGTGCCAATGATCATGTTTATGCTTGGGTTTCTCAAGAGACTATCATACAAGTGTCTGGAATAGGACCATGGACTATGCAGTTGGTTAATCCACAGTAAGCCCCCTTCTTCCTTAGGCTTTCCACTTAATGTTACAGCCAACACTAGGCTTTTGATTTTGATCAATGGCTCGTCCTGCAAGAAGATTGTCTAAAGCACCTCGTAAATCTTTACCGGTTACCGGAAGCCCGTTGTTAGGCCTAGAATCATCTAACTGTCCTCTATAAACACAACGTAATTGATCATCAAATAAAAAAAGATCAGGTGTACAAGCAGCTTGATAAGCTTTTGCAACTTCTTGAGTCTCATCATATAAATATGGGAAAGGATATTGGAACTTTTGCGCTAATTCTTTCATTTTTTCGGGGGAATCTTCAGGATATTGTTCTATATCGTTTGCACTAATTGCAACAAAAGCAACCCCTTGCTTTTTATAATCATTTGCAATTTTAGGAAGTTCTTGCTGTATGTGTTTAACAAAAGGACAATGATTACAAATGAACATGACTACGGTACCTTTAGTACCTTTAATTGAAGCCAAAGTGCAATATTGGTTGGTTAACGTATCTAATAAATTAAAATCGGGTGCTATGGTATTTAAAGGTAACATTGTTGAATAAGTAAGCGCCATTTTTCACACTCTCTTTACTTACGATAGATAACATTATATATTTTTGAATTGTTAAAATCGAGCTGGGAATTTTAGTTGATAAAGAGTAAAATTTACCTTATGTGTTCTTTAAGAGGCTTATATGCTCAAAATACATCAACAAGCACCCGATTTTAACCTCTCCGGCACCGATGGAAAGTTTTATCAACTTTCTGCTTTAAAAGATAAGTTAGTTGTCATTTATTTTTATCCTAAAGATAATACGCCGGGATGTACCCAAGAAGCTTGTGATTTTCGGGATAATTTTTCTAAAATAGCAAAAAAGGGTTGTAGCGTATTTGGAATATCTAAAGATAGTATGGAAAGCCATAAGAAATTTATGGATAAATACGAACTCAATTTTGTGCTCTTAAGTGATTCAGAATTACAAGCGCACATCGCATACCAAGTATTAGAAGAAAAAAAAACAATCCGTTCAACTTTTTTAATCGATAAAGAAGGCAAAATTGCAAAAATTTGGTCTAAAGTGAGTGTAAAAAATCATGTTGAAGAAGTTTTGAAAGCAATTGAAGAAATTAAATAAACAATGATTTTTCAATTACACCCACGTTTAAAACAGGATACCTTATTTGTAATGGATCTTGCATTGTCACAACTTTTACTCATGAACGATGAACGTTTTCCGTGGCTCATCTTGGTCCCTAGAAGAACGGCAGTTTCAGAGATAACCGAGTTGGCACCCGCTGAACAAAATCAATTATTATCTGAAATTGTTGCCCTATCAAAAATGCTTAAACAAACATACGATGCGGATAAGATAAACATTGCAGCCCTTGGTAATATCGTTCCGCAACTCCACGTACATGTTATTGCTCGCTATAAAACCGATAGTGCCTGGCCTTCTGCAGTATTTGGATTTCAAAAGTCCATTGCTTATTCTCCAGAGAAAGCAATGGTAGCTATTGAAAAAGTCAAATCTGTAGTATCTAACTTTTTAGAGATTCTCTCTTAAATTGACTATGAAGGAGCATAAAATAAAAAATTTAGGACAAGAAAAATATCTATGGATAGCCCTTGGTTTAACCATAATTTTTATTAGCGTTGAAATTGCCGGTAGCTTGATTAGCAATAGCCTTGCATTATTATCCGATGCTGCTCATCTTTTTACTGATGCGGCAGCCTTAATTATCTCTATTATGGCAATACGACTTGGAAGAAGAGAAGCCGATAAAAAGCGAACTTTTGGTTATTATCGTTTAGAAATTCTAGCTGCGGCGTTTAATGCCAGTATCTTATTTCTTGTTGCGCTTTTTATTTTTCATGAAGCTTATGAACGTTTTTTTACTATAAAAAGCCACCTCCACACTACCACTATGCTTATTGTCGCAAGTATTGGTGTTATTATTAACTTAACGATCACTTCTCTATTGCATAAAGGGAGCCAAGAAAGTTTAAACATTAAGAGTGCTTATCTGGACGCTAAAGCCGATATGCTAAGTTCTTTAGGAGTGATCCTAACTGCCTTACTAGTTGGGTTGACGGGTTGGCAACACATTGATTCGATAATGGCTATTACAATTGCAGTTTGGATATTGCCACGTACTTGGAAATTATTGAAGGAAAGCATTAATATATTACTCGAGGGAGTTCCGGAAGGTATTGAACTTGGTGAAATTAATGATGCACTTTTACAATTATCAGGTGTGCTTGATGTTCATGACTTACACGTCTGGGCATTAACCAGTCATAAAATCAGTTTAAGTGCTCATTTAGTAATTGAACAAGATGTTCAAAACGAACAACCTATTTTACAAATAGCTACCAGGGTGTTAGAAGAAAAATTTAATATTTTTCACTCTACTATTCAAATTGAAACAATAAAATGTAAGGAAAAATCCACATTGCATTAAATTTTTCCTATATGGTACCCTATTGTGGTCTTATTTACTGGGATTTTGCCCAATGTGGTGTTATACCCTTCAAGATTGGATTTTAGGCTAGGAGTTGAGGTTTATATGCTTAAATTAAAAAAAGTGGTGAGTGCAAGTTTATTGGTTATACTTATAACTGGTTGCGCTGGCGCAGGCCCTAAGCAAACCGGAGGCCAGTTGTTAGGCGGTGCTGCTGGAGCACTTGCAGGTTCTCAATTTGGTAAAGGTAAAGGTAAACTGTTTGGAGTTGCAATTGGTGCTTTGGCTGGTTCTTACCTAGGAGGACAAATTGGTTATCAATTAGACGAAAAAGATAAACAAATGGCTCGGGAAACCATGGTTAACACTCTAGAAAAAGCCCCCGATTACCAAGAGCATACTTGGACAAACCCGAATAATAATCACACCGGTAGTTTTAAAGTAACGCGCACTCAGGAACTTCCAAAAGATCATCTTGTATGCCGAGATTATGTTCATAAAGTTATTATCGACGGCCGTCAAGAGGAAGTGCATGGTCGTGCTTGCCGCGATGTACGAGATCGCTACAAAAATTGGGAAGTTCAAAATTAATCTTTTAAAGAATAAATTTACTCGCACCATGGATGGTGCGAGTCATTTAAATAAGAATTTTTTATTTCAGATCTAAAATCTTTCGGATAGTCCTTCCTAGATCGTTCATCGAATAAGGCTTGGTTAGAACTTCAAATGTTTCTATTTTAATATTTTTTTCTGATAATTCACTTTTGGGATAACCGGTAACAAACAATATCTTTAAATTCGGATCTATTTGCATCAATTGAGCTGCGAGATTTGGGCCCGTTAAATCATTCGGCATGATAACATCAGTTAATAATAGATTAATATTTTTTGATTTTTTAAAAATATTTAAAGCTTCTACGCCATTTTTTGTAGCCAAAACCTGATAGCCTAAATTCTCTAAATATTCTTTTGTCATCTCCAATAATACTTCTTCATCTTCCACAAGTAAGATTCGTTCAGATCCTCCAATATTGCTAGAGTTGTTTTTATCACTTGTTTTTAAATCTTTTTTCTGTTCTAAATAAGATTTTGGTAAATACAAATTGATTGTTGTTCCATGCTCAATTTTACTTTCAATGAAAATATAACCTTGAGATTGTTTTATAAAACCATACACCATACATAATCCTAAGCCCGTACCCTTTCCGACTTCTTTGGTGGTAAAAAATGGTTCAAAGATTTTTTGTAAAACTTCGTCACTCATGCCATGCCCTGTATCGGCTACTGAAATTTTTACGTACTCGCCTGGTTCAATTTTTTCCTTTCCTATAATCAATGACTCTTTAATATCAACATTTTTGAAATCCAAAAATAATTTTCCTGTACCATCCATAGCATCTCTAGCATTAACCGCTAAATTCAATAATGAGTTTTCAAATTGCGATGCATCAATTAAAACTGGCCATGTTTCTTCTGGTAAAGAAATATGTATATCAATAGATTCCCCCAATGTTGGTTTTAAAAGCTTGACAAATTCTGGTATTATTTCCTGAAACTTTACACATTGAGAGTGCAAGGTTTGGCGTCTAGAAAAACTCAATAACCTTTTAATTAGATCGCTTCCTCGTGCGATAGCCTGCAGAGCTAAATTGATCCTACGCGATTGTTTGGAGTTCCCCGTTAATTCCTCACTCATGAGTTCTAGATTGCCACGAATAACCATTAATAAGTTATTGAAGTCGTGCGCCAGACCTCCTGTTAGCTGGCCAATCATTTCCATTTTCTGAGATTGTTGTAATTCCATTTCAAGATTTTTTTGTTCTGTAACGTCTTGGATAATTCCTGTAATTTCTACTGGAATACTTTCCAAAAACTTACTTACGCTTGCTTCTAACCTTATTATTAACTCTTTACTGTCTCTCCTGACTAATTTATGAATTATAGAGAAATGAGGTTTCCCAAGCTTTAATTCATTAATAAGATCTTTAAACTGTTCACTATCTGTGGCGTTTATAAACTTAAAATATTCAGAAGAAGTCAAATAATTACAAGCAGGATTAATACCTAATATAGAAAAAGTTTCAGGAGAACAATAAATTTTTCCAGAATTTAAATCCCATACCCAACTGCCCATTTTTGCTATTTTTTGTGCTTTTAATAACGAAACTTTAGCATCTTCCAATGCTATATTTTTTCTTCTAGAAATATATGAAAAATTTATAATCGATGAAAACAAAAGGGAGAATAAAAATCCACATATTAAAATGGCATTGTGCAGATTTAATTTGTCCATATTGGAAAAAATTGAAGCAGGCATACCTAAACCAATTTCCCAATTGCTCCCGTAAAAATTGTCTTTGGCAGTTAAAAACCAAATATCTTTCTCTGGATCTTTTGGTATTAAGCTATAAACGTTCCTGCCATTAATAAAAACATTAACTTCGATATCTTTAGAAAAATAGTGTTTGTTAATAATTTGTTCTATAAAAGTTTTTGTATCTAATAAATCTAGGATTGATCCTACCAACTTACCTTTCGAGTAAATTGGAACCCATATAGAAATTTTTTTATATTGAAGTCCTGGTGGTATTGTTAGAGAAGTATCGAATTTTCCATCTTTCTTTTTAATGAAATTTTTTTCCCATGTCCAATTTTTAATGTCTTGTTGTTTTATTGAATTTTTAGCACTAAGTGATACATTTTTTTTAACTATAAAATTTTTATCAAGCCAGGCTACTTCTTGGTTGGTTTTATGCTCATTTAGGTATTCATTAGTTAAATCTTGCCATTCTTTAGGGGTTGAATCTATATTTGCGTTTAACTGATCTACCAAATCTTCCATGTGAAAAACATGATCATTTAAAGACATTTCAGTTGTTTGAAGGATAGATGAAATTTTTTCTTCCAAGATTTTTTTGTTGTTAATTTTATCTTGAGTTAATAGTGAAAGCCATATTAAAAAAGTAATAAAAAATAAAGTTAAAAAAACTATAAATGAAACCCATTTTTCGTTTTCAGTACTATTTTTTTGTGAAATATGAAAAATTTTACTAATAATTCCTATCCCAATTATTATAAAGCAAAATGTTGTATTAATTGACATGTAACTATAAAGCTTTACCCAACTATAGATAATGCTAGAATTAGCTAAATACCCTAAAATGGTGCAAATTGCGATAACTAAAATTAAAAAAGAAAAACTTATTTCTAGCCAAAAAAACATTTTGCTTTTTTGATTTATATTTATTAAGAACAAACTAATTCCCGTTAAAATGAATAATAGCGATGTTGGTGTGGAAGGTCGACCAGGGAAATCATTAATAGCCAAATCTGCATATACCTTAACAAACAATTGATCTATTTTAAAATCGATGCCACCAAAAGTTTCTGTTAAAGATAAAACACCCAAAGTAACAAGAAATATTCCAGAAAAAGCAATAAAATATCGAAAAATTTTTTTTTGTTTAGAAAGAGATAAAAACGTAAGACTTAAACCAGCAACTAAAAACCCTAATGCCACATTGTAATACATAGGGGGGGATTTGGGTGATATTTGGATAATTTGATTAATTTTTAAATACCAAGAAAAAATAACTATTAAACCAAATGAAAAGCTAACAATTCCACAAAACATGGAGATAATTTTGGAAATTGAAAGTTTATACAGTTTTTCCATACTTAAACCTTAATTGTTTATCAAGTTTGTTCTTGATCCACTGGTTAAATTCTATAGCTGGGATTGGTTTGCTAATATAATAGCCCTGCAGAATATCACAGTTTATTTCTTTCAACTTTTCTATGATTTGCTCACTTTCAACCCCCTCTGCCACTACGATTAGTCCCAGATTATGCCCTAGATCTACTATAGATTTTGTAATTATCCATGCATCTTCATCCTTTAATAAATTCATAACAAAAGATTTATCTATTTTTAATTCTCTAAAAGGCATTTTATGTAATTCTATTAAAGAGGAATATCCGGTGCCAAAATCGTCAATTGATAACTTAAATCCTTTTATTCCTAATCTGGTCAATATATCCATTGCGATTTCAGGTTTATTTAACATGCCGGTTTCAGTGATTTCAAAACAAATATTTTTTTGAGAAATTTCATATTTCTTAATGAATTCGCTGATTTGTTCAGGAATTAAAAGATCATTCAACAAATAAGGAGATAAATTTATGGCGACACTAAAGTTTAAATTTTCTTGTTCCCATATTTTTTTTTGTTTAAATGAATTCTCAATCACCCAGTAGGTTAATTCTCTGATTAGATTTGTTTTTTCGGCAAGCGGGATAAAATCATCCGGATAGATAAGTGGTCCTTGGCTAGGCTGCCAACGTACCAGAACTTCCACACCAATCAGTTCACCTGTTTTTAATAAAATCTTAGGTTGGTAATATAATACTAGCTCATTTTCTTTAATTGCTTTAGCTAAACGATTGGGGGTGGCTACTTTATCGTGCGATTTGAGATCTTCAAATATTTTTTTTAAAACACTTAATTCAATTGGTTTAGGCAAATGTGTGATAATTTCCAGTCCATAGCTTTTACCAAGGCGAGCTGCTGAAGATCGGATCCGTTCATCACAACCACTTAATATAACAATAGGGCACTTACACTGGCGTTCTGCCAAGACTCTTAACAACTCTACTCCATCTTTTTCAGATAGATTAAGATCTAAAAATATTAAAGTTGGATTAAAAGCATACCAGATATCGGAAAATTTTTCTGCGTTTAAAATTGAAGAAACAGTATATCCACAACTTTCTCCAATATCCTTTAAAAGCTCACAGATCTGTGTATCATCATCAATGATGAGTAGTCGGTCTTCTTCCACGTTGAAAAGCGCCTCTCTTAGAGATTATTTTCTAATAGCTATATCGGTAATTTTTTTTTTTACTGAATACTTTATTTTAGATTGATGAGCTTGTTCGGACTCTACTTTAAAGAGAGGTCAAATTATACGCCAAAAACATTAGATATAACAAAAAATGGCCTTGTTTCACAAATAAAGTGTTTTTCAGCCGATATATGTCTATTTCTGTTAGGGAACGTTTGTGATAACCACTATCGGTTTTCTATTTTTTTCGATTATATTTTTGAATATACTTTGGAGAAGGGAATTTGCGATAAACACTCTTCAAATATTTCTGAATCTTTAAAATCGAGTGCCATGGGTACGCACTTTTCATGCTTCTTCGCCATACACTTTAAGTCCTGTGCTATCCAAAACCAAATCGTGAGCCGTGTTTTACTGAATTTCTGTTATAACCAGTCCAATTACGGGGACGGTATACCCTCTTTCTTTTCATCTTCAAGATCCAGTATTTTTTTTGCAGAACTAATTTACCGGATTTTGAATAAAAAAGGGAGTTAGTATGCGTTTCCGTCATTATTCATGCAGCGATTCTAAATGATTCTATTAGCAGCAGTAAGGTCTATGTTTAGATAAGAAACTATGCTAGAATAGCACTTCGTGACTAATTAAGGATATAGATAATGCCATTCGACAATATATTAGGATTTTCTTTTGCCTTAAAAAAGTATATGCACTCTAACCTTGGTATTAAGAGGTTGTGTGAAGAATTGGATATTACAGAAAAAAATCTTTTTGATTCGAAAGTTGTGAGTGAAGCTTTTAATGTCGCAAATAAGGGTACTTGCATAGATGAAGCATTTTACACAGCAGCTAAGCTTTCTGAAGGACTGGAACCGAGTGCCATTAATGAAGCAATTCAAGAACAACGTGAAGAAATGAGTGTATTCCATGGACTTAGTCAAGGGCCTCTGCAAACAATGGTGGGCTCTGACTTTATGAAAACGATATATCAACAGTATAATCTTGCAGAACTCGAACCAAAAAATGCGATTACTTTTGATTTGAATGATAAAAATTCTAAAGAAGCATTACTAATGCTTTTATATGTTAACAAAAATAGAGTATTTTTAATGCAACTTAGTGAAGACGCTTCTTCGCATCATTGGATGGTTTTTAAAATTGATGAGAACGGTGAAAGGTTATTGGCATATGATGAGAAATGGTATCCAAACATACCTGTTGAAATGGCTTGGGAGACGATAGCAACATACAGAGAAGTTCACGATTATCAAACAGTAACATTCCATCCACTTTCTACACCAAAACAAAAACTTAAGCTGTAAATTGTGTATGATCCAAATATAATATAGCTCTGCACTTATTTGTGCAACAAAGCCACAAAAAAGTATTCTCTACCCTTAAAATTTTGGTTTTGTAAAGGTCAGGATTTCTCAAATTTTTTAAGCAATGCGTGATAAATAATAAAAGTATTGATAGCATCATCTATTGCTCGATGTTTTTTACCTTTAAATGCTAATCCTAAGCGAGTCATGGCTTTGGCTAACCCTGCTTGAACTTTTCCAGACAATGCCATTTGATAAGCTTGGAAAACGGCTTTAACATCTAACTCACGTTTACCAAATGCCCAAGTAATATGAGGTGGAAGTTCTTGCCTAAGTGCATGACCATCACCCATCCCCCACACAATAGGCATACTTAAGCAATCGTATTTGCGAGCCAGAGACTCCATACCTAAATAAGCTTCTTCTATAGTACTTCCTGCATCCACTTGTTCTTGTGTAATGCTGGTCAACTTAATAATTTGATCAACTAATTTTTGTTTTGGATCAACAAATGCTGAATAACTCTCAACAACTTCTCCTGTGACAATATCCCCAATACAAGCACCAATTTCAATAATCTTGGGTTCAGAAGATGGGTCTTGATTTAATTCTAAATCGATTGATAAAATTTTCATAAAGTTCAAGTGTGGAGGGTATAAGAGCTTATTATATGTGTTTTCTTATGCCACCCACAAGATCAGTTATTATACCCTTTACCATCGGATCAGAGTAAGCGCTTAATAAGATTTTGGTTTAATCAATGCTGCTATAAGCATCCAAAGAGATAATACCAGAAATACTCCTGCGGCATACAATGAAAATTCTAACGGAATACGATGACCATTTCCTATAACAACTTGTACTCCAAGTTCATATCTTAAAAGCTGAAAAATTGAAATTATTAAAAAAATAACACACGAAATATATAAAGAAATATTTTTCATATACTTTTCCCCTTTCTTCCATTCTATACCCTTCGCGAATGAATTTTATGCGTTGTTGCAATACTCGTTCGCGTCCTCATGTACTAACATGTACACTCCGGGCGCTCTCTCGTATTGCGCCTAGCCTAAAATTTATTCGCTGTTGGTATAAGTTCAACCTTAGTTTATGATATGTCCCCACCAATTCTGCTTGTTCTAGAACATGCCCTTCCATCTCTTTTTCAAGCTGTGTCCTAGTAGGCTCTTTTAAATCCGGTAGAGTTTTATCTAAAGCGTATAACCTAAAAAAATACCGATGACGACCAATAGGGGGACAAGGTCCGTCGTAACCAACTCGTTGTCCATCATTTTTTCCTTGTAAGGTTCCTAGTGGTAATTGTTTTTCTTGGATCCCTTCCGGTAATTTTCGAGTTTTAGGAGGAATGTTATATAAAATCCAGTGAGCATACGTAGTTTTGGGGGCTGTTGGATCTGGTGCGTCTGGATCAGTCATCATTAAAACAAGACTTTTGGTTTTTTCGGGGGTGTTTGTCCAAGTTAAAGATGGGGAAATGTTTTTCCCTTCACAGGTATAAAGGGTAGGAACTGCCTCATAATTTAAGAAAGCACCAGAGCTAATGCTTAAAGCTACAATTGTTGTCTGATAAAAGCCTGTCATTTCATACCCCTATTTTTTTAGTATAGCTACTTTGTTTCTGAACGGGATTGAAATTTTTTGACTAATCTAGAAATACCTATTAGATTCTTTCTCTTAAAAATAAATCATGAAAATTTTGCGTGGTCTTTCGCGCAATTTCTTCAAAGGGCACTCCTCTTAATTGTGCAATTAACTCTGCAACGTATTTAACATAGGCGGGTTGGTTTATTTTACCTCGATATGGGTGAGGCGCTAAATAAGGTGAATCTGTCTCTATTAATAATCGGTCGATGGGTATTTTTTTAGCAATATCTTGTAATTCTCCCGCGTTTTTAAAAGTAATAATTCCTTAAAAAGAAATATAAAAATTATTTTCTAGAGCTTCTTTTGCGGTTTGCCAATCTTCAGTAAAACAATGCAAAACTCCCCCTATTTCTCCTGCTCTTTCTGATTTTAAAATCGCTAATGTATCTTTTCTTGCTTGTCGTGTATGAACAATTAAAGGTTTTCGACAGGTTAAAGCTGCTATAATATGATTGGCGAATCGTTGTTGTTGCCATTGATGGTTATCTTTCCCTTCAGTACGATAATAATCCAGTCCTGTTTCTCCAATGGCAATAATCTTATAAGAAGAGGAAGCTAAAGAAACCAATTGCTCCGCCGTTGGCTCTGTTTCCACCTCTTCATTAGGGTGTAAACCAACCGAGGCAAAGATTTGGTCATAATGTTCAGCAATTCTTAAAATTTTTGGCAGATCCTGCAAATTTGTGCCAACGCATAACATTTGTTTAACGTCTTGTTCCATTGCCAATGATATTATTGAGTCAAGATCACTAGCCAATGCTTTAAAGTCAAGCATGTGAAGATGGCAATGAGAATCTACTAGCATTTAATTTATCATTTACAGGGTATGAGTGGGTTTATCCGATTTTAACGTACCTGCGAGGTAAGTTTCTATTTTATTTCGAACTCTTTTGCCTTCATCCCCTTTAAATTGAACACCAATCCCAGGGGCGCGATTACCTTGAGCGCCTATTGGGGTTATCCAAACGACCGATCCGTTCACTGGAAATTTTTCAGCTTCTTCCATAAGCGTTAACAACATAGAAACTTCTTCTCCCAAAACAAATGTTCGAGTGGTTGGAATAAATAAACCTCCTTCCTTTAAATATGACATATAGGTAGTGTATAAAATATTTTTATCCTTAATAGCGAGTGTCAAAACACCGGGTTTTTTGGCTTCATCTACCATAACTTGTTCTCCGTGCAAATATCCTTCTAATTATAGTTAGTATATAAACTTCTATTGATGATTGCCCACTGCCATACGACATATATATAAACAGGTATATTTTATTATGTAATTTATATAAGACAATTAAAATTAAGATAACCTTATTAAGCATACACCCACCATCACCAAGCCCATACCTAACCAGCCGGTAAGACGTAGACGTTCGCCAAACATCAAAATTCCAAATAAAGTAGTTGCAATTAAACCAGCCCCTCCCCATATACCATAAGCAACAGAAAGCTGAATGCCTTCGATTGCAAAGCTCAAAGCAGTAAAGGCTGCAAGTACACAGATAATTGCAATAACAGCCGGAAGCTTACGTTCAAAACCATGAGACACCTTCATCAATACATTCGCGAGGACTTCTAATATAATTGCAATAATAAGATATACCAAGTGAATAGACTTAAAAGTAGAAAGCATGAATAACCCTTGTAATTTTTTAAGATTTATGTGTCGTTTGGTTTGTACCTATTTCAAGTAATAACATTCCCGTAATGATCGCTACTATTCCGCTTATTTTTAAAGCATTCAATGGTTCTGAAAATAACAAGGCGCTAAATAAAGAAATCAATACTAATCCTAAACTTTCCCATGCACCATAAGCAACCGCTAAAGGAATGCGTTTAACTGCAATTGCAAGTGAGCCATAAGAAACAACTAACATAACATACATAATTCCAAGCCCTAGCATTGGCACCCACTCTGCACTACATTTCATAACGAGAGTGCCTATTACTTCTGTGATAATTGCAAGCAGCATAAACAACCAATAATACACGTTATTTCTCCAATAAAGACCTAATAATAATTATATTTTATTTTGCAAATGCAGGCTAAAAAATCCACCCACTAATAGTTAGTTAATATTCAAAAAAATATAAAAAGTAAATTAGAGTGTTTGTGATAAGTTCCTTGATACAAGCTTTTGGGTTACTTCATCCACCTTGTCTTGAGTGGAGTCATTATACTGCTTATCATGCAATTTTTGTAAAAAAGTTAGAGGTTGTCTTTGCACTTCTTCACTTTCTTGCAAGGGAAATGAAGGAGAAGCTGAAGGTGAAGCTTCAACCACTTCCCAAGAAGATGAAACAGGACTCATTCTTTCAAGATTTGAAATACTTTCACTGTTTCTAACGAATGAACATTGCTTTTCAACCGATTTCCAAGAATATGCAGAAGATGAAACATTATCACTATCTCTATTATTAGTAGAGCACCTTCTATTTTTATTTTCTCTAGAAGGTGAAGGTGGGTCTTTAACCACTTCCCAAGAAGGTGAAAGGACTTCATCGCTGCTTCTACTACTATTAGAACTTCTTGCATCTTCAGAATCTGAGCGATTGTTAGTGGTATTTGTATCTCTCTCTGGTGCTAATTGACTTAATGGCAGAAAAGGGATCTGTGCTTGGCTAACCATAATATTTTGAGAAGCTTGTAAAATATCTTCTAGATTAAAACACAATTCTTGCAGTTGCGAAATGGACATCGCCTGCGTTTCCAAATATTGTCTTAAGATACCTATTACCTCTCGCATATTCTTTACTCCTTATTTCTGTTTTTCTAAAAGCAATTGATATATTTTATTAATTTCAATGTCTTGATGTTCTAATTTTTTTATTAAAAGACAAATTTCTTCTTCAGCTTTTTTATTTATTAAATAATCGTTATGAGCCTCTAGACGATCCCTGGCAGCTTGCCGATTTTGACTCATCATAATAACAGGAGCAGCATAAGCAGCTTGTAAGGATAAAAATAAGTTTAACAGAATAAAGGGGTATGGATCCCAATGTTCAAACCAAGCCAATAAGTTTAAGAGTGCCCATAAAAATAATATAGTACTTTGAAAAATGATAAATTTCCAAGAACCTAATATTTCAACTATGCTGTCTGCCAAGCTCTCAGCTTTAGATAAACTCTCATTATCTATTTCATTAAGATTTTGAATAACATGATGAGATCCAAAGTACCCTTTGTTTTTAAGGCGTTCTAAAATTACATTAAGTCTTCTCACATACTCTCCTTGTATATCCTCTGCACTTAAATTTTATGCTTTGTTGCAACACTTGCTCGTGTCCTCATGTATTATTATACACTCCGGGCGCTCTCTCGTGTTGCGCCTAGCCTAAAATCCGATTGCAAAGAGTATATTTTATTAATAATGATTCTATCATTAATTGCACATTGGGTTGGTTAGGAGCTTCCAAAGTTCGCTTGGCTTCAAATACATTTTCTATAAACTGCCAGGATTGAGTATTCCTGATTAGTTTATTTTCTAGGGCAGACTTGTTTATCAATTCACTCAAGATAACCAATAACCAGTGCAAAATTTCTTTAGGTGGATGCTTTGACCATTCATTCGAGATGGAGATAGGGTTAATTTGCTTCTCTTCTAGCAACCGTAAGTCTCTCTCTAAAATTGTTTTAAGTTCAGAATGAGCGTTGAATTGATCAAAAGAGTTCCTAATTCTTACCCAATAACAGCGGCTACGTACCGTAGCTGGAATAAGAGCAGGTTTATCTGTTACCAAAATAAAAAGCGTCCGTAAAGAAGGTTCTTCTAATGTCTTAAGAAAGGCATTTGCGGCTTGCAGGTTCATGCTATGTGCTGGAGACAAAATTGCCACTTTTTTGTTAGAAATTTGGGGGGTTGCCATTGCCCAGTGTATTAACTCTCGGATTTGATCTATCTTGATCCATTGTGATTCCTGGGGTGTAATATAACGAAAATCTAAATGTGTACCAGAATCAAATAAAAGCACATTTCGAGGAGAATCTTTAGTTAAAATTTCTTTGGCATAATCAAATGCAACTTGTTCTGCCTGTGTTTTCTTATTGGCAAAACTTGGATCGGTAATAAAATTTTCAAGGTTACTAACCAGTAATATTGAGCCTGTTGTTGGCCATTTACTATATTTGGACATGGTTATTCTTTACTAAATTTTTGACAATTCTTAAGACTTCCTCTTGTACCTCTTCTAAAGATTTCGCTGCATCAATGATCTTATACCGTTTCGAGTTATTAAGTGCCCGTGTTCGATAGACTTGCCGTACCCGCTCAAAAAAGTCTATTTCTTCTTGCTCAAATCTATCTTGATTTCCTCGTTTCTTTACGCGTTTCAATCCTACTCTTGCAGGCGCATCAAATATTAGAGTGTGATCCGCATGAAAATCACCTAGCATTAAATGTTCTAATTTGGCAATAATATCCATGGAAATGCCCCGCCCCCCCCCTTGGTAAGCATAAGTCGCGTCTACAAAACGATCACACAAAACCCAACGCTGTTCTGCCAAAGCAGGACGAATAACAGTATCCACATGTTGAACTCGAGCAGCAAACATAAGCAATAACTCAGTAAATGGCACAACAGGTTCCGTTCTAGGTTTCAGTAAAATGTTGCGGATCTCTTCTCCTATTAATGTTCCCCCTGGCTCACGGGTTACTAATACTGGGATTGTTGCTTGACTTCATTGCTCCTCAGTCCATTTTAAATGAGTTGTTTTTCCAACACCTTCAATGCCTTCAAATGTAATAAACACTTTTTTCAGCTCCCCAACAACTTTTTTTTGTAATAGTTTCTATATTGAATAACTGCCGAATGGTGTTCCTTAAGAGTTTTGGAAAAAACATGGCCCTTGCCGCCAGCTTTAGCGACAAAATATAACGTTTCACCAGGTTTAGGATACATGGCAGCTTCTAGCGCTTTTTCTCCTGGTAATGCTATAGGCGTTGGTGGCAACCCAAGTCTTTGGTAAGTATTATAAGGGGTTGGGCTTTTTAATAAAGCAATTGTTAATTCTCCTGTAAAACTTTTTCCAAGACCATATATTACGGTGGGATCTGCTTGCAGCGGCATGTTTTTCTGCAACCTTCTAATATAAACACCTGCTATTTCTGTATATTCTTCAATTAAATTAGATTCTTTTTCAATAATAGAAGCTAAAATAAGAGCTTCATAAGGTGATTTTAGTGGTAAAATTTCTTTGGCCCGTTTACTCCAAAGAAGACTAAGCTTTTTTTGTAATAAATTATAGGCTCTCTGTAAAAGAATAACATCAGTAGTTCCTGCAGTAAAGTAATAAGTTTCAGGAAAAAAATGTCCCTCTGGATGAACACCTGGAAACCCAAGCTTTGTCATAATTTCCGCGGCTGTTAATCCTACTAAAGTATGTTTTAATTTGGGTGATTGATGAATTTCTGCCATTAAACGATCAAAATTCCATCCTGGAATGACAGTTAAAGCATGTTGGATCACTCTTCCTTCTTGCAATTGATTAATCAATTCAACAGGAGTAGTTCCTGGTTTGATAAGGTATTCTCCTGCTTGGAATCGTTTGTTATTCAAAAACCCTTCATAACGGATCCAAATTAAAAACCAGGTGGGAGACTGTAAAACTCCCTCTTCAGAAAGTTGTTTTACCATTTTATGGACAGATGCACCTTGTGAGAATACGAATACATGTCCACCGCTTTTCACAGGTAAAGGGCTATGTAAAAACCGAAAAAATTGAAAACCCAAAATAAAGATAGTAAAACTAAACGTAATTGTTAAAAGAATAATAACCTTATATCGTTTTTTTAACATAAACGCCTAAAATTCAAGTGCGAAGGGTATAGCTTATTTTTAAAGAAAGTGTTTTCTAAAGACAAGTGTTCCATTTGTCCCACCAAAACCAAACGAATTTGAAAGCGCAATATCTATCTGCATTTTCCTTGCAATATTCGGAACATAGTCTAAGTCGCAACCTTCGTCAGGATTTTCTAAATTAATGGTTGGCGGAGCAATTTGATCTCGTATTGCTAAAATTGTAAAAATTGCTTCAATGGCTCCCGCTGCTCCTAACAAATGTCCGGTCATAGATTTAGTTGAGCTAACAGCGACTCGATGTGCTTGCACTCCCAAAGCCAATTTAATTGCTAAAGTTTCTTCCACATCACCTGCAGGCGTAGAAGTTGCATGAGCATTGATATAATGCACTTCCAAAGGATTTATCTTAGCATCTCGTAATGCATTCTGCATTGCAGCGGCAGCACCATGTCCTCCTTCTGAAGGACGGGTAATGTGGAAAGCGTCTCCGCTCATCCCAAAACCCACTAATTCAGCCAAAATGTGAGCACCACGCTGTTTTGCATGTTCATATTCTTCCAACACCAGCGCCCCGGCACCATCTCCTAATACAAAGCCATCACGTTCTTTATCCCAAGGACGACTTGCTTTTTCAGGAGCTTCATTGCGCGTAGAAAGAGCGCGTACAGCCGCAAACCCTCCCAAACCCAAGGGGGTGCTTGCACATTCAGCACCACCCGCAATCATAACGTCCGCATCCCCATAAGCAATACAGCGTGCTGCTAAGCCGATACTGTGAGTACCAGTAGTGCAGGCAGTGGCAAAAGCAAGATTGGGTCCTCGAAAACCGTAAATAATGGAAACATGTCCCGAAACCATATTAATAATTGATGCGGGAATAAAAAAAGGTGAGATACGCCTTGGGCCAGACTGCAACAATATACGATGATTGGCTTCAATTGTCCCAATTCCACCAATGCCTGATCCAATGGCTACCCCGACCCGATCTTTATTTAAATGTTCAAACTTATCTAGCCCTGCATTAAGAACAGCGTCACAAGCTGCTGCAACACCATATTGTACGAACGTGTCACACTTGCGAGCCTCTTTAGTTGACATGTACTGTGCCACATCGAAATCAGTGACAAGGCCAGCGAACTGGGTACTGAATTCAGAAGTATCGAAACTTTCAATCGATCGAATACCACTGGTTCCTGCTAACAATGCTTTCCATGCTTGTTCAACTTTGTTACCAATAGGAGAAACGATCCCTAACCCAGTAATAACAACGCGTCTCTTAGACACTGTAAACCCCACAGGTTACAACATAAAAATTAGAATCATTCACTTTCTGCGACTGTTCTAGCTGTGACATATTCAATTGCATCTCTCACTGTTAAAATCTTTTGTGCATCTTCATCTGGAATTTCTGTTTCAAAGTGTTCTTCCAAAGCCATTACTAATTCCACTGTATCAAGAGAATCTGCTCCTAAAT
>CADEGZ010000029.1 GCA_902827015.1 uncultured Pseudomonadota bacterium
CAGTCAACCATCTTTGTAAAGCAGGAATATCTTGTCCTTCAGCAAATTGCCGCCCCGACTCGCCGAGTCTTCGTTGATACACCTGTTCAACGCTAGTACGGAAGGATGATACACCAGGGTTTTCAGTCAACCATCTTTGTAAAGCAGGAATATCTTGTCCTTCAGCAAATTGCCGCCCACACCCACTCTGATACGCCTGTTCAACGCTAGCACGGAAGGGTGATACGCTGGGATTTTCAGCCAACCACCCTTGTAAAGCAGTAGTATCTTGTGTTGCAGCAAATTGCCGTCCCAACTCACTGAGTCTTCGTTGATACACCTGTTCAACGCTAGTATGAAAGGATGATGGCGTAGGATTATTAGTTAGCCATATTTGTAAAGAAGTGGCGTCTTGTGTTTCAGCAAATTGCCGTCCCGATTCGCTGAGTCTCAATGCTTGCTGATACACCTGTTCAACGCTAGTACGAAAGGGTGATGCGCTGGGATTTTCAGCCAACCACCTTTGTAAAGCAGCGATATCTTGTGTTTCAGCAAATTGCCGCCCCGACTCGCCGAGTCTTCGTTGACATACCTGTTCAACGCTAGTACGAAAGGGTGATGCACCAGGGTTTTCAGTCAACCATCTTTGTAAAGCAGCGATATCTTGTGTTTCAGCAAATTGCCGCCCCGACTCGCTAAGGTATACCTGTTCAACACTAGTATGGAAGGGTGATGGCGCGGGATTATTAGTCAACCATCTTTGTAAAGCAGGAATATCTTGTCCTTCAGCAAATTGCCGCCCCGACTCGCTGAGTCGTCGCTCTTCAGCGAACCTTCGATCTTCAGCTGCCATATAATAATGAGGCATAGGCCGCACGAAAGCCCGTGGATCTCTGCCTCTCATAAATTGGTTTAAGCCGGTTGTAATGGCGTCAGGCAAATCCCCTATCATTGCAGCATGGACAGCATCGAGTGCTACTCCTCCTACATTACCTTGACGAACAATCTGTTCAAGCCTTGCTTGATCAGCATCATTCAGTAAACAATGAAAAGTAATAGCAGCATGTCCAGTGTCTCTATTAATACAAAAAGAATAGAAACCTTCCGTCGTACCATGATTTCCTAATCCTAAAATTTGCATATTATTAGGGGAGAACACAACTTGTGGATCTCCTCCTTCTCCATGAGTCGTAGCATGCGTTTCGACCAATGGTCCAAGCCGACTGTCTAAATCTGCAAAAGCAACCCTTAAAAGAGAAGTCCTATTGTATACACCTTGCTCAGGGGCGTTTTGATGCAACCAAGGATGTGGTCTAAATTCAAGTACCTCATTTTGCCAAGGCCTATTTTGGAAAGAAACAAAAGTTTCCACATTTTGTAAGTTAATATTATTCTGTGCTAAATACTCCGCGGCTCCAGGTGACAAGTTGCCAAGTGTTCCTTGCGGTAATCGAGCAGTTAGGCTAAAACGAGGGATCCCTGTGTCTCTTCGGGCATTTGCATTGGTATTCCCTAAGGGATTGTAAGGATGAATAACTGGCACTCTGGGTAAACTGATGATCGATTGATAAGGACCTGCTATACCAATCCCTCCTGAAGTTAAACGATGATGATCGGCGGTCCCTGCTCTGTTTACAAACAATTGGTGAAGACGGCCCGGTTGACTATAATTTAAGGCCGTACCTATTCCTGCATTTAAAACTTGATTTTCATTAATTGCTTGATCATACCCCAGTGGAACATTTCTCACAGGAGCACGTGGGGCTACAGGTGCTGAGGGAGGGACCGCAAAATTAGGACCTTCGATTCTGCATCTAATCCCCCATGTTTGCAAGGTTGCGCGTAATGAAGCCTCCCTAAACACTCTCTCACCTTGATTGCGATAAAGAAGATCTAAAGCATTTTCGACTTCCTGTGTGGCAACATAACCTTCTAAGGCAACGTCGAGCCCTTGAATAAGCTCCTCACTATTGTTGCCAAGCGTATTAGGATGCGCCTGTACTGCTGCTCTTGCGGCTACTAAAGCAATTCTTCTAAATAAATTGGCTGGTTGCATGTTTGCTTCAACAATGGTACGACGCGTTGAAGGACAACGTGCTTGGCCTGGTGTTAATCCTTCAACTTCGTGACGCATGATCGCCAATGCTTGTCCAGCTATAGCATTGAGCACGTAATTAATTCTTTGTTCTCTACCTAACGGATTAAAGGTATCCAGATCCATTCCTCCACTCTGCAATATTTCTTGCAACCTTTCGCCGCGCAATATTGAGTCAACGGTGTGATCCCCATCTCTCGATGATAGCAATTGGGTTGCTCTCTCTCCTAATAAGACTCTAAAGCTTGCATGATTCTGTACATCCTGACGTAGAGTATTGCTAGCCATACTTCGTTGTAGCCGCGCTATATCTGCAAAGGTAGTTCTTACATTATTAAATAATTGGGTAGCTGCATCTCTCTCAAAAAACTTTACTCTTTGCCCGGAAGGGTGATTAGGGAAATAAACCGGATCCACCATTATATCCAGGGTAATAGGATCAATAAATGCACTCAGTAAGTCATTAAGATTTGCACCACTGATTGGATCGATTCTTCTAACTTGTCGCCGCTGCACGGCACCTTCAATTTTCTGACGTAATTGAACTCTGAAATCAGCGACTTCTCTCTCTGAATAACGTTCTCCCCCTTGAATTAATCTTGTTTCTTCTTTCATGATAATCATCTGATTAATAACACGATTACGCTGCTCAACTTCAGTCTGATTATTAATTGAGGAATAAATTGCTTGGAAGGCACGTCCATATTCTCTTAAAATACAGCCATCCTGAGCAACAGTAAGCCGTTCAGTATATGCTCGTATTTCTACGTCACGGAGCGGTTGTATGACCTCTTCCAATCGTTGTTGTGTTGCCTCTTCTGCCAGTCGTTCTTGTATTGCTTGCTCCAGTGCATCACCTGCCAAAAGCGCATTAGCGCCTACTAAGTCGGCTCTTATAATTTGTCTTAACCGCGCTTCTTCTATGACTATTGTAAGGGCTAACTCATCAGAATTGGTCACTATAGATCTGATAGTATTTGGGTGTAAATTTTCTTCTCTTAATCTTTCCTGCAATCCTGCACGTCGTTGTTGTATAGCAACAGACTCACCACGCAAAGCGTTTAACTGCGATTGTAACGCTCGCTTTGTCGATGTAAAGCGGCCAGTATATTCTTCAACAAGTTGCTCTTCTTCTCGACGAGTAACTGCTTCATTTACTTCTCTAGCATCTCGTCCTGTTGCTATCAAAGCTTGAATGACTCTTTGCTTTATAGCATCCCGACTGAATTCTGCTCTATATTGCCGTTCTAAGCGGAGATCGTTTAACATTTCTGCTTTTGCTATCTCAGCCCTTTGTTTCTCAGCTTCCACCCCCTCATCAAATTCATCCACTAAAGTAGGTGTTTGCGCAGCTTGTGGCTCTAATTGGCTTCTTTCTTCTTCGGTAAGTGCGCCTCTAAAAGAGTCGAGCACTTCTGTCTGAACATAAAGCGGATCCTTCAACATTAAACGAACCCTAGCTCGTTCATGTGCATTCAGTGCTCGACCTCCAGGTTGGCTTGTAAATATCCTATCCATTTCACCAATCATATTATCCGCAGTGCCTAGAGAATTAACAAAATCTTGCCGAATGGCAAATAATACTTCTGGATAATCAGCAGTGCTATTTATAATTTCAACAACATTTCCGCAATGTAAATGAAGAAATGAATCACGCAAATTTATTTTGTCACGGAGATTGTTACATCTTGCAAAGGCTGCTGTTAAATTTGGCTGCACCATACTCTTAAAAAAATAAGGTAATTGCTCTGCAACATTAACCGGTAATTGGCCAATAGGATGCTGTGCTCCCATTGCGCCCATACGCCCATACGTTCCAGTAGCACATGAAGGATCATCAACTCCGTCTAAATTTCCCCTCACAGCTTCATTATGGCCTCGTCTAATATCCGCTAGCTTTCCTATAAAATTTGCACGTCTCCAAGCTAAAGTATCCGGAGATTGAGTATCATCTATTGCAATAAGATAGTAGTGCGCAAGCCGATGTCGTATGGTATTATCTCTACGTAGCCCTACAAAAAGGGGAGGCCAATTAACCCAAGGAGCATCCACATCGAAATTTCTCCATGCCGCTTGTATAACGGATCTGCGTTCAGCCAAATAACCGTTAATAACCCTACCGTTCGACAACACTACTCTTGTCTCTCGCGATTCCCTCATACGGGCAGCATGTTGGGGATGTGCGGGATTAAGTAAAATTTCTCTATTGTCTCTTAGCCAATCACGAATTACCGCATTTGTAGATATATCTGAAATAATTTCATCAAGAATCAGCCGCTTAATTTCTGAGAAGATTGCGTTAATACGATTTTCATCGTTGTCCCCATAACTTTGAAATCTATTACGGACATATGGCTCGATTCTCGCGTTAAATATCTGATCAATGACCGCTCTTTCCTCACCATCTGAAGAGGATTCGGAATTCTGAGTCCTTGCCCGATTAATCTGTTGTTCCTCTCTATTTATCTGGCCATAGAGGTTTTGTATTTCACGCGCAAGATTTACAACGGCTATACTATTTGGCATATACTCAATCTCTTACTCATATTTTAAGTTGTAGTAATTGTAACTAAATTCAAAAGATCTATCAATTAGGGAAGTTGCCCTAAAACTAGCTAGTAATTGCAAAATAGTTAATAAACTTCATAAGTGTGGTTACATGTTAAATATGTAACACAACACCTAAAATTCATTCACTGTGGGTATATTCACTTATCAATTCAATATGCTTCTTCTCTATCATTAAATTCTCAATAAATTCCATCAAAATATGCCCTGCTGTAATATGTACTTCTTGGATCCTATCCATTTGTTCAGAAGGGATCACTAAAGCCAGGTTACATTCTTCAAGTGCTGCTCCACCACCACACCCTAAAAAACCAAAGGTTAAAATACCTTTTTGACGTGCCGCTCTTAAGGCTCTAATAACATTCATAGAGCGACCAGAAGTGGTAATACCCAGTAACACATCGCCAGTTTTCCCTAAGGTTTTTACCATTCTCTCATATAAATATTCAAAGCTGTAATCATTCGCACAAGCTGTGATAGTTGAAGGATCTAATGCTAAAGAGATTGCAGGGATCCCTTGTCGATTCACGTCAGAACGCAACCGCACCAATAACTCAGCGGCCAAATGCTGAGCATCGGCAGCAGAACCACCATTACCACACAGCAACAATTTTCCGCCATTTGCTAAAGATCGAACAATATTTTCGGCCATTGAAACCAATATGTCTAAATAATTATCAACCATAAGTTGCTTTTTAAGTTCAATGGAGGCCATTAATTGTTGACGTGCGTCTTTAATTAAATTTAAACGTTGTTCATAAGACAATCCCACATCCGCCTCCTAGTTATCTAAAAATAACAGATTATCATCAAAATACCCTAATAACAATGGAAAAATTTCAGTAATATCAAGGGTCTTTAATTTATGTGGTAGAGCACTTAAATTTCCATAGAATAATATCCACCCATTTTGAGAATTCTGTGAAGTATGCTGATCTTTTAACTGGCCAAGTTTAACGTATTTAAACAATGGGAAGATATGCTCATTCAATTTATTTTCAACCCATGCTTCATGACCCAAAAACCAAATATTAGAGGGAAGTGTTTCTTTAAGAAATAACTGATTTTCTATTTGTTCCACACTAAACAAGGAATACTCACCTAAAATTTTTACGTCCGATAATTTAAATGCATTTAAACTTGCTTCTAAAGAACTTGGAAACTTAAGTGTAATCTCAGGATTCATCTGGCTTAAGATTTCACAATTTGTTACATTTAGGAGAGCAAGTAATTTTTCAATATTACAAAAATGAACTTCTGGCCTATGTATTTCATCTACAGGATCGCACCTTTTCTGGCCCAAGCCTGTAATAATAACCAAAAGCGTATCCTTATCTAAACGTCCCAATACTTCTGCCAGAAAAATATCGATTAAAATAAAACCCTCTAATATAACATCCTTAAAAAAGGTATCATATGATTTTCTCGCCTCCAAAGAAGCAAAAAAATAACCATCCAATTCCCCCAATTCATTTTTAAAATACTCTGGCTCTGCTGCTCTCCAATATAAGTGTTGTGCATGCGCAATATGATCTAAGTGTAAAGTTGCAAAATCAGGCTTAAACTTCCTATAAAGCAAATCAAAAACACTTATTTGCAATTTTGCTTGAAATAAAACGCTATTTCTTTGGTATTTAAAGTCTCTGATAAGCTTTAAATACACTTGGAATATTATTTCTTTTGCAATATTAAATGGCAAATCTTTTACAGCTCTATATAATGTTTGCCAACCACGTTTTAATGTGGTTTTAACTGAATTTTCATCATTTTGGTTAAAAAAAAGAAAAAAACTTTGAATGGCTTTTAATGCCTCTGGAAAACAAGCGTTCGTCTCTATTAGCGCATTAGGTAAATAAAATAGGCATTGTGGATCTCTGTAAAGAGGTGCTCTGATTAAACTTCCAAATACTCCTGTCGTAATACCTTTTTTATTTAATCGATCCCAAATACACTGCCCTTCTAAAATATGAGGATCTTGACCAAACCCAATAATACCATGTTCTTTAGGAGCTATCCCCGTATATATAGAAGGCCAAATTGTCCAAGGGGTCGGTTGTTTTTCTTTTCCCTTAATAAAATTTTGAGGGATCGCCTTTGTTCTTAAGAATTTTCCCTCTCGCAGTAACTTTTCAAAGGTTGGTAATTTCCCTTGTGCCACGTATTTATCTAAAAAGTGCTTTTCAGCTTCACTTAATTCCAATACTAACATTCGCCGAGATTTAGAAGAGTTTACAATCACTTGAGGTCTCTAGATCCTTCCCTTTTAAAAATATAATTAATAATATCACATGTATTTAGAGGAAAAAATTTTGTCAAAAAGATAACTATGATCTTGCAAGTTAACTAATTTTTGTCTGGAGACGGGGAACCTGGTATAGACTATTATCTACTGTTCCAGTATGCTTCCTTTCTACAAAGCTAACATAGATGAGAAGCAAAAATGGCCATTCTCGTAACTGGCAGCGCTGGTTTTATCGGATATCATGTCTGTCAGCGCCTTTTACAACGCCAAGAGCAAGTGATTGGGATAGACAATCTTAATGATTATTATGACGTTCGTCTAAAACAAGCGCGGTTAGAACAAATACAGACATACAGCAATTTTCAATTTTATCACAGCGATATTACCAACCGAGCCAATCTGCAAACAATTGTTGAACGACACTCCAACATAAACCGCATTGTCCATTTAGCTGCCCAAGCAGGTGTGCGTTATTCCTTAATCAACCCTTATGTATATGCAGAAACTAATGTACTTGGCCATTTAACTCTGTTGGAATTATGTAGAAAACTTCCCATTCAACATTTAGTTTATGCAAGCAGCTCTTCTGTCTATGGTGCAAATCATAAACTACCTTTTTCTGTACAAGACCCTGTTGAACAACCGATATCACTTTATGCTGCGACAAAACGCTCTTGTGAATTAATGTCGTATACTTACAGCCATCTTTTTAAAATTCCTATTACTGGTTTACGCTTCTTCACTGTTTATGGGCCATGGGGTCGTCCAGATATGTCGGCTTTTATTTTTACGAAATCCATTTTAAAAGACGAAAAAATTCCGGTATTTAATCATGGTGATATGCGGCGCAACTTTACTTACGTAGATGATATCGTACAAGGAATAATTGCCTGCCTGGATCGTTTTTCTGATAAAAATCAAAAAATAAATAATCTACGTTCTTTAGCAGAAGAAACAACGGTACCACACCGGCTTTATAATATTGGCAATAATCGCTCAGAAAGCCTGATGGACTTCATTCAAACCCTTGAAAAAATTATCGGCAAAAAAGCCAAAATTCATTTTGAACCGATGCAACCTGGCGATGTTAAAGAAACCATCGCGGATATTTCAGAAAGCACACGCGATTTTGAATTTTTACCAAAAACAAACATTGAGGAAGGTTTAAAACATTTTGTTACCTGGTATAGAAGTTTCTATGGCATCTAATACAAATCTAAATATCGCTGTTATTGGGCTCGGATATGTCGGACTTCCACTGGCAATTACGTTGGCGCGCCATTTTCCAGTTGTAGGGTTTGATATCGACAACACCCGTATTCAACAACTTAGCATGGGTTATGATCGAACCCTTGAGATTGAAAAAACGATCTTAAAAGAAACAACCCTTCGCTTTACTGAAAATATATCAGATCTGCATCAACAAAACGTTTATATTGTTACAGTCCCCACTCCAGTAACTCAAGATAACCTTCCTGATCTACATCCCTTACAAAAAGCTTCCGAAACCATAGGACAAGTTTTAAGTAAAAATTCAATTGTTGTTTTTGAAAGCACAGTATACCCTGGTGTTACAGAAGAATTTTGTGGCCCAATTTTAGAGCGAGTGTCGGGCCTTAAAATGGGACTAGATTTTTATTTAGGATATTCTCCAGAGCGCATTAATCCTGGAGATAAAACTCATACGATTGAACAAATTACTAAAGTAGTGTCTGGCCAAACACCAAAGGTTGCTGAAATATTAAAAAATATTTATGGTGTTATTAACAATGGAAATATTTTTGTTGCACAAAACATCAAAACGGCGGAAGCAGCCAAGGTAATTGAAAATGCTCAACGAGATATCAATATTGCCTTTATCAACGAGATTGCCACCATTGTTAGCAAATTGGGGCTATCTATTTATGATGTATTAGATGCTGCCAGTACTAAATGGAATTTCTTGAAATTTCAACCGGGGTTGGTAGGGGGGCATTGTATTGGGGTGGATCCTTACTATCTTGCTTATTGTGCTCGCAAATTAGAGCTTGAACCAGAAATAATACTTGCAGGACGACGCATTAATGAAAACATGGGAAACTTTATTGCACTCAGGATCCACCAAAAATTACAAGAGACGAAAAGCCAAAACACCATAGCCCGAATATTGGTGTTAGGGCTTACATTTAAGGAAAACATTCCTGATCTTAGAAACACTAAGGTTATTGATGTTATTAGAACTCTAAAAAGCTTAGGTTATGTTATTGATGTGCATGATCCTTTTGCTGAGCCCAAAGAGGCAGAAATGTATTTAGAACTCAATTTGCTGCAAAACCTTAAAGGCAATGGAGATTACGATTGCATTGTAGGTGCAGTCGCGCATAGCCCCTATTTAAAACTCACTGTTGAAGATTTTCAAGTTCTACTAAGGCCCGCTGGGCTTATTGCAGATATTAAAAACATATGGCGCAACTGCAAATTACCCGAGAGCGCCAGGTACTGGACATTATAATGCCGTACGTACATATACCCTTCGCCCTTCAAGCCACAACTATATGGAACTAAACCAGAAAAAATTGTTATTCTTAGTTTCTGAAGACAGCTATTTCTGTTCACATCGGTTAAGTTTGGGAAAAGCAGCCTTAAAAGCTGGGTTTAAAGTAGCAATTGCAACAAGATGCCATAATCATGCTGAACAAATCCAACGCATCGGTATTGAAGTTTTCCCATTAAAAAACTTTACACGAACTGGTTTAAACCCATTCCGACAACTTTGTTTAATTTGGGAATTATATCAGATCTATAAAACTTATAAACCTCATATTGTACATCATGTTGCCATTAAGCCTGTTATATTAGGTTCTCTTATTGCCCGCTTGTGCGGTGTTCCAAAGATCATTAACGCATTGGGCGGGTTAGGGTATTTGTTTACTGATGTGGAAGATCCTACAAAAGAACAAACTAAAAAACAAGGTAAAAGCAAGTTTATTAAAAAACTATTGTTACGCCAAGGAGTTAGTTATTCTTTTAAAAAGATTTTCTCCCAAGCTAATAGTATTTTGATCTTACAAAATCAGGACGATTTAGAAACTTTAATTAAAAAGAAATGTGTTTCAACAAAGCAAGTTCGGATCATTCGTGGAGCGGGTATTAGCACTGAAGATTTTCCAATGCTTCCTTTTCCACCCAGCCAACCCATTATTATTACTTGCGTTTCTCGGATGCTTTGGGACAAAGGGATCGGAGAATTGGTTAAAGCTGCTCAAATTTTACAAGAAAAGAATTACCCTATACAAGTTATCTTGTATGGTACCCCAGATCCAGAAAACCCCGCTTCTATCCCACTTTGGCAACTACACGCCTGGGAGACCCAAAAAACTATCACATGGAAAGGGCATTGTAGCAACGTTGCAAGCGCCTATGCTAATTGCCATATTGCGGTGTTGCCCTCCTATAGAGAGGGGTTACCTAAATCCTTATTAGAAGCAGCTAGCTGTGGTCGACCAATTGTCACCACTGATGTTCCTGGGTGTCGTGACGTAGTCATAAATGGTGACAACGGTTTTTTAGTGCCCGCAAAAGACAGTATGGCATTGGCAGATGCTTTAATTTTACTAAGCCAAAATGAAGCATTACGTATCAGTATGGGCAAGAAAGGGCGAGAGCGTGTAGAAACATTCTTTAGAGACGCAATTATACATCAACAAACCCTTGCTTTATATAACTTTTAAGTTTTTATTCCAACCCCTTTATTTAACAACCAAAATGCAAGGCAATACAAACCAATCAGCAAACTTATAATAACCCACATAGCAGTGCTAACCTCTACATCTGATCGCCCCAACAGCCCAAACCTAAAGACGTTGATAATATAAAAAATTGGATTTAGGTAAATTATTTTTTGCCAAAATTTTGGTAACAACTGAATTGAATAAAAAACCCCCCCTAAATAAATGAGTGGTGTTAGAATAAATGTTGGAATGATCTCGATATCATCAAATTTCTTAGAAACAATCCCATTGATAAGCCCAGCAATTGAAAATAATAAGGAGCTTAAAATCGCTGTTAACAAAACAATGGTAAAAGATCCTATTGGTAATCTAACAAAAAACAAAGAAACCATTGTTACTAATACACCAACAATAATTCCTCTACAAACACCACCTAAAACATATCCCCACAAAATAATAACATTCGGTAGCGGAGATACTAACATTTCTTCGATATTTCTTTGAAACTTAGAAATAAAAAAGGAAGATGCCACATTCATATACGAATTTGTAATAATAGACATCATAACCAGACCTGGAATAATATACTCGATATAACTTACATCATTCATCTTGCCAATACGAGTTCCTATGAGGCTTCCAAAAACAATGAAATAAAGTATCGTACTTACTACTGAAGGCAAAAGGGTTTGCGTCCAAATTCGGCAAAAGCGTGTTACCTCACGACGTACAATTGTATAAAGCCCCACCATGTTTACTTCAGATTTCATCATAAAAATTACTTAACTGTCATGCCTTATTAAATGTACAAACAATTCTTCTAAGCGATTGGCTTTATTACGCATACTAACGATTTCTATTTGTTGTTTAGTAAGTTCCAAAAAGATATCATTCAAACTCAATACTTTTGAAAAAGTAATTTCCAACGTAGTAGCCTCTAAAAGGGTGGTTTTACATTCCAAAATATGGGGTGCTTTTATAAGAGGGCTCTTTAAGTCAAGTACCATTGTTTCCGTATTTAAACGAGATAATAATTCTTTAATAGTAGTATGTTCAATAATATTTCCTTGATCAATAATTGCAATACCACGACACAAACTCTCTGCTTCTTCTAAGTAATGTGTTGTTAAGATTATCGTTGTCCCTTGTTTATTAATATCACGTAAAAATGTCCACATTGAGCGCCTAAGTTCAATATCCACCCCCGCCGTAGGCTCATCTAAAATAAGAACTTTTGGCTCATGTATCAACGCTCTTGCAATCATTAAACGTCGTTTCATACCACCTGATAACGCACGTGATACTTCATATCTCTTATCCCATAATCCCAATTGGGTTAGGTAAAATTCAGCACGCTTCATTGCAACTTGTCGCCCAATCCCATAATATCCTGCTTGATTTAAGATGATGTCAATAACACGATCAAAAAAGCCAAAATTAAATTCTTGAGGCACAACCCCAATGAACCTTTTAACCATGACAGGGTCATCATCCATGCTAAACCCAAATAACGATACAAATCCACTCGTTTTATTGACTAAAGAAGTAATAATCCCAATTGTTGTTGTCTTACCCGCTCCATTAGGACCTAACAGCGCAAAAAAATCTCCTTCATCAACCTCTAAATGAATGCCTTTTAAGGCACCCGGGTAGGATTGATAATCTTTCTTGAGGTCTTTAATAATTAGGGCATTCATACGACAATTCACTAAGCAATAGGTTTAAAAATTTATTTCATGCTGCCCTGAGTGTAACTAAATTAGATCCATTTGACAAACTTTTAATTAATATGACTAGTTAAATTGAGCAAAACTAACAAACCTATTAACTATTTGTTATAATGGGAAAATGAAACATTTAATCTATTTTGTTTGCAAAATTTCTAATTTTTTAACAGAAATTTTAAATAAGTGCACAGCGATCGTAGCATTGGCTATTCGTCTTTATCTTTTTAAAATTTTTTTCTGGGCAGGAATGCTTAAGTTAACCTCCTGGTCATCTACACTGGCTTCATTTGAACATCAGTACAAAATAGTATGGCTTACACCCTATACAGCAGCACTACTCAGCACAACAGCTGAAATTGTCTTGCCTATTCTAATACTGTTCGGCCTTGGTGCCAGGCTCCCCAGCTTGGTTTTGCTTGTTTTCAATATTTTTCAGATCTTCTTTCATCCTCTGTTGCTAAAATTAGAATATAGTTGTTTATTGAAAGATCATATCCTCTGGGGGATCCTTACTGCCATTATCACTTTTTATGGTCACGGTGCACTCTCGTTAGACTACTGGCTACAAAAACGAGTTTGCAAAGAATATAAATGTTAATTAAATTTTTGTCTCTAGCTATCTAGAAAAAAGGCAAAATGTTCTATGAAAAAGTTTTTTTTTGCAAGTGCAATTATTTTTCTTGTTTTTCTCTCATTGCCCTATAATACGAAAATATTTCTTGCTAAATCTATCCATCAAAATATAGAAAAGTCCTTAAAAAACTTTTGTATATTACAAGAATCCATACCCAGCTACGCTATTTTTGGATATTCTGCTCCTAATTCAAGTTGTTTTATCAATGAGGCTATTCTTAAAGCAAAGATTCAAAATGGTTTACCTGCATGGGCTAAACAACAAATTCAAGAAGATTTATCTAAATTTACGACAGTTCGTTCGGGAGATTTAGATCGGTACTTCGAAGAAATTCGTACAAGCAACGATATCTTAATACGGTTTAATATTCCTCTAGTACGATTTAAAATAACAAACCGTAAAGTTCATTTATTTACATCAATTGAAAACCTTGGATTTCTTGACAACATAGCATATGAATCAATTTATTATGTATTACAATACCTTGCAGAAAATAATTATATACCGGATACTGACTTCATTTTAGTAGCAAGAGATTTCGTTTTAGCCCCGAGGATCCCGCCTGTTCCACTTTTTACATTTGCAAAAGATTTTGCTGTTCCTGTAGAAAAAGATGCCATTTTAATACCAGATTGGCAAAATTTAAGCTCTGTTAATAATTTTAGAACCAGAATTACAAAAGCCAAGAGACTTTACCCTTGGGAAAATAAACAAGACGTGCTTTTTTGGCGAGGAGGGACATTTGATAGTACAGGCTTGCGTGAAAAACTTGTTTCATTGGCTCCTCGCTACCCCAACCTTATCGATGCCAAATTCAACAGCAAGGATGTTAAAATTGTAGATCCAGAAGATCACCTGAAGTACAAGTATCTTATCTCTATAGATGGCGCACGTTGTGCTTGGGAGCGCTTAATTTGGCATCTACACTCTAACAGCTTAACATTCAAAAATGAAAGTACCCAAGTTCAATGGTTTTATAAAGGAATTGCTCCTTATGTTCATTACATCCCAATTCAAAATGAAGCTTCCCTTTTAACAGCCTTGGATTGGGCAAAAACACACCCTATTGAAGTACAATCTACTATAGAAAATGCTTCCAAATTTGTTGAAGAAAATTTAGCATTAGAAGACATGTATCATTATTTCATTGTTCTTTTACAAGAATACACTAAAAAACTTAAAATGGATTAAAGGGGTAATACTCCTATGAAAAAATTTTATTTCGTTAATATAATTATTGTTTTGATTCTTACATTTTTCTTATTACCGCTCGATATATCAATCAAATTTAGTACATATTTACACAAGAATATAGAAAATCCCATAAAAGAACATTTTTGTATGCTACAGAAATCTACACCAAGTTACATTTTCACTTTTGGTGATCTTGTCCCCAATACAAGTTGTTTTATTAACGAAGCCATTCTTAAAAAAAAAATCAAAAATGGTTTGCCAAGATGGGCAAAACAACAAATTCAAGAAGACTTATCTACATTTAAAACAATTCATTCCACAGATTTAGATCAATTTTTAAAAGAAAATAACGACGGTAATAACTGTTGGGTACATTTTAAAATAATAAATCGTAAAGTTCATGTACTCACACCAACAAAAAATTGTACACTTATTTTTAATGGAACCTACAAAGCAATCTATTATGTATTGCAATATCTTGCAGAAAATAACTATATATCAAATACCGACCTTATCTTAGGGCCACGAGACTTCGTTTCGATTCCCAGTACCTCCCCTGTTCCAATCTTTGCATTTGCAAAGGATCTTGCTATTAAAACCGAAAAAGATGCTATTTTAATACCAGATTGGCAAAATTTAAGCTCTGTTAATAATTTTAGAACCAGAATTACAAAAGCCAAGAGACTTTACCCTTGGGAAAATAAACAAGACGTGCTTTTTTGGCGAGGAGGGACATTTGATAGTACAGGCTTGCGTGAAAAACTTGTTTCATTGGCTCCTCGCTACCCCAACCTTATCGATGCCAAATTCAACAGCAAGGATGTTAAAATTGTAGATCCAGAAGATCACCTGAAGTACAAGTATCTTATCTCTATAGATGGCGCACGTTGTGCTTGGGAGCGCTTAATTTGGCATCTACACTCTAACAGCTTAACATTCAAAAATGAAAGTACCCAAGTTCAATGGTTTTATAAAGGAATTGCTCCTTATGTTCATTACATCCCAATTCAAAATGAAGCTTCCCTTTTAACAGCCTTGGATTGGGCAAAAACACACCCTATTGAAGTACAATCTACTATAGAAAATGCTTCCAAATTTGTTGAAGAAAATTTAGCATTAGAAGACATGTATCATTATTTCATTGTTCTTTTACAAGAATACACTAAAAAACTTAAAATGGACTAAGGTTTAATTATGCGGTTCACAAGCATTCTGTAAAAAATGAACCACAGTTTGTAAAAATCGTGTTGCTTCTCCACCCGTTACTGCCCGATGATCAATAGTCAATGATAAAGGCAATACAAAAGCAATTTGCATCTTTTTTTCAACAACAACCACCTCTTCTCTTAGTTTACCTGCCCCTAATATAGCCACTGTAGGAGGTACAACAACAGGAGTGGCATAACGACCTGAAAACTTTCCAAAATTTGACAAAAGTATTGTTGCGCCTTTTAAATTTTCCAATTTTATTGTTCGATCTTTTACTTCTTTTTTTAGTTCTTCTAAGCGTTGACGTAATTGTATGGTATTTAATTTCTCTGCCTGATAAATTACTGGCACAAATAAGCCTTGAGGTGTATCCATCGCAATACCAACATTAAGCTCAGTTATCATACGCCGCCCAAATGTCTTACCATCATACCAAGCATTTAATGCAGGTTCACTTTTAATTGCACTGCTTATTGCTTGAATTAACTGAACAGTAATATCATACTCTTTGGAAAAGTGTAACAATTTAACATCTTCTACTACCGTTACAGGAACAACTTCATGATATAGCGCATTCATCGTCTCGGCCATAGCACGTCTAGGACCTTTCAATTGTTCAAAATAACTTTCTTCTTTAAAAACATCTGCTGCCAATTCTACATCTTTTGTTGTAATAGTATTTTCAGGGCCTGTTGGCTGAATTTTAGTTAAGTCCACTTTTAAACGTTTAGCCAATGCTCGTACAAAAGGCGTTGTTTTAACACCCTTTTGATTCACTCCCACCTCTGGCAGTGATGCTGTCGTTTCTTTAATAATAGTCTCACTTACCTCTAATTTACCAACAACTGTACCTTGATCTATTATCTCTTCTAATTCATCTAAAATCTCAAATTCAACGAGAGGATCCCCCGTTTTAATCGTCTCTCCTACTTGGCCAAATAATCTTATGATACGCCCTGTAAAAGGTGAAGGAATGTCTATTAATGCTTTAGCAGTTTCTAACGAAGCCAATGTTTGATCTTTTTTAATATTATCTCCAACTTTAACATACCATTTCACAATTTCTGCGCCTGGCAATCCTTCTCCTAAATCTGGTAATTGAAAATTTTTCATGTAAATTCCATCGCTTTTTTTACAGCCTGAATAATTCGTTCTTCAGTTGGTAAATAATAATGCTCTAATTTGGACAATGGAACAATAACATCAAACGCTGTAACCCGCTGAATTGGAGCCAATAAGAAAGTTAAACCAAATTCAGCCAATAAAGCCGCAATTTCTGCGCCTACTCCACAAGTTTTGGTTGCTTCATGTACAATCACACAACGACCCGTTCTTTCAACTGAATTTAAAATGGTTTTTATATCTAAAGGTTTTAAAGTCGCCACATCAATTACTTCTGCTTCAATACCAATCGTAGACAAATATTCCGCTACTTTTAACGTCTCATGAATCATAGCACCCCAACTCACTAACGTAATGTCTTTACCGGTGCGTAAAATAAAACAAACATCCAAGGGTAGTGCATCTCCTGTATCCGGAACTTCTTGTTTTGCCAAGCGATACAACCGGGTAGGTTCTAAAAAAATTACCGGATCCACATCTCTAATTGCAGCAAGTAAAAGCCCATAAGCCCGAGCTGGAGAAGAAGGAACAACCACTCGCAGCCCAGGAATGTGCGCAAAAATAGCTTCTGTACTTTCTGAATGATGCTCCGGCGCATGGATCCCTGCTCCAAAAGGTGTACGGATCACGATAGGACAAGATAAACGCCCTCGTGTTCGATTCCTAAGTCTTGATGCGTGACTAATGATTTGATCAATAGCTGCATAAATAAACCCCATAAACTGGATCTCTGCAACCGGCTTTAACCCCTGTGTTGCCATACCAATTGCCAATCCGGCAATCATATTTTCCGCTAAAGGCGTATCAAAAACTCGTTCTTTACCAAACTGCATTTGTAAATTGGTTGTTGCCCGAAAAACGCCACCATTAATACCAACATCCTCACCAAACACAACAACAGTTGGATCGTTTGATAATTCATAAACAAGCGCCTGGTTTATTGCTTCTATCAAATTAATAGTATTCACAGATCTCCAAATAACCTTGAGACTTCCTCACGTTGTATAACCAAAGCATCAGGTAATTTTGCATAAAGGTGATCGAACATTGCCAATGGACTGTCGGGTTTAATTCCAAAATATTCTTCTACTGCCAATTGTACTTTATTTGCCGCTTTTTCTTTCAAATTGTTTTCTTCTTTTTCATTCCAAACTTTTTTCAACAGTAAATATTGATACAAGCGCAATATAGGATCTTCTAATCGATGTTTTTCTAACTCCTCAACACTACGATACCGTTTGGCATCATCCGCAGTTGTATGATCAGACAATCGATAAGTCAGTGCTTCAATTAGGCTTGGTCCTTGCCCATTTCTGGCTTTTTCGACTGCCTTTTGGACAGCATAGTACATAGCAATAACATCATTGCCATCAACTTGTTCATTATAGATCCCCGCAGCAATACCTTTTTGAGCTAATGTAAATGCCAGCGTTTGTTGAGAACGTGGAACTGAAATGGCCCATTGATTATTATTAATAATAAACACAATAGGTAACTGCCAAACACCGGCCAAGTTTATTGCTTCATAAAAATCTCCTCTAGAAGTTCCTCCATCCCCAACTGCTGTTACAACCACTCGAGGTTCTTTTTTCAATTTTATTGCAGCAGCAACTCCAACTGCATATAAGGTTTGGCTTGCAACAGGCACACAGATCGGAAAATCTTGCTTATTATTAACAAAATTACTGCCGCGTTCATCCCCACCCCAATAAAGCAAAATTTCAGACATCTTTACCCCACGCCAAAATTGTGTACCACAATCTCGATAGTAAGGACAAAAAATATCGTTCAACCTCATTGCGGCACCAATACCAACCCCAATGGCTTCTTGTCCTAAAATTGAAGGATAAGTGCCCAATTTTCCTGTTCTTTGCAAAAGAATAGCTTTCGCATCAAATTCGCGGGTTTCAACCATAGCACGATATAGTTCAACTACCTTTTTTATATCTTGTAGAGAGTTAGGTAAATCTTGCAACAAATTACCCTGTGGATCTAAAAATTGAATATATTTAACTTCAAATTCAGCAATGATTTTTTGCGTTATTTCCACTTTAGCCTACACCTTATGATTTATTTAAGTGTTCTATGGCAATCATATCTGCCACTTGGTTCGTGGGTAAATTTTCACGGCTGGCTCGTTGGAAAATTTCCATTAATGTATCATAAATATCTTCCACTTTTTGTTTTGCAGTTATTTCATTAATGCGACTATATTGTGCAGCCACATAAATTAGTCCACCTGCATTAATAACATAATCAGGTGCGTACAAAATATCTCGTTTCATTAATGTAATACCATGCTTAGACTCTTCTAATTGATTATTAGCAATTCCTGCAACAATAGGGGTTTTTAGCAATGCAATAGAAGAATCATTTAATATTGCACCCAACGCACAGGGGGCAAAAACATCACACTCACACTGTAACAGCTCTTCTAAACTTGAAGCTACTTTAACACCAAATTCTGCAACACAACGTTGAACTGTCTTAGGGTTAACATCGTAAACGGTTAATTTTGCACCAGCTTCATAAAGATTTTTTGTAAGATTATAACCCGCGTGCCCTAGCCCCTGTACGGTAATATGTAATCCATTTAAAGAATTCTTACCTAATTTGAATTGTACGGCGGCTCGGATCCCTCTTTGTGCTCCTAGAGCTGCCATAACTGAAGGATCTGCCACAGAAAAAATACTTTTACTTGTACTTGTCACATGCGAAGTAACACTGGCAATAATGTCCATATCTTGCATTGAGGTACCACTATCAACTGCTGTAATATAGCGTCCATTTAAGTTTTCAACAAAATGTCCCACTGCTTTAAAATAATCTGTTCTGTTTCCGATCTGTTTTGGTTTTAATAACACCATCTTCCCACCCCCTAAAGGAAGTCTAGGAATTGCTGCTTTATAAGTCATTGCTTGAGCCAATCGAATAGCATCTACTGCTGCGGCCACTGTGGTCGGGTACTCTATACAACGACATCCCCCTAAAGCTGGCCCTAAATGAGTATTGTGAATAGCAATAATTGCTTTTAATTCAACTTCTTTATCAAGCCCCATATGCAATTCTTGGCATTGCATTTCAGTCGCATATTCGAGAATATCAACATTTTCTCCCACCACTTATAGTTTCCTCTTTTACAGGTCTTTTTACCCTTTCTATAATCCCTGTTGTTATGGCTATTAGTATAGACAACTCAAGAATATGGT
>CADEGZ010000030.1 GCA_902827015.1 uncultured Pseudomonadota bacterium
CGTACGGTGTTTTTTATTAATTGCTCTCGTTCTTTGTCATAAACTTTATGAGAAATAGGGTTTAACGGAAACTTTAGGGAATAATCAAACTCGGGATTTTTCAGCAGCATTAATTTATAAGCATCGGTAAATTGTTGGCTCTGGTTAATCACCCGGTAGTAGTTTTTAGCATAGTTCACCAGGTTTTCTTCCGTGGGATACAGTATCGCTAAATTGGCACTTTCTTCTATTTCTTTGCGTAAAGCGTTCATTTGTTCAGTTGCGTTCGAAACAAAATTTTCATGTTTCCGTTTTTGCGTTTCTTTTACTTTAGGGTTTTGATACCAGAACCAGCCTTTCTCATGCTCGTGAAAAAATGAGGCATGAACTAGAGATGGCAATAGCAGCAGCAAAAATAATATTTTCATAAAGACCGCCTAATGAGTTCTACAACGTCTTGACGCTGCGCTATTTCTGCCAACTCTAAAGCGGTTTTATTTTGGTCGTTTTCTTTATAACTTAAGTCAGAGCCTTGTTTAATCAGATAATCAATCAGCGTGATATCCCGGTTAAAAATGATAGCCAGTTGTAAAGCGGTATAGCCGTTTTCTTGGATGGCCTTAACGTGGGCACCAGAGCCTACTGCTTTTTGGGCATCGGCTAAATCGCCAGTGGCAGCGGCATTTAAAAGAGCCCGGTGAGGACTCGATAAATCGAGGCTTTCAATCAGTAATTTTCTTCTTTGTCCATTGGCATTCTGGTATTGCGTATCAATAGTGGTTTTATCAAACTTGTCTCCAAAAGTTTGTATAAAAAACTCGGTATATTGGTCAGGGGTAGTGGTCTCTATCTTTTGATAGGTTTTTAAACGAGGTTTATAAATCCCTTCGATATGGGCGTCTACTCCAGGCTCTCCCACTACATTATCAAACCAGTGCAGCAAGTCATTATCGGAGGTTCCTTCTTTAGGAATGCCCCAAGATTTTTCCGTAATCCCTAGTTTATCTTCTAATGTATTTAGTTGTTTTTCAAACGTTTGGTATTCTCTAATTTTTTTGAGTTTTCGGCGTTTCTCTATTTCTTGGGCATGCTGCTTTTTAATATCATTATAATGCTCATTGTCTCTTCCGGGTATTTCCAGTCTATCATTGAGAACTAATTTTTTAGAAAATTCTTCGGTTTGCTTATCTTGTAAGATATTTATCTTGTCTTGCATGTTGCCCATGTTAGCCACGGCATTTTGTACAAGTGCAAACTTTTCTTGCGCGGTGGCTTGAACCTCTGCTAATACTTCCGCTAATTTATCTTGAGCATAAGTGGCGTCAAAATCGATTTCGCTTAATTGCTCAGCGGTTAAAGGGCCGCAGTTAGGATGTTCCGCATCACCCCAAGGAATATTGAGTTGATAGTGGACAATCTCTTGAATAATACGCGCTAACTTTGAGCCGTAGCAGCAATAAGAGTCTCGCTTTTCCCGGCAGCCAAAGGGTTTTAATTTCTTATGACAATACCGGTCGCCAACTTTTACGCAACGTTGGTTCTTAATTGCAGCGACGGCTAATTTTTTCTCTTCTTCGCTGCATTGCCCAAACAGTCCTTGCAATATCCCTTTTAATCTACAGCAGTCTCTAAAAAATGAACCAAAATTGACCCGGCACTGATTGCATTTGCCATGAAACACGCTAGGGTTATCAGGGTCCCCTAAAATTCCGCCAAGTTCATCCTGTAATTTCTTACCCATCTCGGTTAAGGCATTAAACTGAGTAATGGCTTGACCAAAATCTCCAGCGTCATAGCCTTCATGGTATGGGGACGGTTCTTTCATAAAGCTTAACTGGCCATTTTTAAACGCTAACCCATCGCCTTTTAAATAATCCGGTACTTCGCATTTAAAGGTGTTTTCATATTCAATACAAAGACCATTTTTGGTTTCTACGCATTGAGAATTGATTTGCTCGCATCCTTGGTCCAGCAAAGTCTTACAAGTGTCTATATCTCTGCCTGCGCCACAGTTAAAGATTTTTGCGTGAGTCCAATACTCGCGGGTGACTAAAGCGGGGTATCCTTCAACCATTCTGCTTTCGTTAATGCCTTGCTGTTCATCGGACACCAATTCACAAAACCCTTCATGAGCCTGTCTCTCTAACTCTTCGCAGCCCTGCCAAGTATCTTCCCCAAAATTGGGATAACCAACCACTTGCCAATTTAAATGTGCTTTGAGTACGTTCATGTAATCCCCAGATGGGGCAAACCTAATAATACCCACATAACCATTGTTAGAGCTGGGATGTTGTAAAACGACCGCTGAGCCATTATCGCTGCTTATAAAGTTTATTTGGTCAACATCATTGGTATTGCTTAAAGATTGAGTAATGCCAGACCAGGCAATAATGCCATCTTTGTTATTAATGGCCGAATTATTCGTGTGCTTGTAATCGGTATTAGTCGGCATAGCATTGACTGCGGAAATAGCGTTTTGCAAAAAATTAACCGTAAACGTTACGGACTCATAAGCTCTGACCGCTAGCACCACTCCAATGGTTCTCACGTGTGCGGGCGTAAAATTAATTACTCGAGTTTTAACACAACTTTTCTCCACCCCTGCGGAGCCTATCCGACAAGTGACAATTTTATCTTTAAGTTCAGGTCCTTTAACCTCAGGCTGGCCTTTTTGGAAAATACCTTCTTTATCAACCTCAGCTTCACAAATTTCTTTTTGTCTTTTAAATAAAGGATCGTCTGGTGATATTTCAAAACGATGTTTTTGTTTTAATAACAGCTCTGCGTCGCCTAAACTGGGTTGATGAGACTCTTTATTTTTGGAAGCCTCAACAGTCTTTTGCGAGAAGTAACTCTTTAAGGGGTCCTCTCCTTTTTTGCCAGAGTCATAACCGGCTTCAAAGCTGGATTTTAATTCTTCTGTCTGTGCCGCAGAATTTCCTTGCTTACTCCATTCACTGCTCATTTGATTAAGCGTTTCCTGTGCATCGCCAACGCCTTGGTTCAACATCTGCTCGCCAAAGGTTTGCCCTTGCTGTTCATAAGTTGCCATCAATATTCCTGGAAATGTTAAAACCATCCATATCACCCATTTAACCATGCTGCTGCCTATACGCTTTAAGTAATTCTTGCGCAACTTTTTGATTATGCTCGCCATGCGAGGCGATTCTTTTTAAAGCGTCTTCTATTGAAGTGTCGCCATATACCACATCAAATTCTGGTGCGGGACATCGCTCTTCAAAACAATTATCAGGGTTGGCAATAACGACGGCTGGTACTGTTTGAATATTAAATTTCTCAAAATCTTCTGGATGAATTAAAAAATCTACCCTGAGATCTTTGAACAACCTTAAAGTTTCTTCAGTGGTTTTTTGCAAAGAGTCATCGATAAAACCTCTTAACAATAATTTGCCGTTGATTTTAACTGCTTGCTCAGCCCAGAGTTTTAAGCTTTGCTCTGGCATACTAAAAGAAACAAAAACGAGCAACTGAGGCTCTATCTCTACTGGCGTTAATGCTTGAGAAGGACACTCTGCGTAACAAACGCCTATCATTAATATCAATAAAACTATTTTTGTTATAAAACCTAACACTTTCTTAAAACTCCTTTGCCCTTTTTAAAAATTTTTCATTTGTAAACATATTCATGCCTTAAGAACAAATCCTCAATTAACACAACTACAGAACGCAACAGAACCTTCTGCGCCACACCAAATAAGCAAAGTCCTCACCCTTAATTGGATATTCTTTATTACTTCCCCAAAAGAACGTAGTGCGGCCAACCGGGTTGCAAGCCATCTTGCTATTTTTAACAATCCTTGGATAAGTCATTTGCAATTTGTATTGGTCTTTGCGCCACCAAGGCATTGGGTATAAACCGCAAGCTGCTTTCTTGCCCATAGAGCCAAATAACAAGAGTTCTCGATGTAATTTAAAAATCATTTTTTCTAAAATTAGGGTACTTGCATCTGCTCCGCCATGATGAAATGGCAAATGGCCTGTTAATGGATAAACACCGCCTTGGCAGCCCGCGCACCAAAATAAACTATTAAAAGGCGTAGAGACCGAGGCTTTAGCGCAGTCTGCGGCACACGCTAATTGAGCGACAGGATTGGCAAACAACATTACTTCAGGATTTAACCAAAGCGTTAACTCATCATCATTCCACAGTGGATCGAGTTCCGTCATATAAGCCACATCAAAGGACTCTTGCGTCATGCAGGCCAAATTGACGACTAGGTTCATCCAGTACAATACCGGATAAACATACCAGTGGGCGTGGTAAAAAGCGATTTTAGCACCACGCTTGCCGCCATCTTTAACACCTACCGTGCCATCAGGCGTACGCATATTCAAATTCAACTGTGTACCGCCTAAAGAGACCATACAAAAAGGTTTAGCAGTGACATCCGCCAACCTAAACGGCTCCCAAAAACCAATGGGGATCCCAATGCGCGGAACAGGTGCTCCGCATTTACAAAAGAAGCTTTTATCTTCACGCGGTGTTGATTTGTCCTTATCGGGGTTTGCTATCGTCTTGCCAGCAATGGCTAAAGGGAAAAGACACTTCCAACAAATATCTGTAATCGGATTAATGAATTTACCGGCGCATTGGGCTTTAGCATATACCGGACTGGTAAACACTATCCAACAGGCCAATAAAGTACATAACTTCCTCAAACTTTAATCTCCGCCACCATCAACTTGTCTCCTTTCTGGTAGACCATCGCAGGAATTTGCTGAAAACCAAAATATCGGGTAAGTCTTCCTGACTGGTCAAAGTAAAAAGGCACCTCAAAATCTCTCATTAACTGCATGACTGGGCCGTTTACTAACACCAGCTTTACTAAGCCGCGCCTTTTTTGGTGTTCTTGTAACGCCCATTCCACTTGTTTCTCATCTTCTCCATCGAGGAAAATTAATACTTTTCTGGTCGATAGCCATGGGTTATTTAAAGGATTTACCCATGTACCAGCTCTTTGAATCACTTCTCCATTAGGTCCTTTGATGTCCACCGGTACACTGATGCTAATATCTTTTTCAAACACCCTCGCGTGTTTGGTTTTAATAAGTCCTTGTACCGGCTTTGGCCTTTCCACCGTATTTAGAGCTTGCGACTTTAATTGTTGTTGATACATCTCAATTTCACCTTTTGCTTGCATTTTGGCTAAACGTTGTTGAATCAGCTCTAAAGCGCTTTTTTCTTTAATAGGGTACACAGCGCCTTGGGTACCGCAATTGACAGCATAACTATTGATTGGCATTAGTAACCCCATGAAAGTTAAAAGCATATATCGAAAACAACCATTCATTCTTTTTTGCCTTCATCGCATTCAATAGCTCCAACATAAACGCCTAACGCTTCACCCCGAACTACGCCAAATGTCATTCCTTCTTTAAAACCTTTCCAACACCGGCAGCTCAAATATCCGATAGAAGCCCCAAGGATGTAATAAGGGGCAGCGTGTTTAAATACACAAGAAGAATATTTTTTTAAAAACCTTTCTTTTTGTTCTGTTTCAACACCTAAAAAACTCTTTATCTTATGGCCTATGCATTTCGCTTTCTGCCCAATCAAATCTTCGATATAAAACTTACTAGTAATATAATCAATCATCAAAACAACCTCAATGGCAATAAATAATACTATCAATTTTAATATCCCTTTAAAAACATCAACTGCCATTTCTTTAAAAAATTACTCATTTATTTTAACTTTTAAATTTAAAGACGAACAAGTTGCACACATACTGAACTTCGCAATCATTGCAGAAAACAAACAATTAACTACCATAGAGAGTGTAGTTATCAAAAAATTTTTTCCACTGATATCGGAAACGGCCCACGCCAGAAAACTTATCCCAAACATGGGCGGTATGGAAACAAGAATAAGTTTTACCCAACTCCAATACGATAAAGATTTAACTTTTATTTTTTTATACATAAACAATTCCTACCAGAATGGATATGCAACGCCAATAATTTGGGTGTGATTCACCCAGCCCATTTTTTCATACCGAGAGTCAAAACTGTCTTTATGAGAAGTGAAGACAAAATATTGCCCTTTGCCCAAAACACCTGTGGGACCAGGATTTAAAAGCTCCCCTTTTAATGAATGTGTCTTCGCAGTTGCTATGTACTGACCGTTAATATAAAAATCTCGCTTTTTAAGCGTTACCTTGTCGTTTTCTATGCCTATCACTTGTTTTGTGAAAGTAACGTTAGGAGACAAACCATGTTCTTTAATCACTTCGTCTGACGGCTTAAAGCATATATAATCACAGCGCTTAGGCATTTTGCTTTTAGCGACCAGCCAATACTTCTGCGGCAAACTCGGCATAATGTTAACGCGGATTTGGTAATTATCCGTAAGCCAAAATACACCCAGTAACAGCGCCGCTAACCAGAATGCGTAATAACTTTTTAGGGTTGCCATTCTAACCACCCCATTTCATTGTGCAATTTCTTAACCCAGCTTTCTTGGTAATCAATCCCTGCTTCTTTGTACCGCTCACACGTCAAATAATCCTGTTCCCGTAATTGCAAATGTGCATGATAATTTTGCGGGTAAGGTAAATTAGTTTTGCAAACCAAGCATTGATGTTTATATTTCATTGGGAAAGTTCTCCTTAGCTCTGGCTTCTATGGCATCTTCTAAAGACAACCCCTGGGAACAAAGTTCGTTCACTCTTTCAAAGTCAACCGCTTGAGTGGAATATAAGACACGGGAATACGGATCTAAAAATAATCTGCCGCAAATATACTCCTGGCCGCCGCCTTTAATAACCAGCTCTGAATAAACGCCATGCTCTGTTTTAACTGAGCACAACAATCTTTTCTCAAATGGATTTAAAGCTAATTGTTTGGCCTCAACCAGGGTTTCAACGTTCTCTTTGTTCTGCATGTGCATGATTTTCCAATAAGAGTTATTGTAAGCAGCTCGTGCGGCGGGAGAGGCAAAGAAATCTTCTAATCCTTGCGTAATGGCATTTAATGAGCCTTTGTATTTTCTGGCACGTCTGGCAACGCTTTCAATGATGCCGGCTCCTTGGCCACCTTTTAGCATGTCCCACGCCTCATCGATAAAGAGAGAAATCTGCGTTTTTCTTCCGCCTAAATACATCTTCTCGGTGATTTGATTCATCAGCAACGCAAAAATAACGCTTTGAAATCTTTTGTTACCGCTGATTTCTTCCAGCTCAAACACTATCATTGGATTACTAAAGTCAACGTTCCCAACGCCATTAAAGTATTTGCCGTACTGGCCTTCCGTGCTAAACGGGAACAACATTTGACCAATGTCTTGTGCCCGCGAGTCTTCCTGAATCAACAGCCAGTGGATAATATCGTCTATTTCGCCGTTCCGGCCTTTTTGTTTGAGTACTTCATTAACGGCTTTTGATAAAAAAGAAATCTCTATAGGAAGCAAATCGTCGTTTGGATTAATCATTAATGACAAGAGAGGAACCATAAAGGCTTTGAACTCTTCTTCACTGTCTTTTTCCTCTCTAATCGATGAGAAAGGATTTAAGCAAATAGGTGTATCATAATTAAATTCTATAAATTGACCATCTAATTCCTGGCACAGCTTTTTATAAGAACGCCCCACATCAATGATAAATACCTTCCCGCCAGTGCCGACTAGCGAGCCAACCATGTCCTGTACCGTGACTGATTTCCCTGCCCCTGAGACACCCGCTACACAAGTGTTGTAATTGCCTCTTGGGCTGCCGAAGGGATCAAAAAATAACACTTGTCCCCTGCGCCCGCTTAACATGAACTTTTTACTGCTCATCCCCTTAGGCTCCGCGACCATCGGCATCATACCGGCGGCGTTTTTCGCCCATAGTTTGTAAAGCAGCCCAAGCTTTTCCATATCTTTGAGCCATTGGAAATTTTGTCCTAACGGCAGGTGAGATAACATCATCACAGGCTGTAACATAAAGTTTTTAATAATTTGCCATTTAAAATCTGTTGATTGGAATACATTAAACAAACTGTTTTCGTGTTCCACTGCTTCTTCTGTTTTGCAATACAGGCTGATTTGGAAAGAAACCAAAACTAAGCGTTCTGATTTTTCGATTTCACTAATGATCTCTCTGGCTTCTTGGGCGTCTCGAATGGCTTTAGGGCTGAACTTGCCAATAGACTCGGCACGTTGTAGAGCGCGCCAAGCTAAAAGGTTAGCGTTTCGGCTTTCCTCGAAGACGTTGCAGATTTTGACGATAAAACTTAAAGAGAAAGGACAGCCTATCTGGGCATTGCTCTCAAACAAATTTCCAATTAGCCCAGACATCTGGCAAAGATGTGAACTTTCTTTACCAAATTCTTGTACCCGGTAATTACGGATTTGCCATTCGCCATCGTCTATTAGAATATGATCACTAAATACTCGCTTGAAATGATGAGGTGCCGCTAAAAGTTTTGAAAGACTGTTTAAACTATTTAACTCATGATAGCTGTTTTCTGGTTGATATAAAGAACCGTTGGGCCTTAATAGGGTATCCACCCATTGCATAAAGCGCGCAGGGGAAACCAAACTATTGGGAACATTTAGGCTCCGAAATAATCCTCTTAGCTGTTCATACAAATTTATAATCTTAGATTCTGGGATATCGAGCTCATGGTCAAATACCAAACAAATAAGCAGTTTGTAATCTCTTAAGACATTTTGCTGCCAAGACACCAAAGACTTAAAAACGCCTCTTTTCCAATACTCGGCTCTTTTCTCGGCCAATTTACGGGTAACAGGATTGCTATCTTTTCTGGCTGCGACGTAATCGTCAAATACTTCTCCCAAGTGGGGAGAAGCATATAACAAACAGTGCATAATAGCGCCTTCAGGTAACGTCCTTTGCAAAAATCCATAAATTGCTTCCATGTTATTATCAGAAGCCCCATTCATAGGCTCTGCTTCCAACACAATACCTTTGGCGTTCTTACAATGATAAATGCCAGTGTTATCGTCATAATATTCATATTCAAAATATTCGTTTAAAGGATACAATCCAAAGTCTTCCAGATTAAATTTTTTGCTGGTATACACTTTTTCTTCTTTAAACGCGATAGAACTAAAAAACCCCTTGAGGTTTTTCTGAACTTCTTTATAATGCGCTCTTACTTTTTCTAAAGCACTGGTTTTCATTTATCTTCCTCTTTCATTTCCAAAGAAACACCAACCCATTCTGCGGGTCTTGCAACAAAGTGCATTATTTTTTCTTCATGATAAGTCCCATCTTCTGTTTGATAAGGCGCTACCCAAAGACTTAATACTTCTTCTTGGGCTCGCAAGGGAGAATCAGGCGCTTTTTTAAACTCTAGTTTCTTAATTTCTTTCTTAGGTTTTTCAGAAACATTAACCTGATTGTCCACCTCAGCGAGAGACTTACAATACACACCGCCAGAATGCGGGCAATCGAATTTTTGATTGCCCGCGCAGCCGGTTAAGAGCGGTGGCAGCAATGCTAAGAGAAATCGTTTAGCCATTTACTTTTTCTCCTCAATTTGTGGCATGTTTTCCCAAAGAAAATTAAAGAAATCTTGCTCTAATAAGCACGGGTGTTGGCTCCTAAAAATCGCAACTTGACGTTTTTTAGGGTTTAATAGAAATACATCATCCTGCTCAATAGAAACAAAGCGCATAAACGCTTTTTGGAACGAGGGGTTTGCGCGCGATTTATCGAGTATTATCACTTTAAGACCATAGCGTTTTGCAAAACATTGGATATTTTTACTTTGCTCAGAGCGTTTACCATTTCTGAGAAATAGCAGCACTTGATTGTCAGCAAACTCAAGTGCTTTAATTTTGAGAAGCGGCTCAAATAAGGTGTTTTGCCACACCGCCACCCCACATAAAGTTTTACCACCAGAGGCGTATTGACACGCTTTTAAAAAGTCTTGCTCAGTTCCAGACAAATATTGTTTGGATTGGTACAACCAAAATCCTTCTCGATTACCAATGCTGGTTAAAAATGCTTGAGCGTCTTTAATCACGTTGGTATGAGCGTTAAGAGCAAGGAACAAACTAAACAATAATAAACATTTTCTCACGGATGATTCCTTGGTTGCTGTAATAAAGACTGAAAATCTTGGTTAGCGCTGGCGGGCGCTGGGTTATTTAAAGGATTAGCAACACGTCTTTGTTGGCGATTTTGCTCGCCAAACTTGGTGCCCGAATGAAACACTATTTCTACTTTGGTATTAGCGCTAATCTGAATAACCGGCTGATACTGCTCTGCGCGTTGGATGTTATAACGAGCCATTAGCTCAAAGGCATCTGCTGTACCCTGGGCTCCGGCTTGTTTAAAGAGTTCAGCGCCTTTAGCGGTTGAAGTGTTCACTGAGCCAAAGGGTGAAACACTAGTAGAGCTAAATGAATTGCTGGTGGCTTTACCTAAGCCTGATAACACGCCGCCCATAAATCCGCGTTTTAACATTTCGGCATCGCGGATAACCACTTTTCCTCTAATGCCGTTTTTACCATCGTGCCCGCTGACATAACCATCTACATCTGTTTCAATGACATGGCCGTCAGGCTGCACACAGCTTAATTTCTCCAAGCGCATATAAGCCCGTTCACTAGAAAGGTCCCCATAAGCAGCAGCAATCGCCCGGCATTCCTTCATTTTGCCAAAGAACTTATTCGGTAAGCTTCCTTTATGGATAAGCTTCAGTAACACCGGTTGAGGAGAAGCCTGACTGCTAACACCCGCAGAGACATCTACGCCGTTTAACAAAACGGCTTTAGCGTAAGAGCCCGCTGGAATGTAACTGTCAATATGCGGCAAATGCTTTTCCTCTGTAGGAATGGGGCTTAGATTGACAGACAAGATGCCTGGGCTTTGAGGCATTGCAAGGTTTGGAGTTGAACCCGTTGGCATTGAGGGTTGCGTAAAAGTGCTATCATCATCAAAGTTGGTATCAACTTTACGTACGGGTACAAGAGGCTCCGATGGATGTTCATGCTCTAACTCTTTTTTATTTTGTTCCAGCTTTGCTGTTTTTAATTCTTTTATTTCCTTTTTAAGCTCTACTATCTCCTGGGAAAGCGCGTCTTGTTTTTTCTGGTTTGCTTCTAATTGTCCGCCGGATTTAAACATCCACAAGTTTTTGTCTTCGACTTCGTTGGCAACGTTATGTAAGGTAGGTTTTTCTTTAGGTTCTTTTTTTACAGGTTCACTGTTTTGGCTAAAAATCAAAAATGCGCCTATTAACGCCGCCGCAAAAACGCCTAGGATAATCCCATTACGTTTTTGATTTTGCTTAAAGAGCTGTGACAGCGAAGCCATTTTAGCTCCTCACCAAATAAACACGGGTTTTGCTTTTGGCAGGCAAAATTTTATCAACGATAGCAACCGCTCTAACGCCTTCCCAGTAAAAGTCTGTTTCATTAAGCAGCGTGTCTTCATTGCGGTTGTTTCTAACCTCTAGCACCTCACCAAACAACTTGGCTCCTAAATACGTTTGTAGATGAGTAATTTGTACGTTGTGGATTTTAGGGAGCTTTATTTTTGCTTTATCTACTGTATAGCCCTCGAAAACTTGCGTGTGCATCGCTTTAACGATTTCTTTTAAGCTGTCTTCGTAAGAAGTACTTTTCTCCCAAGCAGAGGGAGGGGATACTTCAGGCGCCGGCACCAATACAATACTCTCCGGGCTTACCTCAGAGCTGGTTAAATTCAGTGAATAGGTATGGCCCTTTTCCGTTGAAACATACAAGTGAATGGATTTATCTTTGGTCTCGGTCGGCTGTATGTAGATTTGCCCTAAGACATCGTCTTTTTCTAATGCAAACTGCCCGGTAGTGCCTTTAATGCTGATAATTTTATCGCCTTCTACCGCAATTCGGTTAAGGCCCTCTGAAGCAATGTTAGCGCTGACTTCATACCCTTCTTGTACCGGCACGCGTTGATAGGCATGAACGGCGAGCGGTAAACAGAAAAATAAGACTACAACCATTTTATTTTTAAGCACGTTCAAATTCCTCTTTAGAAATCTCTTTAAAGTTTTTGATATACAGCCTGCCGTGCCGGTGAACGTATTCAATTTGGTAAGTATTGCTCTTACTTTGCATGGCAGCGTTAGCGACCATTATCCGAAGTTCGCCTCTAAGCTTTACTACCAAGGCTTTTCGATAAACCTTAAAATTGCTGATATAAAAGCTGGTCGATAGGCCCTTTTTCTCGATTTCTTGTTTTTGGTTAATCAGGTTACTTTTAAAGTCTGCATAATGCTCAGAAGCTACATGCTGCAATAGGTTCTCAATATGAGAGCCAAATGTGCTGGGTGTTACATTTAATAATAAGGATGAAAAATACTGCGACATCTGCTCTAAGTAACTGTCGGAAACCTTATGTTCTCCGATTAAAAACTCGCGATGAAAAGTGGCTGGCACTACTATGGTCTTTTGACGGGCGATTAATTGATAAATTGAAAATGCTTGCGCAACATTCAAAATAAGCATCCCTATGGCTGCAAACAAGAAGCGGTTGCGCCACTCTATGGCTTGGTTGTAGTTTCCAATAACAATATCTGCCTTCATCCTGCAAACTCTCTGATGTAACAGGCGGGTACCACATTAAAAAAAGAACCACTAATGGAGTGCGGCAATAACCAATACATACCAAGCTTGGTTAAATTACCCAAGGAGCTTTTTTGTAACTTTCTCTTGATATGCACAGCCACCACTCCAAACAAAAGCCCCATCACCATGAAATCAAATAAAAAGAACAGTACAAACACATGCATAAATAACACCACTTCGTTTTTCTCAAAAAACGACCACCTGGGCGCTTGGTTTAAAAACACAGGGATACTGCTCTCCACTTAAATCACCATCGTTGCCGTTATCAATGCAGCGCCCTTGTAAGCGCCTAGCGCCACTACTAAAGCAGAGCCAAAGACCAAAGGACTTTGTTTAACCATGGCATAGATAGCGCCTAAAGATAGAGCGGTACCACCAGCAATCCAAGAAGCAGTTTTGTTAGCTTTTTCTGCCATCGTAGTCAATGCTCCTAATTCAGCTAACGCATCTTCCGGGGCTGCAAAAGTATCACCGCCATATAAAGCAAGCGTTAATGCGCCCACGACCGCTGCAATCGACCATAACTGGGTATGATTTAATTGATAAAATTTCATAAGTAATGGCTCCTTTAATTGAACGTTTAATTTATTCTTTAACATTGGTGCACTCTCCTGTGGTACATGGCTCAAATGAACTTTCCAATAATGGCGGTTGAAAATCCCTGAAAGACTGCTCAAGCTCTTCGGTTGTGGGTTCCGCAATTGGGATTTCAATTCCTTCTCCGGCAAACAAATAGCCGCACGTCAAACCTATGGCAACTGTTAAAAGATAAATACAAAGTTTTTTGGGCATGGCTACTCCTTGTGAAATACTAAAGATTGGGGTTTAGAGTCAGAATGACTTTTTAAATAAAGACCTAACATTTCTAAATAGCCGTTTTCTTTTAGATAACGAATGCCTTGAATGAGGCTCTCAGTACTCAAACCCAGTTGCTTAGTAAGGCCGCGAGTGGAAATAATCAGCTTGTCGGAATGGTTCAGCTCAGCCCGCTCAATCAGAGCCGCATACAGCCAAAATAAGTCTTGGAAGTCTAAAAGAGTGGTATTACTCGTCTGTGAGGTAAAAAGATTATGTCGAGCCTGTTTATAGGGTTGCTCAGACCATAAATTTTCAATATAATTACAACTGTCCATGGGCTTTCCAAACTGTTCGTGGATACCGCATGAAGCGGGGACTCTCTAAAATTTCCCGCTTCGTGCACCTTTAAAACATTTAAATCTTAAACCTCATTTTAAACCTTGTCATTTGCATCTGTTACCTCTGACTTTCCTGAAAATTCGTTTGTATCATAATGCTCAGGAACTATTGGCGTTGTAACCAATATGTGTTTTGCAATTATAAAAATAACCAAAACCATCAACGTTATAACAATCAAAAGTTTTTGAAATCGTGTCATCTAAAATCCTTCTTATACTAAACATGATTAAAACAGCAATTACAACAATCGTCAAGCATTTTTTCAAGAAAAATTTTTCAAAATCTCCTATAAAAAAGCTAAAAAAAGGCAATACAACATTCTCACAACGTTCGGTGATTTTAGAAAAATATAAATTTTATACAATCAATGTGCTATACTTCGCACAACTAATATTTCTAAGTCCTATTAGTTTCTCCTTTAAAAGCTCTTTTTCCGTTATCTCGCTGGCGCAGAGGAATAACGAAGCCCATTGAAAAAAGTACTGAATTGAGAACTAAAAACTTTCTGGAACGCTTCTTTCTCCTGTCGTTTGGAACGAAATGTTGCTTGTTCGCGCTTCAAACTCTGCCAATATGACAATTGCTTCGGCGTAGACCAAGTTCCCGCCCGAATCATTTTGGCAGCCGTATTCAATGCATGCTTAAAACCTGTAGTTTGGTTTAAATTTGGGTTGCTGGTATGAACCCAGTGCTTCGTGAATTAATGCTCTCAGCGAATATTTTTGTTGCAAGTTGATATGAACTTCGCCGCAGCGGTACGTCGCTTTTAGCTTTTTAATAACCGTTGCATGTTTCTCAGAATCTTTAAGAGATGAGTTATTAATAATCGTGGTATTTTTTAAATTAACATCAGCATGGTGCGTACATTCTTGAATGCTCGTTGAATTATCCACAGCGCGAGGTGCGTCTATTGTTAACAAGTGTTGTTCTGCTCTGTTGTTATTTATTCTCATATGTTGGACATTTTTGTCCTGTCCCTCGGTCATGGATGTCCTAACGCACGCAGATTGCGTACCGCCAATAGCAGAAGAATCGGCAGCTGAACTTGTTCGTCCCAAGATATGCTGCTGAATGGCAATACGCTGCATTTGCGTAAACCCATCAAATGCTTGCTGCCTGCTGATTAATATCATTTGTTGTTCGCCAGTATGCTTTTCTCTTGAGTGATGCCAGTCTTACCACAGCGTTACGGTTCTGTTTCTCTCGTATTATCCTCTCGGCTAAAGGTTGAAGGCAGCGTACTCGAATAATATTAACGGTGTGATGGCTTTTGTTTTCTCTTGGTACTCAATGTAGCCTTCCCGTTTTAAAGTCCTTAAAGCTCTGCCAATACTCCTAACCGATTTATCCAAATACTTGGATAAAGAAAGATAGGAAGCCAATACGGTACCTGGATATTTTTGGTTGAGCTCAGATAAATCGTAAAGCACTAGATATACCAAAGCAGCATAATCTGGCAGCTCTTTAATAACAGACAACAATAAGGATCTTGGAATATTTCTATACGGCTTATTTTTTAATGATTGGAAGTTAATTTCACTGCATATTTCATTCATAAATGGGTCCTTGTTAAATTTTGGCGACAAAAAGTTCTTGCCGATCTAAAACGCTTGTTAATTAAATACTTAAATAAAAAAGATGAATTTAAAGGCTAGGCATTAGCCAATAACTAAAAAACAACTCATACTGGCTCCCTATTTGGTAAATGATTATTAATGCTCGCAAGAATATGTTTAAACGTATTGAGGGTAACGGGTTTAGTGAGTACTTGCTCAATGCCCGCCGCTAAGCAGGCTTGAACCATCGTCTCATCTGATAAAGCGGTAACCGCAATTAAATGCGGGCATTGGTCTTTAAGGCAAAATCTTAAGGTTTTAGCAAGTTCAATACCGCTGATATCAGGTAAACCCACATCTAGCAGGATTAAGTCATAATCATGAGTAGTGATTAGCGTTAACGCATCGGTAGCATTAGTGGCGACATCTACTTCACAGCCTAAATTGGTTAGTAAATTATTTTCTACGGTAGCCACGATATCGTTATCTTCTACCAACAAAATATAAGGTGGAGTACCAGAAGAACGAGTTTTACCCTCTCTTTTAACTAACAGATTAGACAGCATAAGTAATCGGCTGACCGCATCACTAATATCGTTAACACAGGCTTGCTGCATGATACTTAGCCGTTCCTTACATAAGGCGCTGACCATCTCTAAAATGGTGGACACTGGATAACAAACATCTTCCCAGCGGGAATATGGCAGTTGTTTTAGGTTAGTCGCTAGCATTTATAGGGCTCCCCTGTCTCATTTAATTTAAATAAATCAGACCGAAGAGCCCCAGGGCGCCATAAGGCTATGATTAGCCTTAAAGCTTTGCTAAAATAACTGCTATTCCAGTTGTTCAATCTCCCATGAAAAAACTTTAGGGGACTTAAAAACCTTAAGTCCTTTATGGAGGTTGAGCGTCTTTTATGGTGATTGCTGGAATAGCGAAATGTATATAAAGCCTTAATGTAAGTTAAAAACGTTAACTTAATTAGACTCAAACACGAGCCTGCTATATTATTAGCGTTAACCATTTGGACCTCTACATGGTCTAATTTGGCCAGCGTATGGGAGGTGTTGTCAGCATCTTTCATACGCGCCTTCCTTTCCAAAAATCGGAAAAGCGGTCTTTTAAAGCTACAACAAGGCAAAGACCTTTGCAAGAAAATTTTTTGGCATACAAATTTGCATTTCACGCGTTTTGCTAACAACACACGATCTAGCCTGAAACTATTACTTGATCTGATCTCAAGTCTGCCTACAAAATCTCGCAACAACATCATTTTAAAATGTTTTATATAAAATGGGCTTCGCATAAAATTCATTTGTTTATTCCTTCATTAATATAATTTAATCATTTAACAATACTTGATTTATAAATCGATTTATCGAGTCATATTGCATTCTAAATCTCTAAATTATCAATGAAACCATTATAAAAATGGTTTTCAAAAAAGAACAGATTCAAAAATTGAACGTAATGTTTATACAGTAGAAAAATAACTTGCAAATTTAATCGATTTTTTGTTGTTTTGATGAACTATTAAAAACAAATTCTTCTTCAGTTCGCAATAAAAAATGATAATCAACCACAAATTTGGTGAAACTCTGACATCCTAATTGTTTCATTCCCCTTTTATGCAAATAATATGCACTTCTTTCTGAAACATTTAGTGATTTAGCTATTGTGCGCATGTGAAACCCTTTCATCATTAGTAACAGACAACGTCTTTGTTTTTCCGAAAGCCGCATAAAATGCTTGCTAAGTTCTATATTCTTACTAGGTTCTCTCTTAATAACAAAAGAAATGCCTTCTACTCCAATAATTTCTTTGCCTTCATTATAAAGAGGTCTTTTAACACTATATGCATCGAATGCTTCCCATTGTCTAGACATGACTTGTATCTCAGGAACAATTATTAAACCGCCCTTTTTCATTACCAATTCATCATTGCTGTAGATTTGATCCAAAGAATATGGCCATAAATCTTCATCTGAAGCGTCAATAATATTTGAAGCAGAACCAAGACCCAAATATTGAGCTAATTTTTCATTACTTAATAGGTCTTTATTTTTCTTACTACCTTTATAGATTTTAGCGTAAACATGGTGTGGTTTATCTATTACCACATCCACAGCAAACATATTAATAGGGATATCTTTAACGATATCGGTGAAAAGTTCATCTGCATTCATTCTTTAACCTCTTTTCTAATGAATTCCACACCAGTACAATCATAAATAAAAATCTCTATTCTTAATCTTGCTCAAATTTCCGGGTATTATACATGAGCTTTTAACCTGAAACAGTTACGGTTTAAACTTATACTAAAAGGTATTAGCAAAAATAGTTATTTAAATTTCTGACTTTTCTCGGAAAAAATAATTTTCAGGAAGGGTTGAGAAACTAGAAGAAAATAAGTAATAATTTAGTAATACAAATTTCTTCAAGGAAATAGATGATGAGAGGGCTAGACGAGTATAGATCAAGTAATTCAGATGTTTTTGACGAAGACTTTGTTTATGTCATTAAATACACTGATAAAGAAAATAATTGGAGATACCAATTGTTTATGGACGAATTGTCAAAAAATGACTTTTTAGAAAATTTAGATTGCAAACAAATAAAATTTAATGATAGGGTCCGCGCACACGAAGTTGTAGAGGTTTTATTTGGCCTTTTTTAAAATCAATTTTATATATGTTCTCCATAAAGCTATTGCTTTTTAGCTAAACTATCAAAAATAAAATTTTTGAAGATACTAATAATCATCTCTTGTGTTAACGGCTTAGTTAAAACAACATTCATGCCCGCATCTAAGCCCATCTGTTTTTCTTCTGCATCTACATGACCAGTGAGTCCTATAATAAAAGTTGAGTGTTCAGAATTTACTTCAAGCGCCCGAATATTTTTTGTTACCTCATAACTATCTAAATCAGACAATCCAATATCCATGAATATAAAATCATACTGACGCATTTGTGCCTGTTTAACCGCGGCCACTCCACTCTCAACGACATCAACCTCACATCCTTGCTCCATTAATAATTCCTTCGCAACTAAAGCTGCAATCGACTGATCTTCCACTATTAATCCACATTTCTTAATCAACTGTTTATCTTGTTTTAGTGTTTTATTGTCTTCCACTTTTACTTCTACAGAAGGTACTTGATCCTCAAAAGGATCTTCTTCTAATAAAGGTACTTTTAAAGGAATTATACAAACAAATTTAGTTCCTTCCCCTAAATGACTTTTAACATAAATTTCCCCTTCCAATTCTTTAAGGAATTTCTTAACAATTGATAAGCCTAAACCTGCTCCTTTGTATATCCCTTCATAAGAAGGTGTTAAGCGCTTAAAACTAACAAAAAGATCTTGTTGTTTTTCAGCGGGGATCCCAATCCCAGTGTCTTCAACAAAGATTTTAATAATAACGTTTCTCCCCACTCTTTCTCCAACCTTTGCAAAAACACTTACCCATCCTTTTTGTGTAAACTTTAAAGCATTGACTATTAATTCCAGTATTATTCGATAAATTCTAACTGGATCACCAATTAGATATTGTGGAACGTCTTCATCGACATGCAATATTAACTCCAATTGTTTTTTAACAGCGGCGGGTTGATGAAGTTTTACCACATTTTCTAAGGTTTCTCTAAGACTAAATTTCTTATTCAATAACGGAATTTCTCCAGAAGAAACGTTAATAGATTCTAAAATTTCATTTAAAAAACGAAGTAACTCTTTGCTTGCCTTGTCTAAATTAGCAGTAAACTCTCGGATCTTAGATTTATCTAACTCTCCATTTAAAAGTTCTGAAAGACCGACAATTCCACTCAAAGGGGTTCTAATATCATGGCGCATATTTTCTAAAAATTCAGTTTTGGTTTTGTTTGCTACTTCAGCTTGTTCCTTAGCAAGCTTGAGATCTTCCTCCATTTTTTTTCGTTCGCTAATGTCAATAGAGATACCCATAACTCCCACAGTATTCCCCAAAGTGTCTTTTAATGGCGTTTTATGAGTTAACATTATTATTCTCTGTCCATTTGCTAAGGTGGGAGATTCTTC
>CADEGZ010000031.1 GCA_902827015.1 uncultured Pseudomonadota bacterium
AGCGTTTACTAAACCCAGTTGTGCTTTATCAGAAAATTCGCCATAAGGAAATCGTGCTTCTAATGCTTCAAAGTCTTTGGTGGCTTGTGAATAGTTTTCTTTGGCCACATTTTTTTCTGCTTGAGTGTAAATTTGTGCGGCAGACATGCCCTTATAAGCATCTTTATTATTGGTATTACAAGCCATTAATAAGAGGGCAGCCACTACTACTAAAATAATTCGTAAGTTAATCAACGGAAACACCATTTACTTTTAAGATCAGCGTAAGTCTAACTCAGATGGACGTGACTGGCAATTCCTCAAATTGTTAACGGGCATGATAATTGGTTGGTATTATAATTTAAATTTCTAACTTTTATAGTATAATTTGCACATTTTAGAATATTTCTATAAGCTGGTCTTCGTACTATGAGCAATTTACAGCGATCCATTCAATTATTGGTTGAAATTACAGCGGAATATTCTGGAAGACGTCTGGATCAGGCATTAGCGCTTGCATTTCCAGAACACTCTCGTTCGCGGTTAAAAAGTTGGATCGAGAAGGGTAACGTACAGATAAATGGTGCTTTAAAACGTCCCCGCGATAAAGTAGTGGAAGGGGATAAAATTGAAATAAAAGCAGAAATTGAGGTAATTTCAAGCTGGGTTCCAGAACCCATTGTTCTTGAGATTATTTATGAAGATGAAGAGATCTTGGTGGTAAATAAGCCAGCGGGTTTGGTGGTTCATCCTGCACGTGGCAATCAATTAGGAACTTTAGTAAATGCCTTGCTGCATCATTGTCCGTCTTTAAACCAAATACCTCGTGCTGGTATTGTACACCGTTTAGATAAGGATACAACCGGCCTAATGGTGGTGGCAAAATCTTTGGTGGCACAAACAAAATTGGTGGCAGCCTTACAAGCTCGAACGGTTAAGCGTGTGTATGAAGCGGTTGTTTGTGGTGTTTTACCTTCTGGGGGTACAGTTAATGCCCCTATAGGGAGACATCCTCAGGAAAGAACTCGTATGGCAGTATTAGAGTTAGGAAAACCTGCTGTTACGCATTATAGAGTGCTAGAGAGATTTAGTGCACATACCCACCTTAAGGTACAGCTTGAAACGGGGCGTACTCATCAGATCCGAGTCCATATGGCCTATATTCACCATCCTCTTATTGGAGATAAGGTATATGGTGGTCGTTTACGTTTACCCCCTAAGATCAGTGAAAACCTTCAAAATTGTTTAAGAACATTTCCACGACAAGCCTTGCATGCAAAAGCGTTAGGGTTATTACATCCAGTAACAGGTGAAGAGATGGATTGGGAGATCCCTGTACCAAGCGATATGCAACAATTACTTATTACATTAAAAAATAAGGATTAAAGCTTAAGTAATTTTTTTTTGACTTTCCTTAAATTAAAGGTTAACATAAAAATTATGATATTCAGCAATTATTTATTTGAAACAAGTTATGGTTGGCGTTGGTAAATAATCAACGCTGTTCATTTGTTGTATTTGAATAAATATACCCTTCGCAAAGAGGATTTTAAACATGCTAATATCACCTTCCCCATCATTACGTTATCCTAGACAAATTATACTCCTTCTTTTTTGGCGCCACTGGCGCACTTAATTTTATTTATTTTTTTATAAATTTTTTTGTTTTTCGTTCAAAATTTGAAGGAAGGATGATGTATTATGCGTAAAAAAATTGGTGTGGTTTGCATTGTATTATTGGGGGTTGGTGCTCTTTGTTGTTTTAATTTTTTATCCTATTTTCGTACAGAAAAGCCAAAAACCATTGGGATCTTGATCCCGATAGAACATGTTGCCTTACGAGAAATTGTCGACGGATTTCAAAAAAAGATCAGTGAACATTTTAAGAACTCTGTGGTTTTTAATGTGCAAAATGCGCAAGGAGATATCAAATTACAAAGAAGTATTATCGAATTATTTGTAGGTCAACAAGTGGATATGATTGTTCCTATTGGAACCAGCACTACTCAAATGACACTTGCGCTTGTTAAAAATCAACCCATTGTGAGTTTGGCTGCTTTATATTTTGAAAGTGATCGTCAGAAACGCGATCCTAAAAATATGACTGGAATATTAGATGAGATTGGCGGTAAAAAGAAATTAGATTTTATTAAAGAAACCGCCCCGTATATTAAGACTATTACTTTATTTTTTCATGGAGGTAATGAAAAAACTTTTACGGAAGTAGATGAGATCTCTCATTACGCTAAGCAATTGGGAATAACAGTTCAAGTTATTATGGTGCAAAATCTTGTGGACTTTGAAATTGCGATGGGCAGCATTTCAAAAAAATCTCAAGCAATTTTAATTTTAAAAGATAATTTAATTGCCAGTGGGATCCGCATGTTGGTTGCAGCGGCAGAAAAACACCAGATCCCTCTTATTACAGGAGATGAAGGTACAGTGTCTGAAGGTGCAACATTTGGATTGGGAGTTCGAGAAAATAAAATTGGTGAGGCGGGGGCGTTATTGGCGATTAAAGTATTGGAAGGACACTCTGTTGAAGATCTGCCCATTCAAGAAATGCAGGAAATTTCCATATTTTATAATCCAACCCGTTGCAAAACTCAAAAAATAGACCTAGCGGTATTGCAGGAATATGCGAAGAAAAAACACTATTCACTGGTGGCAGTAGAACACTAGGAGGAAGGAAAATTAAAACTCAGAATAAAGTTAGAAAACAAAATTTAATTTTTAACCTTAATCAAACGTTTCATTAAGGCCTTAACTCCTCTAGCTGAAGCAGAGGTCTTACGGCATAATGAATAGAATTAATAGGTTAACGGATGGCACAAGTTATTGCGTAAGGTATTATAAAGAAATGAAAGTAAGTGAGCTTTGGTTAAGAACTTTTATTGATCCCTCCTTATCTGCTGTTGAATTGGTTGAACAGTTCACCAATGCAGGTATCGAAGTAGACAGTTTGGAATTTACTCAAGATCCTAAACAGGCGGTTTGGACTTTTAAAATTCCTCCAAATCGGGGTGATTGTTTAAGTATGGAAGGAATCGCAAGAGAACTCTCCCTTTTGAATAGAACTGCTTATCAGCCTGTAGTTGTTGTAGAACCTTCCATCGACATTGTTGATACAGTGCCCGTACAAATTAAAAGTTCTGAATTTTGTCCCTATTATGTGGGGTGTGTGATTAAAAATGTTAATTCTAGTGTGTTAACGCCACTTTGGCTTAAAAGTCGGTTAGAAATGGCGGGAATAAGAAGCGTGTCTGTTATTGTGGATATTATGAACTATGTTATGGTGGAACTGGGACAGCCTTTGCATGCGTTTGACTTAACCAAAATAGATTCAGAGCTTATTGTTAGAGAATCGAAGTCGGGTGAATCTGTTGTATTATTGGATGGTCAAGCGCTTGAATTAAAAGCTGGAACATTGGTTATTTCAGATAAAACAAAAGTCCAGGCTATTGCCGGTGTTATGGGCGGTGCTGATAGTGCTGTCACGGATCTTACAACCGATATTTTTATAGAAAGTGCTTATTTTGATCCCGTTGCTGTGCGATTAGCCGCTAAGCAGTATGGGTTAAAAACGGATGCTTCTTATCGATTCGAACGAGGTGTTGATCCAACTTTACAGAAACATGCTTTAAAACGAGCTGTACAATTATTAGTGGAAATAACAGGAGGAAAGGTTGGGCCTATCGGCGAACACAAAGAACGTTCGTATTTATTTGAACGTCCTGTTATTTTTCTAAGGAAAAAGCAAATCTTTCGCCTCTTAGGCGTAGAATTTTCTGATCAAGAAATTTTAGATCTTTTACAACGTTCGGCTTTAAAAATAGAAGTTGAGGCGCAAGGCTTTAAGGTGTATCCATCCCCCTTTAGACAAGATTTGGTTTTAGAAGTGGACTTAATTGAAGAAATTGCACGGTTGTATGGCTTCCATCATTTTAAAAGTGAAAAATTAAGTGGCGCTCTAGATTTTTTCCCCATTTCTGAGGCACAGATCCCTGCTACTTCTTTTAAAAAATTATTAACCAGTAGAGGGTTTTATGAAGTTATAACTTATAGTTTTGTTGATTTAGAATTAATGCAATTATTAAATATGGAAGATCCTTTAACGTTAGCCAATCCTATTAGCTCAGAAATGAAAGCAATGAGAACAAATCTATGGCCAGGTTTATTACAGGCAGTATGTTATAACCAGCGTCGACAACTGATGCGTACACGTTTATTTGAATTGGGAAATTGTTTTTTTAGGGAAAATGATGGGATTATAGAAAGAGAGGTTTTAGCAGGTATTTGTGCGGGTTCACTCTATCAAGAGCAATGGGGTCTTAAAAAACGGGCGCATGACTTTTACGATTTAAAAGAAGAAGTAGAAGCATTGTTAGCATTAGGAGGAGAACAAGAAATCTCTTTTGAAAAAACAGAACATCCAGCGCTTCACCCTGGTCAAGCGGCGAGAGTAGTACGAGCAGATGGTCATATCGGTTATTTAGGGGCATTGCATCCAAATATTCTAAAAACTTTAGAATTAGAGGGTCCAATGTTTGTGTTTGAATTGAATATGGAATCGTTAAAAAAAGCTAAAAGAACTGTATTTCGGCCTGTATCGAAATTTCCGATGATCCGTCGTGATATTGCAATATTAATAGAAAAAACCGTATTGGCTGCAGAAGTTAGATCTGCTATTTCGGAGTGTGCAGGCGATTTTCTGCAACAGGTTACCTTATTTGATACCTATGAAGGTGAAGGTGTGGTATCTCATAAAAAAAGTATTGCGTTAAGCTTGATTTTACAGCATCCATCGCGCACGCTAGTAGAAGGTGAAGTAAATAACATTATAGATAATGTTGTTACCACACTTTCTAATCGGTTTCATGCAACCTTAAGGGAATAAAGCTATGACACTAACCAAGGCTGAAATTGCGGAAGGGCTGCAAAAGGAACTTGGGATAACAAAGCTGGTCTCCAAGGAAATAGTTGATCAAGTATTCGAGCAGATCCGCCTAAGTTTAGAAGAGGGAAACTCTGTTAAGTTATCTAGTTTTGGTAATTTTGAATTGAGAGATAAAAAGGCCAGACCAGGACGTAATCCTAAAACGGGCGAACCTAAATTAATTGCAGCAAGGAGAGTGGTTACTTTTAAAGCAGGTCAAAAGCTTAAAGTAAAGGTGCAACAATATCGTGGTGATAATGCCCGCAGCGGGTGAGTTTAGTATATACCCAAAGCATTAAGGGGAGGGGTATATTCGCAAGCAGGTGCCTCATGTTATATTCACCCCTTCGGGGCGTAGCGCAGCCTGGTAGCGCACATGTATGGGGTGCATGTGGTCGGAGGTTCAAATCCTCTCGCCCCGACCAGATATACCCAACGGTATAGCAATTTAACTTCCTATTTTTTAATTCCTTATACAGTGGAAAATCACAGCCATAAAGCGGTAGAATAACTACTTTTGATTTTTAAGATATTTGAAAAATCTAGGCAGACAAACAACAACGTGGCTTAAAAAAGATCTTAAAAAAATAGGAGGTATTGACTTATGGATCTATCTTCCAAATCAGTTTCCGAAGAGTTTTATATGAAAAAGAAGGGAAGTGAATCATTAACAGCTACTGCTGTGATTATGTGCTTATTGGGAGCGATTTTTTATTGTTATGAGTATTATTTACGAGTCGCGCCAAGTGTGATGAGTGCAGAATTAAAGGAAACCTTTTTATTAGGGGAAGCGGCTTTTGGGCATTTAGCCGCGTGTTATTACTATGCTTATACACCTATGCAGATTCCCGTTGGGATTATGACAGATCGTTTTGGGCCTCGGCGTATTTTAACATTTGCTTGTTTTCTTTGTGCTTTTGGAACTTATCTTTTTGCCGCTACCTCACAGATTTTTGTCGCACAAATTGGACGATTTTTAGTGGGGTTTGGTTCGGCATTTGCTTATGTAGGTGTTCTTAAAATTTCAAATGATTGGTTACCGCACAGGCATTTTGCACTGATGGCGGGTCTTTGTACTGCTTTGGGAATGTTTGGTGCAATGAGTGGCTCTGTAACAATGAGTTATTTAGTAGAAGCAGTGGGATGGCGAGATACGTTATATTACGCAGTGGTTGTTGGCGTTATTTTAGCGTTAATACTTTGGTTGGTATTAAGAGATAAAGAAAAAGAAAAAACCAGTACAGCTTTGCATAAACCAGTAGACATGGATGATATGGTGCATCGGCAATTTGTACACCTTAAAGAAATGGTTAAAAGTTCGCAAATGTGGATAAACGCAATCATTGGCTGCCTAACATTTTTACCAATTACAGGCTTTGCAGAGGTATGGGCGGTAAGATTTTTAGAAGCAGCAGGTATGTCTAGATATGATGCAGCTATTGGGGCTTCGATGATGTTTTTTGGCTTTGCTTTAGGGGGGCCTGTTTGGGGAGTTATTTCTGATGCGGTTAAAAGTAGGCGCCTTCCTTTGATGATAGGGTCTTTTGTTGCTGCGGGTTTGATGGCTTTAGTAATTCTTTTCCCAAGTAATTCTTTGATGTGGATGTATCCTTTATTATTTTTCTCTGCTTTTTTTGCAAGTGCTGAAATATTAATTTTTGCAGTTAGTAATGATTTATCTCGTTCTTCTATAAGTGCAACTGCGGTAGCTTTTACCAATATGGCCACTATGGTAGGAGGCATGGTATTGCCTACATTGATTGGGAAACTTTTGGATAATGCTCAATTGGTGGTTAATGGCTTACCTGTATTAACCATACGAGATTATTCCAGCGCTTTGGCAATATTGCCTGCAGCCTTAGTTTTAGCTGGGGTCTTAAGTTATGTTTTGAAAGAATCTTACCGAAGGCACCATTAAATGGACAAAGAATTAAAGTTTAGAATTGCAGCTCGTGGTTTAGTTGTAGAAGATAATCGTTTACTGTTTGTTAGTGATAATGGCGATTATTGGTATCTTCCTGGTGGGCGTTTGGAAGGAAAAGAGAGTCTAACGGATTGTGTGGAAAGAGAAGTTTATGAAGAAACGGGACTAATGGTTAAAGCGGGTAACTTATTACACGTGTTGGAATGTTTTGATTTAAAAGATAATTTGCATAAGATCCATTTTTATTTTCAAACCACTTTGTTGGATGGAGCTTTATCAGAAACTTGGCGTGATGAAGGTGGCAGTGTTCAGTTTAGACGATATTTTAACTTGCCAGAAATTAAGAAAAATTCAAAGATCTTGCCTAGGTTTTTAGTGGGAGGAGACTGGTGTCAGTCCTCTTTTGAATCTGCCAGAGTTTATCAAGGATCGGTTTTTATGAAAGGTTTTGAAATGGTAGATGAATTGGGTTGTCAATTAGGTGAGACAAATTATTAAATAGGCACTGCCAACTTGTTTGTAATTAAATAAATTTGTCAGAAAAATTTATTTAATTACAAACAAGTTGAATGACTTTTTGTACCCGCTGTTTCACACGGTCTCCATTCTAGCAAAAAAAGTGATTTTAACTTGATAGTACGATTGAATTTATTAGTCTTTAGTTTTTTTCGCACTAAAACCAAATTTTTAATTACGTTACCCATTGACATTTTAACCATAGGCATTAAAATGTCAATAAATTGTTCATAAAATCAATTATCTTGAGGGCAACCCAGTAATTATGATGCAAAAGACCATACATTGCTGCAATGTAATATATAGAAAATATTATAATGCTTTCCTAAAGACCATCTATTCTTGAACCTATAAATCAAAATCATACTGCTTTAGTCAAATTGTCTTATTGTATTTTTTGCCATAAGACGTTTGGTAATTATTTAAATTCTGAGAAATTAAAATTTTGTATATGAAAAAAATATTGTTAATATCTTTTTTTTTAACAACCATGCAAGTATGGTCTTCTGAAAATATAGTAAATGTTTATACGTGGGCAGATTATCTGCCAGAAAGTATCATTGATCAGTTCCAAAAAGAAACAGGAATTACAATCAACCATTCAACGTATTTAAATAATGAAGCTCTATATGCCAAACTCAAAAGCAATTCTAAAGCAGGCTACGATGTCATTATTCCATCAAATTATTTTATTAAACGGCTAGCAAAGCAAAATTTAATTCAAAAAATAGACTTTTCTAGACTTACAGAGTTTAAAAATATCAATCCAGATTTTTTAAACAAAGATTATGACTTAAATAACGAACACGGTGTTCCTTACTTATGGACTTCTACTGGTATAACCGTTAATAAAAAATATTTTCCAAATCATAACATAACAGCCTGGAAAGATTTATGGTCTTCTAGATTCAAAGATCAATTGCTTATGTTAGATGATACTAGAGAAGTTTTCTCAGTCGCTTTAATGGCTTTGGGCTATTCAGTAAATGAAACCAATCCAGATCACATTAAAGAAGCGTTTGAAAAACTTAAATCTTTAATGACCAACGTTAAGATTTTTAGTACTGAAGGGCAAAGAGCAATTTACCTTGATGAAGATATCTCTATTGGCATGGCATGGAATGGTAACATTTACAGCATAATTTCTGAAAATCCAAATTTAGAATTTATTTATCCTCAAGAAGGATATGTCATTTCGTTGGATTGTCTTGCAATACCCCAATACGCACCTCACATCGAAAATGCATATCGTTTTATAAATTTTTTACTGCGTACTGATATTTCAGCCAAAGTAAGCATTGAAAATGGCTACTCATCTGCAAATTATGCAGGAATGCAGCTACTTCCAGAAGAGATGCGCAATAGCTTCATTCTTTATCCAAACGCACAACTTATGAAGAAAGCTAAGTTTATAATGGACATTGGTGAATCAGCTAAATTATATGAAAAGTATTACGAAAGATTTAAATTATCTGCCGATTAATATTTTCTGGCTTTAGCGTACGGCGAATCTTTCAATTACCCACAATTTTGGTAATAATATTTTAATTAAATTATTATTAATTGGGGGGAGAGTTCGGATGAACTGTTATAGTGAAACATGGTTTGATGCTGAAATTGATGGTTGTAAATTTAAAGATGATCGTATAAAAAACGATTTGGATATTTATAAAAAATTTATCTAACAGAATAGGCAAGTCTATACTTTAGCTTGTCAGGATTAGTCTAATATTAAAGCTGCATACAGGTTTTTATCCAACACCAGAGTTGCTGAGGATCAAATTATGCAAGGGCATTTAATACCACCCAGCAACGATTCAAACACACAAAAAAATTAATACTTGTATTACAAAATACTATGAAATTTTTAAAATAAGGCAAACTAGACCAAACCTAAGTATTTGCACTAATTGGAAAAAATTAACCCACATTCTAGCAAAAACAGTCTATAAGTTGAGACAGTGCTGAAAAAAATAGATTTTTTAATTATATTTGGAGATCCCCCCTAATTTGTCATATTGAGTTAAGTTTAAAAATATGATATGATGTTTTTTTAAAGACTTAAGATCAGCTATTTATAATAGGACTTATCAATATGTTACCAAAAACATTGATTGCGTTTTTATGGCATTTTATACGTCCCTATTATGTAACTTTTATTGGAATGTTGATTGCGGTTTTCTTATACGCCATTTTAACCTCACTTAATCCTTATTTGATGAAATTAATTATTGATGACGTTGTTGCATATCAACATGGAGCAAAAGAAAGTTTATTATCCGTTGTTTTAATGCCAGCCATACTTTTTGTATTACTTTATCAAGCCATGGATTTTAGTTGGGCTTTGTTTGATTATTTTAAATTAAAGACTTTGCCAAAAGTAAGGGCTGATATTGTTAATACAATGTTTGCTTATTTACAGCAGCATTCTTATAGTTATTTTCAAAAGAATTTTACAGGCAGTCTTTCTAATAAAATTGCAGATATGGCGAGGGGTGCTGAATCGGTTATTGCGCAGTTGGTCGAACCTATGTTTTCACAAATTGCAGCGCTCTTAATTGCTACGGCAACTATTTATTTTGTTAATCCTTTGGCTGGTTTGGTACTATTGGTATGGTCTCTTCTTTTCTTAAGCGTTGCTTTTTGGACGTATAAAAGAACTTTAAAATATTCAATTCTCTTCTCTGAGAGTAATAGTCTTTGTATGGGAAAGTTGGTTGACAGTGTTACTAACATTATCAATGCTAAATTATTTGCTCGTAACACTTTTGAAAAACGTTATCTTGCAAAATATGTAGAAGAATCCAAAAGACGCGAGCAAGATTTACAATGGCATACCTTCAAAATGAAAATTTTGCAAGGCACATTTGTAACAATATTATTTGGCTGCATGGTGGGAGTTTTAATTTACGCAAGAGAGCATAGTTTGGTAACAATCGGAGACTTTGCTCTTATTTTATCGTTATCCATGACTGTTATGCAGGGTTTATGGTATTTGGCAAGCCATTTTTTAACATTTTCCCAAGAGCTTGGCATTTGCCAACAAGCGCTTTCTATTATTAATGTACCACACGAGATTGTGGATAAGCCTAATGCTTCAGTTTTAAAAGTTCCTAAAGGTGAGATTGTTTTTGAACAGGTCACTTTTAATTATGATAGAGGAAAGAATGTTTTTAAAGATAAAACCCTCACCATTAAAGGTGGAGAGAAAGTAGGATTGGTAGGGTTTTCGGGCGGTGGCAAAACAACGTTTGCAAGCCTTATTTTAAGATTTTTTGAAATAAGTCGAGGTAGAATTTTGATTGATGGGCAGAATATTCAAGATGTCACACAAGAAAGTCTACATTCTCAAATTGCCATGATTCCCCAGGATCCCATGTTGTTTCACAGAAGCCTTTTAGAAAATATTCGATATGGACGTTTGAATGCAAGTGATGCAGAAGTTATAGAAGCTTCTAAAAAAGCACATTGTCATGAATTTATTGAATTGTTGCCCGAGGGCTACTACGCAATGGTTGGGGAACGTGGTTTAAAGTTGTCGGGGGGACAACGTCAACGCATTGCGATTGCACGTGCTATTTTAAAAAACGCACCCATTTTAATTTTGGATGAGGCAACTTCTGCGTTAGATTCTATTACCGAGAAAAAAATAAAGGAGAGCTTAGAATATTTAATGCGGAATCGTACGACAATTGTGATTGCACATCGCTTGGCCACCTTATCAGATATGGATAGAATTTTAGTTTTTATGGGAGGCGAAGTTGTGGAAGAAGGAACCCATGAAGAGCTGTTAGCACACCAAAGCCATTATGCTAAATTGTGGGAACTACAAGCAGGTGGTTTTTTACCATTGCGTTTAGAAGAAGATGAAGAAGAGGTGGTTCCTGTCGAAGAAGTCATGTAAAAATACCCTTCGCGAAGGATATTGTTTTTAAGGATTACTCTCATTAGAATAAGGTCTGCGTATTTAAAATTTAAGGAAAACTATCATAATGGCTACAAGTACAAGCGAAGTGACAAAAAAATTAGAAGAAACCGAAAAAAAAACCTGCGAAAGTGATACCAGTTCTCCTGTATATTCAACTAGTAGTAGACTCAACGCAATCTTAGAAGCTGCATTTTCGTCTACCCATCCATTGGTTAAAAAAGCATTAGCACAAGAAACATTATGGAGACAAAGGACTGGAGAAGAATTACAAGCACTTTTTGAAATGCTTCAAAAGATCTTAGAGGGAAGTGAGGAAGATCCTGAAAGAATACAAGAAAAAACCTTAGGCCGTTTAACAACAGATTTGGAATTAGTTGGGAAATTAAATACAGCATTAAGGGATTATAGTGTAGGTTTTGAGAGAAGCGATCAAGTTAGATATCCACTGAAGTTTAATAAAATGGATTTGGCAATTCAAGGAGCTTTGGATTTTTTCCAGTAATAATAAGGTCATGATCTTTAGTGTTCGAGGCAAAGAAGCAGAAAGCGCAACCTTACCGTTGTTAACTGCGGCTGTAACTGGGAATGTAATGGGCGGTGGTAGTAATGAGGCAAAAGTGAATACTATACCCAAACCGAGTGATTCTTAAGCAGCGCTCAGTAGTGAGTATGGAAAGTAATTAGGAAATCAAAAAATGAGTAGAGTATTAGCAGTTTTTGCCGAACGTCGAATTATTATTACTTTGTTATTGGGCTTTGCTTCTGGTCTCCCCTTGGCGTTGTCAGGGGGTACCTTACAAGCTTGGTTTACAGATTGTGGTCTTTCTTTGAAGGACATAGGATTTGCAGGGCTCGCTGCATTACCTTATACCTTTAAGTTTGTTTGGGCGCCTTTAATGGACCGGTGGGTACCACCTTTTTTAGGTCGAAGGCGTGGATGGATATTGATTTGTCAGCTTTTGTTATGCGTGCTTATTGCCAGCATGATTTTGTTTACCCCTAACGTGCACCCTAAAGTCTTATTTTTTATTGCATGCTTTATTGCTTTTACGTCTGCTTCTCAAGATATTGCAATCGATGCTTATCGTACAGACATCTTACATCCGCAAGAACGTGCATTAGGGGCGGCAATGGCAGTGAATGGATATCGGGTCGCGATGTTAACTTCGGGAGGTTTTGCCTTAATTATTGCCGATTATTATGGTTGGAGAGTTTGTTTCTTAGTGATGACTATCCTAATGGCAATGGGAATTATTGCAACTTTTTTAGGGCCAGAACCGGAAGAAGTGGTAATTCCGCCACGGAATTTGCGAGATTGTACGGTGTTGCCATTTTTAGATTTTTTAAGGCGCCCTAGGGCAATTTGGATCTTATTATTTATCGTGTTTTATAAATTAGGAGATGCTTTTGCAGGAGCAATGAGCCAAGTCTTTTTATTACGTGAAATCCATATGTCTTTAACAGAAGTGGGCTCGATGGCAAAAATGTTAGGGTTTTGGGGCACCATATTAGGAACAACCGCTGGGGGATTATTGGTAATTAAGATGGGTTGGTTTAGAGCTCTTTTAGTATTTGGTGTACTACAAGCGGTATCCAATCTGGCTTATATGCCTTTAATGTGGATAGGCCCGGATTATTGGGTAGCTGGCGTCGCGGTTTTTGTGGAAAACTTCTGTGGTGGTATGGGAGCCGCAGCATTTGTGGGCTTAATTATGGGCTTATGTAATATTCGTTTTAGTGCATTTCAATATGCCTTGCTTTCGTCCTTAAGCGCCGTTGGTAGGGTATTCATTGGGCCTTTAGCCGGAATTATTGCAAATGATTATGGATGGATTGCTTATTTTATGGCCTCTCTTGTTCTTTCAGTGCCTGGTTTATTGTTACTGTTTTTATTGAAACAACGTATTGAGACCATGACCAAAGCTGTTACTAAAGAGCGTGAATCACAAGGGTTAGTACCTGCTACCGGTTAGCGTAACTGATGGGATTTGCTTTGTTAACGGGGACTGTCTGTAAATTAAAAAGTATATTTTTAAAGCCGGTTCAATATGTGTTACCGATTGGAGAAACGTCCATTCCCTTAAATGATTATTTGGGTAAGGTTATCGTTTTAAAGTTTTGTGGGCAGATCTGTTGCCTTAATTGTCATCAAAAAATTAAAAAGAGTTATAGTCAGGGTTATTGTTTTTCTTGCTCACAAAAATTAGCAAGGTGTGATTTGTGCATTGTGCGTCCTGAAAAATGTCACTATCACTTAGGAACGTGTCGGGAACCTGAATGGGCTGCAAATCATTGTTTTATCCCACATATTGTTTATTTAGCCAATACTTCAGATTTTAAAATCGGTATTACGCGTGCAACACAGATCCCAACGCGGTGGATAGATCAAGGTGCAAGCCAAGCATTACCTATTCTAAGAGTGAAAAATCGCTATCGGTCTGGATTAATCGAGGTAAAATTAAAAGAAAAAGTAAATGATAAAACCAATTGGCGTAAAATGTTAATGTCGGAAGGTGAAAATTTAGATCTCTTTGCGAAAAAAGAACAATTACTAAATGAGTTACAGTTAGACGATGACATTGAATTAATGGTGGAGAAAGTTACAGAGCTCCATTATCCAGTATTAGAATATCCAACTCACGTGACCAGCCTAAACCTTGAAAAGACACTGCAGATTGAGGGAACCTTATTGGGTATTAAGGGGCAGTATCTTTTATTAGATGTTGGGGTTATTAATATACGAAATTTAAGTGGCTATGTTATTTCGGTGGGTTTGAGGTAGACGCGGCTGGAGCTGGAGGGCAAACATCTGTTGATGTAACATTACCATCTGTATTGATAGTTTCTAATTTAACTGGAAAGCCCCAAAGTTTATAGAGATGTTTTAAGACTTCCTTGGCATTTTCTGCAAGTGGACGTTGATTAGACTGATAGTAGCGAAGTGTTAATGTTCTATCGCCTCGGCGATCGACATTGTAAGCTTGTATGTTGGGATCAATATTGCAAAGATCATATTGTTGGGCTAAAGTATTGCGAATATGTTGGTACCCTTCGTCGTTGTGGATAGCTGATATTTCCATTTCACTTTTTTGATCATCATCTAATAGAGAAAATAACTTTAAATCGCGAATAACCTTTGGAGAAAGGAACTGGGCAATAAAACTTTCGTCTTTAAAATTTTTCATGGCAAAGTCTAGGGTTTTTATCCAATTGCTATTTACAAGATCTGGAAACCAATGTTTGTCTTCTTCGGTTGGCTGCTCACAAATTCTTCTCAGATCTTTAAAGATAGAAAATCCAAGTGTGTAGGGGTTTAAACCATTATAATGGGGATGATTAAAAGGGGGCTGGTAAATAACATTGGTATGATGGTGAAGCAATTCTACCATAAATGGCTCATTGATCAGTTTTTTTTCGAATAAATCGTTAATTATGGTATAATGCCAAAAAGTTGCCCAACCTTCATTCATAATTTTTGTTTGTCGTTGTGGGTAGAAATATTGAGCTATTTTTCGAACAATTCTAGCAATTTCTCTTTGCCAAGCTTCTAAAAGAGGGGCGTTTTTTTCTAAGAAATAAAGCAAATTTTCCTCAGGTTCTTCGGGGAAACGTTTTTCAATGTCTTTAGATTTTTTTTTAGATTTTGGAATTGTCCTCCATAAGGCGTTTATTTGCGATTGTAAATATTCTTCCCGTTCAGTTTGGCGTGCTTTTTCTTCTTGTAGAGAAATCGCAGGTGCACGATGATACCGATCAACACCATGGTTAATAAGGGTATGGCACGCATCTAGTGTTTCTTCGACAGTATCGATACCATAACGTTCTTCACATTGGGAAATGTATTTTTTGGCAAATATTAAATAATCAATAATGGCATCCGCGCTTGTCCAATGCTGAAATAGGTAGTTTCCTTTAAAAAAAGAATTATGGCCAAATGCGGCATGAGCAAGTACCAAAATTTGCATTGCCATGGTATTCTCTTCTAATAAATAGACAATACAGGGGTTAGAGTTAATAACAATCTCATAAGCAAGGCCCATAGAACCTCGTTTGTAGCTTTTTTCAATGGTAAGGAATTGTTTGCCATAAGACCAGTGGTGATAAGAGATGGGCATACCAATTGCGGCATAAGCATCTATCATTTGTTCTGCGGTAATAATTTCAATTTGGGCTTTGTAAGTGTCAAGTTGGTATTGCTCGGCAATATTGGCAATTTCTCGTTCATATTTTTTAAGAAGCTCAATTGTCCATTCTGAATTTTTTGTAATAATTTTCTTTTTCATTATAATTTTTCCGTTGTTAAAGGAATAGCAGGGTGTTGTCTATTAAAAAGGCTTTTAAGGACGGGATAAATATCTTTAACGTGGTGGATTGGTTGCATAGCAAAATTCTTGGATGCTTCTTTTACAGTTTTATAAACTTCCCATAAACTTTGGTGTTGGCGTGGCATGATTTCCACATAGGCAAAATATTGTACGTATGGCATAATATCGTGCATTAAAATATCGCGACAACGTGGTGAATCATTATTCCAGTTATCGCCATCGGAGGCTTGTGCGCCATAGATATTCCACTCTGAAGTTGGGTATCGGTAAGTAATAATATCGCGCATTAATTCTAATGCGCTGGAAACAACGGTTCCACCTGTTTCTTTAGAGTAAAAAAATTCTTGCTCTGATACCTCCTTGGCGGAAGTGTGGTGTCTAATAAAGACTAATTCAATAGATTCATAATTGCGTTTTAAAAATAGGTATAATAAAATAAAAAATCGTTTGGCAATATCTTTTTTAATTTCGTCCATTGATCCCGATACATCCATAATACAAAACATTACCGCTTGGGCGGTGGGTCTCGGCTGTCGGACTCGGTTATTGTAGCGCAAATCAAATGGATCGATAAACGGAATATGGAGCAAACGTTTCTTAAAATGTTTAATTTCTTTTTTAAGTTTAATTATTTGCTCTTCATCTTTATTGTCTAATGATTTTTTAAGCTCTTCTTCTAGGCTTTTTATGCGTTTTGTAAGCACACCTCTAATACCAAGACGTCTTCCTATGGCGCTGCGAAAAGAACGAATAATGTTAATGTTGGAGGGGGTTCCTTGTATGGTAAAGCCTGTCCGAATAAGTTTTTGAGTATTGTTTTTCATAATATGTGTTTTAATAAGATTTGGTAATTCTAAATCATCAAAAAACAATTCTAGAAATTCTTCAGTTGATATTTGAAAGTCGAATTCATCTTCCCCTGTTCCGGTATTGCTGGCGTTGTTCTTATTTTTGTCCAGATCTATAGGAGAACGTTTAACTTTATCACCTACAATGAAATGTTGATTTCCAGGTAATATTATTTCTTGTTTACCACCAGCGCCGAAATTAAAATGCGGTTCTCGAATATCTTTGGTTGGGATAGTAATTTTTTCCCCATTTTCAATATCAGTAATGCTGCGATTATTAACAGCATTGGAGACTGCCATTTTAATTTGTTTTTTGAATCGTCGTAAAAATCTTTGGCGATTTACAGCACTTTTATGGCGGCTTTGGGGACGTCTGTCAATAAAACGTGGCATAATTTAAGAAGATTTCCGAACGCGTAAATACCAATCGCACAGTAATCGAACTTGTTTTTTGGTGTAACCTTTCTCGACCATGCGGTTGATGAATTCTTCATGTTTTTTTCGTTCTTCATGAGATGCTTTGGCGTTAAAAGAAATAACCGGGAGTAAATTTTCTGTGTTAGAAAACATTTTCTTTTCAATAACAACTCGCAATTTTTCGTAACTGGTCCAAGAAGGGTTTTTACCACGGTTTCCTGCTCTTGCTCGTAATACAAAATTGACTATTTCGTTACGAAAATCTTTTGGATTACTGATGCCAGCAGGTTTTTCAATTTTTTCCAGCTCGTCGTTTAGCATTCTTCGGTCAAGACTTTCACCGGTATCGGGATCGCGATATTCTTGATCTTGGATCCAGAAATCTGCATAAGTAACGTAACGATCAAAAATATTTTGTCCGTATTCAGAGTAAGATTCTAAATAGGCCGTTTGAATTTCTTTGCCAATAAATTCTACATAACGTGGTGTTAAATATTCTTTAATAATGCCAAGGTATCGTTCATGTAACTCTTGTGGAAATTGCTCTTGTTCAATTTGTTGTTCAAGAACATATAAAAGATGTACAGGATTTGCAGCAATTTCTGTGATATCGAAGTTAAAAACTTTAGAAAGTATTTTAAAAGCAAATCGTGTAGAAAGCCCAGTCATTCCCTCGTCCACGCCAGAAAAATCCCGGTATTCTTGGTAAGATTTGGCTTTTGGATCGATATCTTTTAAATTTTCTCCATCATAAATGCGCATTTTAGAAAAGATATTAGAATTTTCAGGCTCCTTAAGGCGAGAAAGTACTGAAAATTGTGCCATCATTTCTAAGGTGTCTGGTGCGCAAGGCGCTGCTTTTAAAGAACTATTGTAGAGTAACTTTTTATAAATTTTCACCTCTTCTGTTGCTCGTAGACAATAAGGTACTTTTACAATATAGACTCGATCCAAAAATGCTTCGTTGTGTCTGTTATTTTTAAAAGAAAGCCATTCTGCTTCATTAGAGTGTGCAAGGATAATGCCTTCAAACGGTAACGAGGAAATACCTTCGGTGCCGTTATAGTTTCCTTCTTGAGTGGCTGTTAAAAGCGGATGTAAAACTTTAATGGGGGCTTTAAACATTTCTACAAATTCTAATAATCCTCGATTTGCTTTGCAAAGGCCGCCAGAATAGCTATAAGCATCTGGGTCGTTTTGGGCAAACTCTTCTAATTTTCGAATGTCAAGTTTGCCAACCAACGAGGAAATATCTTGATTATTTTCATCTCCTGGCTCTGTTTTAGCAATACTGATTTGAGAAAGAATAGAAGGATATAATTTCACCACTTTAAATTGGGTAATGTCGCCTTTAAACTCGTGAAGTCGTTTAACCGCCCAGGGGGACATAATAGATTCTAAATAACGTCGGGGTATACCATAATGTTCATTTAAGGCAGCGCCATCTTTTATGGGATCAAAAAGTGCAAGTGGGGATTCAAAAACCGGGGAATTTTTAATAGCATAAAAAGGAACCTTTTCCATAAGGGCTTTAAGTTTGTCGGCAAGGGAGGATTTCCCACCACCGACGGGCCCAAGTAAGTAAAGAATTTGTTTTTTCTCTTCTAGGCCTTGTCCGGCATGTTTCAAAAAAGCCACAATTTGCTCTATGCATTCTTCCATGCCGTAAAAATCTTCAAAAGCACTGTAGCGCTTGATCATCTTATTAGAAAAAATTCGGCTTAGTCGTGGGTCAAGACGTGTGTCAACCAACTCTGGTTCACCTATTGCTTTAAGCAAGCGTTCTGCGGGCGTTGCATAGGCGAATGGATCTTGTTTACAAATTTCAAGATATTCTTTTAGGCTGTAAGTTTCGGTTTTTTCTTGTTCGTAGCGCGCCTTAATTTGATCGAGAATATCCATAAAAAATGGCTCCTTAATTTGCGCGAATGCAGGTTAGCTGTTAAATGTAGTATAGTGCAAGCCCTACTTTTTGTTAGTAAGGCAAATAGTCGACCTATTTAATACTATATTTAATAAGAGTCATGAACGGAAAGTTAGAGAAGGGATTCAGTTTATTAGAAGTCATGATAGCGTTGCTAGTGATTTCCGTAGGGGCGTTAGGGCTTACCAAAGCGCAAATTTCTGCGCTACAAACAGCTTCTGATGCAGGCTTAAGGACTACGGCTGCTATTTTAGTTCAAGATATGGCGGGTCGAATTCAGGCCAATGCACAAGAGGCACTCAATGGCAACGGCTATTACAGTGGTACACCAGCTATTACTAATAATTGCTTAGACGCCACTTCAGGCAATGTCTGCACAGGCCATCAAATGGCTTTACAAAATGTTTATGAATGGCAGGAATTAAATAAAAATGCTTTTCCATGCAAAAGCAACCCTCAGCCCAGTAAAAGAAAAAATGCAGGTGT
>CADEGZ010000032.1 GCA_902827015.1 uncultured Pseudomonadota bacterium
TGATCTTTTGACCTTTTTTGCAAAAAATAAACTGGAACTTATGGGTAAGGATGTGGATCATTCGTGCAGTGATCCACAAACACATTCAACAGGAAGATATTGATCAAGCAATTATAATTATTAAAAATGTGTTATTAGAAGGCAAAACAGTTCGTAATTTAAATTAATAGATTAAGCCATGATAAAGTATAAAATCGATTTGTTTAGTGATACCAATACAAACCCAAGCCGAGAGATGAGACAGGCAATGTGTGAAGCCGAAGTGGGCAATGAAGTGGCTGGGGAAGATCCAACCGTTAATAAACTTCTAGAAGTCGTCTGTGATTTGCTTGGCAAAGAAGCTGCGGTGTTTATGCCTTCTGGTACCATGTGCAATGGAATTGCTTTTAGAGTGTTATGTCAGCGCCCTGGCGATCTAATTATTCTCGATCAAACTGCCCATCCTTTAATCAAAGCTTCTGGGTTAATTTCAGGATTAGCTCAAGCCCAACCTTATTGGATAGAAGGTAAACGAGGCATATTTTCTGTAGATCAAATTAAGCCGGTTATTTGTGCACCTCAAGGCTATAATATCTCTAGACCTCGGGTAGTTTCTATAGAGCAAACTACAAATTTTGGAGGAGGGGCTATTTGGCCTTTAAAAACAATTCAAGAAATCTGCCATCTCGCTCATGATTATGATGTCTATACTCATATGGATGGTGCTCGCTTATTAAACGCAGTTGCTGAAACAAAAATTTCAGCAGCCGAATATTCTAAATACTTTGATTCTGTATGGATTGATTTTTCCAAGAGCTGCGGAGCTCCCATTGGAGCTGTACTAGCAGGATCCAAATCTTTTATTGATGAAGCATGGTATTATAAATTTCAACAAGGAGGAGGACTGCATCAAGCTGGGATCTTAGCGGCTGGCTGTTTATATGGTCTTCAGCATCATTATCCACGATTACAGGAAATACATTCACATGCTAAGCGACTTGCCAAACTTTTAAGTGAACTCCCTTTTATCAAAATAGCCGTGAATGAAGTTGAAACTAATATTATCATTTTTGAAATTAAATATCCAGAACTCTCAGCATTGTATGTTGAGCAGGCACTGCGTGAAAAAGGGATCCGGGTATTAGCTTTAGATCAAACACGCATTCGGATGATAATCCACCTAGATATTTCATTAGTTCATCTCGATGAAGTTTTTTCAGCGATTTGTGAAATTGGCGAACAAAAATTAAAAAGTAAGATAATTTAATGAAAAATCATTTAATTAATATATTGAAATTCTTTAGCTTATTTTTAAAACCTTATCAAGTTAGTTTGGTTGGACTTTTAATACTCCCTATTCTTTGGTGTTTGGCAGAAACCACAGCGCCGTATTTAATTAAAATTATGATAGACAAGTTAACAGTTAGATCATCCCACTCTATAGAAATCCAAAAACTTATAGTTCATATAGGTATTTTTTATACTTTCCTTATCTGTATTTTAGAGTTTTCAATTCGTGCTTGTAATTATCTTTGGATTAAAACTTTTCCTAAAATACGAGCCAATATCCAAAGTAAAGTATTTGAATTGATCCAAATGCAACCTTTTCATTTTATTTATAATCAATTTGCTGGAGATTTAATTAACAAATATCGCCATTTAGGCGATGGCTTTGAAAAAATATTTAAAATTTTTTTATATGTGCTTTACCCAACCTTACTATCTTTCTTTTTTGCTTTAATTTTTATATCGTTTATTAATACACTTTTTTCAATTATATTTTTAGCTTGGTTCGTATCTATGAATCTTGTTACATTTTTATTTTTCAAAAAAAGCTTTATTGCTGCTAGAAAACAATCTTCTGCGCAAAATCATTTGTTAGGCTATGTCGGTAATTTTATTTGTAATGCTATCACTATGATAACCTTCCCTCGAACGTTATCTGAACAGGTTGAATTTCGTCGATTGATACAAAAAAATACTTATTTGACTGAAAAACTAGAATTTGTAACTTTCAAAGCAGACGCATGGCGCAGCTTAGCTTCTTGGTTTCTTTTGGTTAGCATGATTATCTTTTTAGGTTTTGGTTGGCAAAAATCTTGGATAACACTGGGTGATTTTTCTTTTATTGGTTCAGTCTGTTTTTATGTGCGCCGCACAATTTGGATGACATCACTACAAATCTCAGAGCTTTTTAAAGAAGTAGGCGTTATTAAAGAAGCCTTACTGTTGATATCTGATATTTCATCAAGCTCTAAAGAGGTTTCTAACGAAATTCAGAGCAATATGCCAATTATTTCAAGAGGTCCTGTAGATTTTCATGATATATGTTTCGGGTATAGCCAAGATAAAATAATTTTTGACAATTTAAATTTACATATTCCGGCCACTCAAAAACTTGGGATCACAGGTAATTCTGGCGCTGGTAAAACCTCGCTTATTCAGTTGCTTTTAAGACTTTACGATCCGCTTCAGGGAACAATTAAGATTAATGGACAAAACTATATGGAGTTTACCCTTAAAAATTTAAGAAGTTTATTTTCTTATGTTCCGCAAAACGTTTCACTTTTTCATTGTTCAATTTTTGACAATATTGCTTTTGGCAAACTGAATGCTTCTAAAGATGAAGTTTATGAGGCTGCCCATATTTGCCTATGTGACGAATTTATTTCTTTTTTAGAAAAGAGTTATGATACTATTATTGGTGAAGGTGGCCATAGAATATCCGGTGGACAACGCCAACGAATTGCTCTTGCTCGTGCTTATATTAAAAAGGCGCCAATTTTCATTTTAGATGAAGCTTTATCAGGCTTAGAGCCGGATTTAGAAGAAAGGTTATTAGAACGTCTCTGCGAAAATCTTAAAGATCATATTATTATTTTAATTTCCCACAGAAAATCAGCATTATTAAAAATGCAACGAATAATCAGATTAAAACAAGGCCAAATTGTTGAGGACAAACTTTGTAATAGGCTCTAGGGTAGCAGAGGACTTTAAGATTTTGTGAGTTCAAGCTGTTGAAACTTCTCTGATTATATAGCAAATGCACAACTGACATCATACAGCGTTCGATTTTTTCTTTTCCTTTTTCAGTTGGCAAAGGAAAAAAACATGAGGGTGTAGCAATCAAGACATTAAAATAGCTTGTAACTCTATCTAAAGCTGATAATTTAGCCTGCAATTGCACAATTTTTTCTGATTCTATATAGTCTCTCTCCTTGCTATAAGTCATATTACACATGTGTTCATGTGTGTACGCTGGAATTTTTATATTTACTAGAACAAATAACTTTGTATTAGTTCAATTTTTTGTTCGTTATTAAATTTTATAGTATGCTACTCCGTGTAAGGAATTATATCAATATTGCAGAAAGGGGGGTCAAGATGATTTCAATAGAAAGCCTAATACAAAAAATAAATAAAAATGCTGTACATCTTTCGTTGGGAAGAGTTAATTTTAATAGTGAACCATTGGACAAAGTGGCAGAGTTGGCATCTATAATAAAAAATAGCAAAGGAATCGTTTCCGTTAGTTTAGAAGACATAAATTTATCTCCAATAGATTTACAAAAGGTACAGCTTATCTTTGAATCAATTAAATTTAATATAAAAATAAACAAGCTATGCTTTTCTTCCTCACATCTTGAATTGGCCTCAAAAAATATTTTAGATGTTCTTTATGATTGTATTGAAAATAAAGAATATTTAATTATATGTCGCAACTCCTTAAAGGAAGATAGCGAAGGCATTAATTTTATTAGAAGTTTATCAAGAACTCAGATAAAAAGATTAGAGTTTGACTTTAATGATATTGGCAGTCGTGGATTTAGAGTGCTTAGAGATACTACTACAAGCTTGTGTCAAAGTAACCTTAACTATCTTTCTTTGGCATCAAATGGTATAGGTTCTCTTCATCCTTGCGGAGAGATCCTATTAAAATTATTGAGTAGTAACATTAAGCACTTAGTTTTAGATGGTAACCCTTTAGGGTGTGGAACAACTTGTGAAGATTGGGAAGAAATTTTTGGCGCTATGCAAAAAAACAATCAATTAAAAACATTAAGTTTAAGTGTTCATTAAATGCTTTACAAGATATAGAGCCGGAAGAATTTTCAGAACTATTTATCAGGTTTTTAAAAAGTACTACCCTAGAAAAAATTGATCTTTCTCATAATGATTTCTCGAAAGAACTTACTATTGAATCAATAAAAGCTGCTCAATCAAATAAAAAGGTAACCCTTCTTTGTGAAGGAAATGGCCTATCAAAACTTGAAATAGCCACACTAAGGCATGAACTATCCTTACAGCGAGATGCGTTGGAAGATATTAAAATAAATACTCTTCACTCCCTTAGATCAACCCCTAGTGCAGATCGTACTCTAATTTTTTCATTAACTAACAACATCAAGGGCAATAAATTACCCTCCCCTCTCAACATGAGACAGCCGTTGAATTGCAAAAAACAGGAAGTCACATCTCAGCTTTTAGCGTTGATTAAAGTTATACATGACTCAGTACTTCCAATGCTCTCTAATCCTGTTGCGACAGCCATTGATACGGTATACAGTAGACAAATAAATAGGGTTATAGCATCATGAGACTGAATTAAGCATAACATTTATAGCCAGTATTAGAACTTTATAAGAGCATTCAGGAAAGGATTACATGTTTACAAACTTTAGTTCATTTGATTCCGAGGATTTTTCAAAAACAGTACTAAGTTGGGATTTTGAAACACTATCGCATCCCCTTAAAATTGCAATGCAGCAGGCACCCCTTCCAGAAGTTGAATATAATGTTGCACAATATTATGCCAATTTTCTCCCATTTATTCTGGAAGAAGCCCGCGCTATCATCAATGACGGCTTAGAACGAGTCTATAAATATGAGCGCTCAACTAGAGCGGATAGAAATTCATCTTATTTGAGTGATGCAAAACCCTTTAATCTAACTTTAAACAAACAGACGCACTTGCCGAAAACAGAAGGCAACCCAATGTCCATGACTTTTAGAGGCTCTATCCCCGACAAAATTGAGCATGGAAGTGCAATGAATGTTTTATTACTTAAAACACAAGGAATGGAGTTTATTGGACTGGCTACAGAGAGTCAGGGCCATGCAGATCTTTTTGTCAAGATTATTATTGCTTCATCAGACTACGATGATTATAAAAGATGTTTTTCTGATGGTTGGCAGTGGCAAGCTCATTATTTGGGATCAGTCATCAGTGAGCAGAGAATGTATGACATTTGTTTGGAGGCAACGGATTGTGCTTGTGTTCAACAAATTGCACGAGCCCACATTCAACCCCTGATGACAAGGATCCCGGCAGGATCGTTGAATATTAACCATTTAAACTTGGCGCAAAAAGAAGCGATTTATGCTTTCTTGAATGCAAGAGAAGGATCCACCACTGTATTACAAGGCCCCCCGGGCACCGGGAAAACAACCACCTTGGTCGCCTTATTAAAAAAAGTCGCTGAAGAGGGACAAAGAACTCTAGTAAGCGCACATTCCAACAAGGGTGTGCAGGTACTTGCCTTAAGAGCCATGGAGGATATGGCAGATATTCCTATGATCTTGGTTGGTGTAGAAAGCAAGGTGCCTGATAAATTAAGACCCTTGTTTCTAAATGGTTGGCATCAGATGATTTTCTCCTCCCTCTCGTGTCGCCATGACGACCTTGAACGATTAGCAGAAAGTGGTTCAAATCCCAGATTTTCGAGAATTGATCTGGTTGCAGAAATTGAACAAAACGTACGTTTTGTTCAACAAGCCTTAAATAAATTTACGTTGATTTATTCTCGCCAGTTATCCAGTGCCGATCAAGAAACACTGCTTGAATTAACCTGTGATCCAGTATCTACGAGTGATTTTCTGAATCTTCAAAATCAAATTGATTCATTAAGACGACAGCTACAGTCCAGAGGGCTGTGGCGTGAATTGTTGACAATATTGAATCGTTTAGTGGATAAGTGGACCAGAATTGGACGAGAGGCATTAGAAAGTTATTTACTCGATGGTGCAAGCATTATCTTTGCAACCCTAATTTCTGCTGGTCGAAAAACCCTGTTAAATATGGCCCCGATTGATTTTTTACTGGTGGATGAAGCGGCTCAATCGGTTGAAGCCGCAACTTTAATCCCTATGCGTTTTCAACCCAAGAAAGTGTTGCTTGTTGGAGACACAAAGCAACTGCCTGCCACAGTCATCTCAAGAGTGCTGGACAATTCTAGGAGCGTTGCAAAACACTATCAATGGTCGATGATGTGGCGTCTGATTGAAGAAAATCAACAGCCCAACCTGATGTTGGATATTCAGTATCGTATGCATCCCCAGATTTGCCAATGGCCATCTGGACAATATTATGCGGATAGATTAATGACGTCCCCGGATATTCTACCCATGCCACTGTTAGATAGCACCAATATAACCAGTCGTCCTTATGCAATTTATCAGGTTCTGGGTCAAGCAGAGAGTCGTGATGGCTCATCCAGTATTTGCAATACCCAAGAAGCACAGTATGTAGTTAGAATTGTTGAGCATATTCGCCAAAAAAATAAAGTAAACACCATTGGTGTGATTACGCCTTATGCCGCGCAAAAACGATTGATTAATGACCATTTATTGAGAAAGGGGTTACAGAAAAGGGTAGATGTTAATACGGTAGACGGATTTCAAGGAGATGAGCGGGATATTATTCTCATTTCTTTTACCCGTACCCATGTCTCTGAGTTCTTAAAGGAATTTCGACGATTAAATGTGGCCATTACCCGAGCAAAATCATGCTTGATCATACTGAGCGCCCCCAGTCTATTGTCCAATGACATCGGAAAATTAATGGCGGATGCCAGACGCAGGAATGTATTGTATTCAGAGCAAGAACTCAACAATATCTTAAGTAACGGCATGGTACCCACACAACCACAAAACCCAGCAGATCTTTTGACCTTGGCCTGGCGAAATAACCCAACTGCTCAGCTGGATTACGCAAAAAGCATTTATGATCAAACGAAGAAAATATTATGGTACCGACGTGCAGCTGAAAACAATCACGCAGAAGCCCAGTGTTATATCGGACAAGTCTACTTATTAGGTAACGAAATTACCAAAAAAGATATTCAATTAGGCATTGCTTGGTTAAATAAGTCTTCTCGGCAAAATTTTCCAATGGCAAACTATGTTTTAGGATGGCATTGTGTTTCAGGTGGTATTCTTATTAAAAATATTTCCTTGGGTATTGACTTGTGTAAGCGCGCAGCGAATAGTGATTTGATAGAGGCAATATTTTTTTTAGCAAAACTCTACGATGATGGCATAGAAGTGCTCAGGAACGCTAAACAGGCTGAAAAGTACTATCGCCAAGCAGCAAAATTAGAGGATCTACGCTCAGCACTCAGATTAGCGGAATTACTTTCTGATGGGACACTCGATAATCAACGAGAAGCACTCAAATGGTACCAAAAATTTGCAGCAAGAAAAATAACCGAGACATATTACCCGTTGGCGCATTTATTGGATGGCATTTTTAATAAACAGACTGAAGCACTGGTATGGTATTCGAAAGCAGCAGAGTGTGGTCACAAAGAAGCACAATATGAATTAGGGTTACGATTTAAAAATGGTACACATGAATGTACTGTGGACATTGTGCAAGCTACCCATTTCTTCAAGCTTGCGGCTTTTTCCCAACATGTTAAAGCACAATTTATGTATGCAATCTCTTTAAAAGAAGAAGGCAATTCCATTGAGGCAATGCGTTTTTTTCAATCGGCAGCAGACCAAGGGCATTGTGAAGCTCAATATCAGTTTGCCTTGCTAACCTCTAACAGTGACCGACATAAAGCCTATTCTTACTACCTGAAAGCCGCCCAACAGAACCATACTTTGGCGCAATATGAATGCATTCGCTATCAAATTCAATTTAATCGGGATTTAACCAGTTGTCTACATTTTTGTGAAACATTAACTTTATCGGTTCAAGGCAATTCTGAAGTACAGTTTTTGCTTGCCCGATTATTAGACACGGGCCTTGCAGGGAGAATAGACAAGCAACAGGCTTATCACTACTATTTGCGATTGGTACAAGACGGTCACACTTTGGCACAGTATTGTTGCGCCATCCTGTTAGAAAGAGGTATTGGCGTGGCTCGAGATTTGGGTGCTGCACGTCGATATTATGAGATTTCTTTAGAACAACACTTTGGGGCAAGACTAAGATTGGCCTGCTTATTGTTAAGACAAGCTGAAGACGCTCAAAGAGCGATTGAGTTATTAGAGTATTATTGTCAGCACTATCCAAAAGAAAAATCTTCGGGGAATACCTCTGAACACCATTTGGAAGATTTAATCCTAAAAAGTCAGAATTCTATTGATCATATTGAGGTTATTGATACGCCTTCAGCGCAAGCGAATTACCTATTAGGGAAAATATTTCAAGAAGGAATAGGAATTACTGTAGACATCAAACGCGGTTTGCAACACTATCAACTGGCCAGCACGCAACATTCGGATACGATTTATCGCGCAGGATATATAAATGCACAATTTATGTATGCAAATGCTTTAAAAACAGAAGGCAATCGCTCTGAAGCAATACGTTTTTTTCAATCGGCAGCAGACCAAGGGCATTGTGAAGCTCAATATCAGTTTGCCTTGCTAACCTCTAACAGTGACCGACATAAAGCCTATTCTTACTACCTGAAAGCCGCCCAACAGAACCATACTTTGGCGCAATATGAATGCATTCGCTATCAAATTCAATTTAATCGGGATTTAACCAGTTGTCTACATTTTTGTGAAACATTAACTTTATCGGTTCAAGGCAATTCTGAAGTACAGTTTTTGCTTGCCCGATTATTAGACACGGGCCTTGCAGAGAGAATAGACAAGCAACAGGCTTATCACTACTATTTGCGATTGGCACAAGACGGCCACACTTTGGCACAGTATTGTTGCGCCATCCTGTTAGAAAGAGGTGTTGGCATTGATCAAGATATTGACGCTGCGCGCTGGTATTATGAGGCTTGCTTAGAACAGCACTTTGGCGCAAGGCTGAGATTAGCTTGCTTGTTATTGAGGGAAAAAGACCGCGAATTAGGGAGACAGTCAGTGCATGTCGAACGAGCTGAAACAAATTTACAAGCTGAAAATTTTCAAAAACCGATTGCTCTGTTAGAGTATTATTGTCAATATTACCGAGAAGAAAAATTTTTGAATATCACTGAACACTATTTGGAAAGATTAGTACTGGAAAGCCCTGCTAATTCTACGCATAATATTGAAACTGTCAATACACGTTCAGCACAAGCAAACTACTTATTAGGGAAAATATTTCAAGAAGGAATCGGGGTTGCCGTAAACGTTAAACGTGCTTTACAACACTATCAGTTGGCCAGCACGCAACATGCTGAGGCGAGCTATCGCGTGGGTTATATACATGAAGCTGGCCTTAGTGTTGTTAAAAACAGTTCCGTTGCGAATGAGTATTACAAAAATGCTGCGGACAAAGGACATGAGCTTGCTGCTAAACGTCTAACGTGGTCGTATTCCTTATTTACGCGAGGGGTTCCGGATGACGAGACTTTAAGAAAAACGGAATCTAACAAGTGCTCAGTGATGTAACAGAAATATTTTCTTTAGCTTTTTTTATCTCTAGTTGTTTTCATTAAACAGGGTTGTTTATAAATAAGCGAGCGCATTGATAATATTACTGGATGGATTTATGGTTTTACTCTTTTAGCCAATCCACTGTGCTTATTTTTTAGTTGCTCAGATCATGAGACTTGTCATCTGGTATCAACGCTTTTAGAAAAAGAAACCATTGAAACAGTTTCCAGCAATCAAGAATTCCCCACAAAAAAAAACAGCCAGAATAATAAAGGATGCTCGCATAATACAGGTGCCTCAACTTCTGAATCAGGTCGTGAACTGTTAATGTCAGATAAAATACGGGTATTAAGAAATAAAGTGGTATTTTTCAGGTGCAATAAAATTCATGGAGCAACCCCTCGAGTTCTAACAATAGTTCTAACAATAGTCATTGCAAATTGGGACTGGAATCTTGCAAAATGATGAGGAGGAAAAAAGCCAATAAAAGAGACATGACTTCTTGGAGAAGCAATTATGAAGCGATGACACATATAGAATCTAGTAAAAATTTAAAGGTCTTAAAGTACTTCAATGAAATCAGTCGCTTTTAATACGTTAGTGCAGAAGGAGTCTAACGTGAAAGAATATATAAATAGGGACCCCTAAATAAGTTAAATAGCTTATGAAAGAAGATAAATTTGCCAATCAAAATGCTCATATTACTCAACTTTTCTTGAAAAATATTACGAGATCATTGCCTCAGTATGTGTTTTGGAAAGATTTAAAATCCATTTATTTAGGATGTAACAAAAATTATGCTCAATTCGTCGGCCTAAATTCGCCAGAAGAAATTATTGGAAAAACTGACGAAGAACTAAATTGGTTGCCCATGGGACATACTGCTGAAACCTTTCAAAAAGGCGATCAAGAGACTATTAAGGGATACCCTATCACCAATCAAGAAGAAATATTAGTATTACCCAATGGAAATAAAATGATTACTTTAGTGAGTAAATTACCAATTATTGATAATGATAAAGTAATAGGTATCGTTGGATATTTCACAGATATTACTGAAATAAAAAATAAAGAGGCGGAACTAATTAAGGCAACAGAACAAGCAGAAGCCGCTAACCAAGCTAAGTCTACTTTTATCGCTAATATCAGTCACGATATTCGCACACCACTGGCTGGCATGATTGGCATGACTGAAATTATTTTAAAGGAACTAAAAAATGAAAAAACACAAGAGGCTGCAAATAATTTACTTAAGGCCGAATATGCACTTTTAAACTTACTCAATGAAGTAATTGAAATTACCAGGTTAGATTTTGGCGAACTGCCACTTTATGAAATTAAGTTTAGTATGAAAGAACTAATCAATGATTTAACAATACTAACTACACCGTCCGCGCATGAGAAAAAATTAAAGTTAATCGTTCGATATGATGAAAGTATTCCTAATTACGTTATGGGTGATAAAAATAGAATTCATCGGATATTACTTAATTTGGTGAGCAACGCAATTAAATTCACTCAATACGGGATGGTTGAAATTTCTGCCGCTCTAATTAGACAAGAAGGAAGAGATTTAATTTTAAAAATAGCAATTAAAGATACTGGGGTTGGAATATCACCAGACAAACAGGAAATGATTTTTTCCCGTTTTAGCCGGCTCAATCCTGCTTATGAGGGAATTTATAAAGGGATTGGACTAGGGCTTTCTATTGTTAAGCAATTCATCTCTGACATTGAAGGAGAAATTTATGTTAACAGTGAACATGGTAAAGGCTCCATTTTCACTTGCATTATTCCACTAAAAAAAGCTTTAGATGATGAGCCAGAAGAAAAAATAAATTTAGAGATGCACACAAATAGGACCCGTATACTAAAACCTCATAACTTAGATGTTACGACTAACATATTTAATTTTAAGCTAGATAACAAGCAGCTTGAACAAGTAAAACGGCCCCATCAAAAATTACTGACTAAGGTGCTATTGGTTGAAGATTATCAGATAGCTCAAATGGCAGCCAAAAGTCTTTTAGAAGATATTAATTGTGAAGTAGATATTGCCGATACAGGGGAAAAATCTATAGACTTATTCAAAAACAATCAATACGATTTGGTTTTTATGGACATTGGTTTACCTGATAAAGATGGTTGTAAAGTCATAATAGAGATGCGCGAATGGGAGAAACTAACCAATCAATACACCCCAATAGTTGTTTTAACAGCACATATTGATGATAATAATAATCAACTGTATATGAGCACTGGCGTAGAAAGCATATTAACAAAACCACTAACCAATGAAACTGCTCTCACTATTTTAAATACTTTTGTATATAATAAATCTTCAAAAAAAGATTGTAAAAGCGAAGCAATTTCTAACCAATCATTTCAAAGTGCTGATTTAGGGTTGGCTATCATTAGCAATGAGGAAACGGTCAAAGAAATGCTAGAAATGTTTGTCTCGACACTACCAAAAGCGGAGAGTCTCTTAAAGAAAGCCTATGAAACAAAAGACTGGGATCAGCTGCAATTTGTGGTCCGTAAGTTACATGACGGAGCTTGCTATTTCGATGTTTCTTGCTTAAAATCCGTCGCAAGTCAATTAAAGTATAATTTAAAAGTTAACAACGTTGATCAAATTATTCAAGCATATGAAGCGCTAATAGCTGAAATTAGGAATACACTCCAAGCATATAAGGGGCTAAAATGACCACATCAAAAGTTGGTTTCAACTATGTACAAAATGACCGCATAAAACAACTTACCCAACAATTATTACCGTTGACTTTGAAAATTATCAATCACCCGCTTTATTGCTAGGTTTCTTCTATTGCTAATATACGCTCATTTACAGAGCAACATGTTTTTGCTGTTTGGGATTTTATGTGTCTTTTAAAAGAGTTACATCGTCGCATTGTGTCTACCTCGGCACCGTGGTTTCCTCCAGAAGACGCTTTAAGCGCCAACTTAATCAATAGTATTTTGGTTGAAGAAGAAGGAGATATAACTGAGGATGGCATTCATTACGCATGTCATTATGATATTTACATCGCTGCAATGGAAAAAATAGGGGCTGATACGCGTCCAATTAAAAAATTACTTGCCCTCTTGGCTGAGGACAGTAATATTCATAATGCCCTTAAGCAAGTAAAGCTAAGGCCCGCTACTCAAAATTTTATTTTAACTACTTTTAGCTTTTTTAAACTTAAAGCCCATGAACTTGCTGCTGCTTTTGTCTATGGTCGTGAAGGGATCACTGCTCCTATGTTCTCACCCATAGTCAAGCAAATAGAAAACAAAATGGAACATAAACACCAACATCAATTTAGTACGTTATTATATTACTTTAAACGCCATATCACCTTAGATAATAAAGAACATTTCCCTAAAGCACTGACGATGCTCTCTAACCTCATTGGTAATGATGAGAAAAAATGGCAAGAAGCAAAACGGGCAGCCACTAAAGCATTAACTGCCCGCATTAACTTTTTAACAGACATTCAAAAATATTTACATCATAAACAGGATGCTGCATAAAATGAATAGCTTCATTTAAGGTGCCGTCCGCTTGAAGGAGAGCTTCTTAATGTATCGCCTTCTGTAGCTGCCAGTTTCTTCTCTTCTCGCTCTCGAAGCGCAACCCTGCGTATTTTTCCGCTCATCGTCTCATATTGTTCCCATTCCTGTAGATTTAAAAACTCAATTAATCGTGGGTATTTGTTGGGAGCAGTTTCCTTTTTGATATGCTCTTGGATCTCCTGAATAAGATCGGGGCTTCCTATGTAGTTTGGTTTTAACAAAATAAAAGCCTTTACCGTGATGGCAGGTGAATCTAATTGTGTGCGAACACCAACGACTGCAATTTTAGACACAGCAGAATGGGACATACCTGCTTTTTCAACTTCGTCAGGACCGATTCGATAACCACGACTTTTAATCAGATCATCTCTTCGTCCTTGATAGGCAAACAAGCCATCTTTCCTATATTCAGCCCAATCACCTGTTAGATAATAGCGACCATCTGGTGAGAAAGCATCTTGGGTTTTTTTGAGTGCATTGGCATAACCACGCATTAAACCAGCGGCTTTGCCTTCAACCAGATCAAGAGCAATTTGTCCCACATTACCGGGAGGCAACGGACACAAATTATCATCCAGAACTACCACCCGATATGGATTAATAGGTTGACCCATTGTGCCAGGCACATGGGATTGATCATCCACACGCCCCATCAAAAGAGGGGTTTCTGCTTGCCCAAATCCAACAGCTACCTCAATTCCACGTGAAGCAAATTTTTCTATTACCGTTTCATCAAGCGCTTCACCAACTGTAGCGATCCGCTTGAGCGTTGGAAAGTTGTAGCTATCAAAATTAGGTTGAGAAACTAATAACCTTAGAACAGTAGGTGCAGCACAAAAAATAGTAACAGACTTATCACGTAAGGTTACCAGCATTTTTTGAGGATCATATTTTTTATTGGTAGGTGTAATCAGCAATTTTGAACCCATTGCCCATACTGCCGCGGTAATCCATACAGTAAAACCCCACCCAGTATCACTTGCATTGTAAACAAGATCTTCAGGTGTAGCGCGCAGCCACCGTTTCCCAGTCGGCCAGTGAAAAAAAGGATAATCGTGATTATGCTGGACAGCTTTGGGTTGACCTGTTGTACCGGAAGTATAAAGGTAGAGACAGGCATCTTCTACTGTGGTGTGTTCTTTTACTAAAACTGTGTCCCCATTAAAAATATCGATTAATGACTCCCAACCCTTAACAGCTGTTCCGACTGTAACAGTCGTTTTTAAAGAGGAACACTGATCTCGAATGAGATCTATTCGTTCTTGTAATTCAGGAGAGGTAATAATACCCCTAATACCTAAGTCTTTAATTCGATAGAGTAAGTCTTTCGGTGTTAATAATCTAGAAAAAGGAACAACCGGGATCCCCGCTCTCATTAATCCCGCTAGGCTGTACCACCAAGCTGGCCGTTGTCCTAGCATCAAAGCAACGGCGTCTCCTTTTTTAAACCCCTGTTTTGTAAAAAAGTGTGCTATTTGATGGCTACGTTTGACAACCTCTGCATAAGTGATATCTAAATTTTCACCAATGTCTTGATCAACACAATGTATTGCCAATTTGTTCGGTTGCATTGCCCAGCTATCAACTACTTGCGATACAAAATTACACGGAATAGGGAAATCAGCGGTTGATTGTTCAAGCAAGGTATTATAAATGTCTCCAATACCAGAATGAATTCTTCGCACATCGGTACATAACGCTCGTGCCTGTTGCATCCATATTTGTGATTTTGTTAACTTAAATGCCTTTGTTCCTCTTGCGAATATTTTAAACATTCGATTTACTCCTTACTAAATGTGTGTTCGGTTTATTCCAATACTTAAGAAAATCCATTAAAAATGGATAGGCTACGCGGTGTACAAATTAAATCGGATTATGAGATTTAATTTAAAGGTTGATGAACGGCAGCTCCTTGATGTAAATTGGTTTTTCCACAATCAAATTTACCTTGGAAAAAACCATACTTATAGAAAATTTTATCATTACCGTCTATTGTTGTGTAGAAAATATTTTGGGTAAGATTATTAACCAATAAAAGCTTTGTCGTATAAGACGCTAGCATCACTGATGCAGAGGTTATTACAATGGAAATCTTTGGGGGATTCTTAGGTTTGATGAGTTTTAACGGTTTTGTTACATTAATAGTCATTTTTTCCATTACAATAGTAACTGGTTGTAAAAATGCCGAACAGCATGAAATTGAAAAATACCAAAATTTAAAAGCAGAAAGTTTTTAATACCACAAATCATTGAGCTATAATGATAACTGAGTTAAAGGAATATGTCTTACATTTATACAGAAATTGAAGAGCTTAAGGACAAAGACCCCTGGTTTTAATCCCTCTAGCCTAATTTCACCGCTGCTCGCTTTTACAATTTTAGGAACATGATGTGATGGAATTTTTTAATCCTTATAAAGCCAATCTGATATCTTGTTAGTTTGCACACCAATGTCTACTACTCACTTTAAAGCAAAATTTTTAACTTTATGAATTGGAGTAAGCATCATGCTCCTTAAAAACTTCTTCTAGTGTATTTGCCCGAATAAAATTAACAGCCCATTGTTTCAAAGTGCGATCATCAGCACGATAGATTTTTTGTACATACACTTCTGGCACTTCTTTAAACTTTGCCATTAAGATATTGAGGAGCAGTTGAGCTTCTCCGTATTGGATACCTTGCTCAATCCCCTTCTCTACCCCTGCTTGGAGCCAAGTATCTTTGTATTTCTGAGTTAAGTAATCTACAACGCTTGCCATGATGCTGTCCTCTTCCGCTAAACTAGTTTCTAGGATGTTTAAAAGTTGGCCGGGATCAACAGTTTTTGCTCGGCTCAAGATATATTTTAGCGCAGATAAACCATAATCGGTACCCCCTGCCTGCAACACTTGTTTAAGTATCTCTATAAATGACTGTATATAATTTAAGGCTTCTTTTTCATAAGCATGCTTCATGCTCATTTGCATAAGGCCAGCCCAATGTCTTTCCCTCAGAGTCTCATCAGAAATATCATGGGTGTCAATGAGTTGAAAAGGCTTAAATAAAAAAAGGTCAATTAATTCAAGAGGAGCTTTAATAAGCTCACGAATATCTCTAGGACCGTTGTACTTATACGGCCCGTTATAAAAAACAAGGGGAATTACAAGGGGAAACGTATCTTCGCTGGGGTTTTTCTTAAGATATTCGTTCCAAATAGACGTGACATAGCGCAACAAACGCAAAGGCATCCGATTATCTACCGAAGATTGGTGTTCTGCGAGGATGTAAAGGTAGGCAAAACCACTTTTTTTTAAGTAATTAATTCGGTAAAGCATATCAGAGGCAGAATGCTTTAAATCCTTGTCGGTGTAACTGCCAGATTGAGACTCTAAGGTACTAAAATCCAATTGCCGCTGAATGACCAAGGGTAAATGCTGCTGAAAGAACTCCTTAGCTACCTGCAATTTACTAAAGGCGCTGTGAAAAAAGTTATTGTGGGCATTATGTATTAGCGTCATATTCGTTCCTAAAAAAGGGGATACTGACGTATCCCCATCATTTTAATGTAGAGCTCCTGGCGTTTTAGGAGGCTCCATCAAAGCCGCAATCTTAAGCAATTTATTCAGTACAGCTTCATTCAAATACCTGGCTCGAATAATAGTATCACTAATACTATCCAGGTAATTGTGTAAAACAGAATACGAATAACGACTAAGGTTAGATTCCAATAGCACCTTAAACAGGGATTCTGCTTGGAGAAGGTATTCTAACAGCTTTTCTTGGAAGATAATTTGATCGTTTATAAACGAATAATATTCTGATAAGCTATTTTGATTCATGACTGACTCCGTGTAGTTAGCTGTGATAGCAGGTGTGGGTGTTAGTAGCACCTACATGACTGTGGGTTGTGGTATGGGGGTTTCCCATACCGCAGCTTCTAATGTTTAAAGTCTCTGGTTCATATCGCCCCCCTTTGTTTCAATCAATGTTGTTAATGGGTTTAATGCCGGATAAAGATGCGGCATTTATCTTCAACCTAGATAGAAAAGAAATCACGCTCAAAGATAGCCCGTTGGAATTGCTGATAGTCAATATAAGAATGAACTTTAACATGGACCACCCGGAGCAAATAATGTGTGTTAAATAAAGCAGCTGAATAGGTTAATTCCGAATCATAAACCACTGCGTAACGGCTATGTATCGCATCGGTTGCTTGTGCTAAATCACCGTAATAATAGACGACCAGCTTTAGCCTTAACTCTTTGCAAGCGACGACCAAAAGCGCCTTAATACGAACACGATTGATGGGTTCATCAGGCTCAATTTCAAAAGAACCAAAACCATGATAATCTTTTATCACAAAAACTTTTAAGTTTGGTACTGGGCTGCTATGGGTTAACATCTCTTTAATTTGCGCCATCATTGCTTTAAAAGATTGAAACGCATTAATTCGAGTGCCGTATAAAATGCCTCGCTGTTCCGAAGCTTTACAAACGACATAAATTTTAGAGATATCAATTTGAGGTAAAATATTGGATAAACAAATATTCATAATACAAATCCTCTTTTGATAAAAAATTAGTGAGCCATAAAAACGTGGCAGCTACCGTTAACATCCAACGAAAAGAAATCTTGTACAAAAACATCCCGGCAAAACTTTTCATAGTCGATATAGGACTGAACATTTTTAGGAATATTGTGCAGGTAACATTCCTCAAAAAAATGAATAGCATATTCAAGTTCTGAGTCATGTTCGCCCACGTAATAATTGTCTAACGCTTCTTCAGCCTCTTCTAGGCTTCCGGCATAATGAGCTAACAGTTCGGCTCCTAGTGCTCCATGCGCGATAATAAATTGGGCCTGTTTATGTATCATCGTAATGCTGTCGTATTCATTTATTCGCAAAGATCCAAAATCCTCAAAATCATGCACGGCAATTTCTTCTGCTCCTGGTATGGGACTTTTGTCCAATAGACGCCTAATTTGTTCAAAAACATTTTTCAAAGGTTGGTCTAATGCTATCCAAGTGCCATACAAGATGCCGTTGTTGTAAGAAGCCAAACATGCAACATAAATTTTGGGGGTAATGGGAGCAATTGAACTGTTGGTTAAATCATAAGTCATGATAAAAATTCCTTCCGCTAAAGTTAATCTGAAATGCCTTGAGTTAGATCTGTACTACTTGGCTGCCAAAAACTTTGCGTACCTTATTCATGCCCCAAGGTTGGTGATTAGAACGAGCGAGGTTGCTTTTGGTATCTTTAGGTTGAGGACACAAATATCAACAGCCTCGGCGGTAAGACCACTTAAAGTTCGCTTTTCTTAATTGAACCTCATGTGAAGCATTAGCACCAAAAATCCACACCCAAGAACTACAAATTTCTAACCGTAATCCTAATCCTTGAACGGCGTTTAATGCTGCTTGGATCTGGGTAGCAGTCACTGCATTAGGTTTAAAGGAATTATTGTTAATTGTTAAATACGGCTAGTTTGAGGA
>CADEGZ010000033.1 GCA_902827015.1 uncultured Pseudomonadota bacterium
CGTCGGGCTTATATTTAGTTGAAGTACAATACCCAATGCGATTTAATTTACCTAAAATACAGGTGGGTCCTTGGTTTTTAAAGATGAGTGAGGAAAAAGTATTAGTATGAGCTGGTTCTCTAAGTTGTTGCCTTCTAAAATTAGAACGGATGTTATTAAGAAAAAAGAAATTCCAGAAGGATTATGGTTTAAATGCCCTGAATGTCTGGCTTTTTTATTCCGCTCTGAATTAGAAAGAAATTTGGAAGTTTGCCCCAAATGCAATTATCATTTACGAGTTAGTGCTAGAAAACGTTTAGAACAATTTTTAGATCCATTACCACGTGAAGAAATTGGTTCCGAAATTACCCCGCAAGACCGCTTAAAGTTTAAAGATACTAAGAAGTACAAAGATCGCTTATTAGCAGCCCAAAAAACTACAGGGGAAAAGGATGCCTTGGTTGTTATACGTGGACAGGTTAAAGGTATTCCCGTTGTTGCTTGTGCATTTGAGTTTGCTTTTATTGGTGGTTCAATGGGATCGGCAGTAGGGGAACGTTTTGTGCAAGGCATTAACCATTGCTTAGCTCATAAGATCCCTTTTATTTGTTTTGCCACAAGTGGTGGTGCAAGAATGCAGGAATCTCTTATTTCTTTAATGCAAATGGCTAAAACCAGCGCAGCATTAAGCCAATTAGCTGAAATTCAGTTGCCTTATATTTCCGTTATGGTAGATCCCTGCATGGGGGGTGTTTCTGCAAGTCTTGCCATGCTGGGAGATATTAACATTGCGGAACCTAAGGCGTTGATTGGTTTTGCAGGTCCAAAAGTGATTGCTGAAACCGTTAGAGAGACTTTGCCCGAAGGCTTTCAGCGAAGTGAATTTTTGTTGGAGAAAGGTGCGATTGATATGGTAATTGATCGTCGAGAGCTTAGAGGGCGTATTGCAAGCTTATTGGCAAAATTAACACATCAACCACAAATATGCCCTTCGTAGGGCATGGTTTAACTTAGGGTTAAAAGGAATATCATATGCAAGACATCCATATTGACATCCACGCTATTGATTACGGCATTTTTGCAATTATAGCTTTTTCTGTTTTGATGGGCCTTATGCGAGGTTTTGTGCGTGAAGCAATGTCACTTATAACATGGGTAACAGCGGTTACTGTCGCGACCCTTTATGGTGAAACAGTTGCTGGGTGGTTTAACACGATTTCCATGACAGGTGTACGTTTGATATTAGCCTTTGTACTATTAGTTTTAGCGGTTCTAATTATAGGTGGGGTAGTAAGCCATTTAATTGGAAAAATTATTAAATCAACCCGTTTCAGTATTACCGATCGCATTGTAGGTATTTTGTTTGGATTTGGCAGAGGAGCTGTAATAATTGCACTCGCAATGGTTATGATCAAAGCCTCTGGAGTTGCATACGATTATTTGTCGAAGAATTCTTTACTGATACCAAAATTAGAACCTGTTGCATTGTGGCTTGAAGAAAAATTACCAGATGATATAAAGAAATTATCTCCCCATTTTAAAGCTGAAGAAGGATCGCCTGATCAAAAAACATTAAAATCTCCCTTAGTAAATCCCTCTTCTCAGGACTTGAATATACCAAAACAGCAAGAAGAATTGCAAAAAATAGACCAAGACTTACAAAAAATGCACCAGGATCTGCAAAAAGGCCAGCAGAAAACGCAAAACAATCAGGATAGCAACGATGAAGAAGAAATACAAAAGATAGAGCAAGATCTACAAAAGATGCAGCCAGATACGCAAAATGACGATAGTGGCGGCGATCAAGGTGAGGGGCAGTAGCGAAATTTTACGATGGGTAAAAGATTTAGAGGAATTTTATAAAATACACCGTGATTTTGAGTTTTTAACGATTAATAATCAAAGCCAGAATAGCGATGATAGTAAACGATTATCAAAACAATTTTCTATTGAGTAAATTTTGAAGAGTTGCAACTTATATTTTTATTATAAATAAGCTGCAAACCCTATTCTAAGAATGGGGCTATGTTTTAATACTTCACCAGGCATATAACCCGTTGTTTTATATCCAGCTTGCCCCATGATATCAATTTTAGGTGCAATGCGATAACGTGCTACTAATGATAAGGCAGCTCCATAATGTCCTTTCGCAACTGCCGCAGTGGCAGCAAACATTTTAGGCTGATGCCAAAGTTCGGCTTTTCCATCAATGAAAAGTAAATCAGATGAAATAAGGCGTAAAATGTCCAGCGCTAAAGCAGAAGAATGGCGACCACCGGTATTACCATAACGCAGTGTTGCTATATAACTTTGTTCGAGCCCTTTAACAAAATTAATGAGTTGGTATTCAGGTCCATAAGGGGCTAATGCCATACGCATTGCAGGTAAATATCGATATTCCCCTACAGGGATCATCGGATATTCCCAAAGCTGGCTTCCCTCAATAACATAGTTTCCCAATGAATAAGCAGAGTAAAAAAGATAAGGATCAACAAAATCAAATAAAATTTTCCGCCTTAGTTTATGTGTATTTAAAACGGGGCTTTGGTACCAGTTATTTACCTCTGTGATGTAGTTAATCACATCATGGCCTATAGGGAAGGTTTTATCACGTCGCTGTTTCGTATCTAATACGTATAATGTTTGATCAAGCGAGGCACTAATATATAAGTGAGCTTCTCGACTATCAATGCTCCTGGATTGCGAATTAAACCATCGAGTACGGATCTGTCTTGCAAGAATACTTGTTCCTTCCATACCACCAGCAATAATAGCGATTTTTTCATTTTCGGATAGTTGGTTAAACTTAAGAGCGTTCATAGAGATCCAGCCACTCCAAGGGGTAACTCGATAACGTAAATTTGGTATATGAAACTCACGCGCTCTAAAGCCGTGCCCGAAAACTTCATGCTGTGCTATTACTTCAGTACTGCTTAATAAACCTTCAATAAAAAGAAGTTTCCCAAGTCTTCCTGCTATCATCGCAAAGCTTTGATCACCTACTGAACTCTGAAATACGGTGTCATCAAGTGCTTGGTAAGCGCGTAACACGCTAATCATGGCCTCTGCGCCGGCAAAAGGGGAGAGATGTCTATCAAATATAAGGCCCACAGGCTCACGTTCGAAAGTTGTTGGCTCAGTTGTTTCGGTTGTTTCAAAATTTTCACTTTCTACCTTGGTTGATTGCGGATCTTTATTTTCTCTCAAGTAAGTTGAGCGCTCTTGAAATGATTGCTCACCAGTTGAATATTCCTCTGCTAAACCAAGGTTTGACATAAAACTAAGGCTTAAAATGACAGCAACTGAAACTATTTTAGACATATATCATAATTTCCAAAATTGATAATATCGCATGTATAGTACCAAAAGTATGCGCAAGATTATAGTCTTGAATAATGTAACTAAATATAAGTTTCAATAAAGAGAAAGATAGTGAAGAGCAAAAAGATATAAAATTTAGGTTTATAACCAACCCGGTAAGATTAAAGGCGTGCCCATCCGCGATAAATAATATACTTTATATATAACATCGAAACAAACGTGGTTATAAATATTGCAAGCCCCACTGGTAAAAATTTTCCAACATAAAAATAGCTGACGATTTCAAGGGCGATCGCTGTGAAGAGAAGCCGAAAACTGTTAATAAGTGCTGCGGTTCTTGCTTTAGCATTTTCCACAACATTAAGAGAGATCGGATACAAAATATTAAAAGGAAAAACGACTGCCGCAGCGAAGATGGTCATAACACCGGTGATAATTATGGGGTTATGTATATCTATTAATGAAATAGTGAGCATTAAAAAGGCATTTATTAGACAAACAGCGATGCCTGCGTATAGGCATAATTTTAAACCATACCTTTCCAAAACCTTAGGGCTAGTAATACTGACAATTGAAAATACGCCTGCGATAGCGCCTTGGTAATATCCAAAGTGTTTTAAGTCAACCTCCATTCCTTCCATGTATAAAATAGGGGCCATGCCAATAAAGAGCCAATAGGATGCCGCAAGAAGGCAAAGGCCTATTACAAAGGCCATTAACTCTTTTGATAGAAAAAGTGGCAAATAAGCTCGTGGCGACAAACAGACTTTGGGATCACCTTTTCTACTGGGTATTGCAATATAACTAGTGATTAAACAAAGAACGCCGAGTACCAATAGCACCACAAAATTACCACGCCAGTTGTAATACAAATTCACATAGCTTCCAATAACAGGTGCAAAGGCCATAGATAATGTGACAATACCATTTAAAAGACCTAACATTGCGGGTTGTTTTTCAACAGGATACTCATCTGCAATAATGACATAACCAAATATTGCAGGGGCTGCCATCCCAACGCCTTGAAAAAAGCGCCCAATGAGTAGCATGGGGTAATTAAGTGCTATTACACATAGAAGGCTACCAAAAATAAAAATAACCAAGCTTATTAAGGCAACGGTACGTCTATCGTAACGATCCCCTAAAGCACCGGCGAATAATGAGCAAACGCAGTAGGCAGTAAAATTAACACTTAAGGTGAGTTGCACCATAAAAGGTGTTAAATTAAATACTTTTTGCAGTTCAGGAAAACTGGGAATAAAGAGATCAACCTCTACACCGCCCAGAGTACAAATTAATAGGATAGTAAAGAAGCGAAACATAAAACGCCTATATGTACGTCTTTGAATTAGAAGTTACGAAATGCAGCGGCAAATGCTACCATAAATTTAAGTAATAGAATAGCATCTTTATTTGTTATTATTCAAACTATCTAGGGCTTTAAAGTGATGATAAAAACAAATAACGCTAAAAAATTAAAGGTAGAGCAATATGAATTATCGACATGGTTACCATGCTGGCAGCTTTGCAGATGTCTTTAAGCACCTGATCACTATAAATATTATCGAAATTTTGTTACGTAAAGAAAAACCTTTTTGCTATTTGGATACACATGCAGGGAGAGGTATTTATCATTTACACTCAAACCCTATGCCCAAGAGTAGGGTAGGGGGGGGGTTGCAAAGCCCACAAGAAAGCTCCGGTGGTATTGGAAAAATAATAAATTGTGAAATAGACAAATCACCCCTTTTGGTACAAAAATACCTAGAGATTGTTAAAGGTTGGAAATATCCTAAGTATTACCCAGGTTCTCCAGCCATTGCAAAAACCTTACTGCGTGATTCAGATCATTTGATTTTAACAGAATTACAAACAGAGGAATTTAAATTTCTAAAAGAAAACTTTAAAAACAATAAAAATGTTGCTGCCCACCATCTAAACGGATATCAAGGGTTAAAGGCTTTTTTACCTCCTAAGGAACGGCGAGGGTTTATTTTAATAGATCCCCCTTTTGAAAAAACAGAAGAATGGAATACTATTATTGAGGGTTTAAAAGAGGGCATTAAAAAATTTTCTTCTGGTGTTTATGCAATATGGTATCCTATAAAAGATGCAAAAAGTCAGGTATTTTTAAATTCAATATATGCACTTAAATTACAAGAAGTATTAACGGTAGAATTGAGTATTTATCCAAAAGATGTTCCACTAAAACTAATAGGTTGTGGAATGTTGATTCTAAATCCTCCTTGGCCTTTAAAAAAAGAAATACAAAGTTGGTTGCCTTGGCTTTGGGAAAGGTTAGCAGTGAATCGTTCAGGAGATTACCATATTTATACTGGATCTCATTAAAAGGCCTCAAACAACCATAGAAGTTTGAGGCTTTATATTATATGAATAAACATTATCCATCAGAAGCAGATGAAGAATACTTATTTATCAAAGGAAGATCTCGCTACAGCAGTGTCCGTATTATTATGAGTTTTAGCATCGTCTTCTGTCTTTCTCTTCTTTTCTCCCGAAGTGCTTTGTTGTAGATTGCTTGTTGCACTTGTAGAATATATAAGTGGAAGAGGGATATTGAAAGCTGTAGCAGAAGACGCGTTTGGGTTCGGATTGGCTGCAGTGTTAGATAATGCAATTTGTAGCTCTGCTGCTTGAATGGCTTGCAAACAAGCATTGTAATTAGGTTCGTTTGCTAATTCTGGTACCAATTCACTATAAATTACCCGCCCTTGAGGATTAATTGCGATTAAAGCGCGTGCAAATAGATCTTTGAATGCTCCTTCTGCTCCTGCTCCATCGGTGATTGTAATTCCATACCTTGTTCCGAAATCACAATCGGATCGATAGGCGGAAAGAGCAACAACATTACCGATATTTTCAGCGCCACAAAATCGGCTTAAAGCGGGGGGAAGATCTTTAGAAATACATAATACAATTGTATTTGAGAATTTACTTGCGTGTTCATTAAAGTGTTTTACTGTTTTGGCGCAAGTAGGAGTATCAAGACTAGGGTAGATGTTAAGAATAATATATTTGTCTGCACATTCGGTGCTTTGAAATATTGTCCAATCTTTTTTAATTAAATTGCTCAATGCAGGGACATAAGAACCTACAGGTGGCAATTGCCCAACAGTCATTGCAACGCCTCGTCGAGTAATTGTGCTAGTCATAACAGCTGACATTGTGTACCCCCTCATTTACTTAAGTTACAAAATACTTATGGAAAAATTATTCTAGGGTGGCAAATAGGAATAATCCTATAAGTAGTACTACGTAAATGTGAGTGGTGCAAACGCCTGTTGACGCCAAGCTTCATAAACAACAACAGCAACTGCATTAGACAAATTAAGGCTTCTGGAATCTGGCTGCATTGGGATCAAAATCTTTTGCTGATGGGAGTATCGTTGCAAAATTTCAGTAGGAAGTCCTCGCGTTTCTGGCCCAAATACTAAACTATCCCCCGGTTGAAAATGAACATCTGTATATAAAGTATTAGCCTTAGTAGAACATAAATAAATAGTAGAGCTAGCATAAGAAATTTCGAAATCTTGAAAAGAGCTATAAATTTTAGGTAAAGTAGCCATTGTATAATCAAGATTGGCGCGCTTTAAATGTTTATCGGCTAAATTGAAACCTAAAGGCTCGATTAGATGAAGTGAGCATTTGGTATTAACACACAATCGCATAATATTACCAGTATTGGGTGGGATTTCTGGTTGATAAAGTACAATATTGAACATCTAAAAAAACCCTTCTTACTATGATATACCCTTGTTACGCCTAGCCTAAAATCTGATTACGAAGGGTATAGGTCTCTTTATTTTAACAAAGGAAGAGAACTTTTATCATTAAAAAGGGCATGAATAATCTTTAAAATTACTGTAGGTCATACGCTTCTCGTGGTATTTCCAAAATAATCTAAAAAAGTCATTATACTTAATAAAGATATTCTTTATATAAAGATCTTTTTGTGCATATTCATCAAGAGATTATTATGCCAAGTTTTGATGCTCCAGACATTATCTTGTTAATTGAGAACGGAACTCGGCGGCAATCACTCATTAATACTCTAAAAGTATTAGGTTATTCTTTTACTGATTTGTCTCAACAAAACATCTTGAAAACAGAAAATTTTCCTCAAAAAAGTTTGGTTGTTGTAGATGAAGAAAATGTAAATCAATCTCCCAAAAAAGTTGTTTTATTTAAAAAACAAAATGTATCTGATCTCTTACCATTAATTATTGTATTAACACAAAATCCAAATGCGTTAGGAATACCAAAATTAGAATACGATGATGTGATCCCGGTCTCTATAGATAAACAAACATTATTTATAAAAATATCAACCTGGTTTAATTTTATTAAAAAGCTCAACAAGCTTAGAGTTGATGAGCAAAAGTATCGTGACTTAATTGAATTTTCTCCTGATGGTATTTTAATTCAAAGTGAAGATAAAATTGTTTTTGCAAATAAAACAATGATGAGGATCTTAGGAGCAAGTGATCCCTTTCTTTTATTGGGAAGATCGATGTTAGACATTGTTCATCCTGATTATCAAGCCACAACCAAGGAAGAAATTTTATCATTTGTTAATGAAGGTCAAAAAAAAATTGAATTAATAGAACAAAAAATGTTGCGTTTCGATGGAAAAATTATAGAAGTGGAGGTGTCTGCCAACCCACTTATTTATGAAGGTAGGTCGGCTTTAGAAGTTATTGTACACGACGTTACCAAGAGGAAAGAAATTGAACGACAACTTGCTCATTTGGCTTATCACGATCCTTTAACAGGGCTTCACAATCGAACAGCACTTATTGAAGCAATTAATCAAGCAATTTTAATTGCCAAACGCCATAAAGAACATATAGGAGTCTTATTTTTAGATCTCGATTTTTTTAAAAAAGTTAATGATACTTTGGGTCACCAAAAGGGTGACTTGCTTTTGCAAGAAGTTTCTGCTCGTTTACTAGGTTGTGTTCGTAAAAGTGATATTGTGGCACGTCTGGGAGGAGATGAATTTACTTTAGTTATTTTGGATGTTATAAATATTGAAAAAGTTGCGCTTGTTGCTCAAAAAGTATTAAAAACTTTTTCGGAACCTATTGTTATTGATGGGCAGGAACTCTTTATTACACTCAGTATTGGCATTAGCATTTACCCTAACGACGGTGAAGATCCACAGAGTTTATTGAAGAATGCAGACATTGCTATGTACCTGGCCAAAGAACAAGGAAGAAATAATTATCAATATTGTACACCAGAATTAACTGAAAAAATTCAAAAAAGATCTACGATAGAAAAAAATTTAAGACATGCTGTAAAGCAGCGAGACTTTCAATTATTATTTTCACCTAAAATCGATGTTAATACAAGAAAAGTTATTGGCGCGGAAGCCCTGTTACGTTGGATATTGCCAGATGGAAAAGTAGTGCCGCCCAATGATTTTATTCCATTGGCAGAAGAAACTGGTTTGATTGTACCTATTACTGAATGGGTTTTAAGGGAAGCTTGCATACAAGCTAAAATATGGCAAAGGGAAGGGTTTAATGGCTTAAAAGTGTCGATTAATTTTTCTGGTCGTAATTTTAAAGAATCCAATTTTATTAATATAATTCAAGATGTTTTAACAGAAACCAAACTTTCCTCAAAGAACCTCGATTTAGAAATTACTGAAGGTTTTCTTTTACAGAATCTAGGTAATGCTTTAACTTTTGTAAAAAAATTAAAAGATATGGGGATCCAAATTTCGATAGACGACTTTGGTATGGGTTATTCTTCTCTAAGCTGTTTAAAAAAATTCAATATTGACCGATTAAAAATTGATAGAATATTCATTCATGATATTACGGTAGAATCCGATGGTGCCGTCATTACTGACGCCATCATTGCAATTGCCCATAGTTTAAAAGCCAAGGTAGTTGCTGAAGGTGTTGAAACAAAAGAACAAGTATTGCTTTTAAAAGAAAAAGGTTGTGAGGAAATGCAAGGGTATTATTTTTGCAAACCCGTACCCGCAAAAGAGTTATTGGTTTTTCTAAGAGAAAATCCTTCAATAAAAATTTAATGTAAAGAGAAGTGTTTATATCTCGCTTGACATAGCAGTAAATATAACAATAATTTATCTAAAAATTAATTTTTACTACTATAGAGGTAAATAATGCTAGGTTTTAGAAAGGTTTGGTTATCTCATCATTACTTTGTTAGATCCGACTCTTACAAAGTTAGGAAAATGGTATATATTTAGATAAGAGGCACGATCTAGGGGCAAATTATTAAGGGGAATCACAATGTCTAAGAGTGAACACAAGCATAATAAAGAGCATTCACTTGAACATGCATCAAATAAATCAGAAAGTTGCAGTAAAAGCTCTAAATATGAATGCAAATGTGGAAATTGCACTAAATTGTGTATTGGATCTTTAGCCATCTCAATGGGCGTCGCAAATGGTTTGCTTGTTTTAATCATAGGCTGGGTGGCGACATTCTGTGAATGGGGGCATACAATGGTTCACGCGCTTGGTTCCGTTTATAAAGGCTTTGAGCCTTCAATAATGGGGGGAATCTGCGGTGGTATTTGGGGATTTGCAGTGGGAATTATTTATGGTGCGATATTAGCTTGTGTATACAATTGTTGTTTATGTTGTTGTTGTCATTTCAAATGTAAATTTAAATGCAAGTCGACCAAAAATAATCACGAAAGCCAAGAACATCATTCTGAGGGAAAACATCATAAATGATTCAGGGGTTATTAGGCATTTTTTTTGATTCTTCAATTAATTGAACTAAATGTAACAAGGCTTTCTCAATGGCTTGTTCTATAATTTCTTGACGAGAGCCTTGAAAGTGAAAAACAAATATTTTAGTCACAAAAGTAGCACCTCCTACTGCAATATATATCGTTCCAACAGGTGTTTTTATTGTGCCACCCGTCGGGCCTGCGATGCCTGTTACCGCCGCTGCAATATCGACGGATAATTCATCTATACAGCTTTCTAATATTTTTTTTGTGACTTCGCTGCTAACCGCTCCATATTGTTGCAAATACATTTCAGGAACGTGAAGTAGACGTTTTTTAACATGATTTTGATAACAAACAATAGATCCTGCAAAATACTTTGAAGCTCCAGGAATTTTGGTTAAACGTGCAGCCAAACCACCGCCCGTACAGGATTCAGCAAGTCCTAATGTTAAATTTTGTGCTTGGCAAAGTTGTAAAAGTTTTTCTTCAAGTTTCATACAAATGAATAATATCATGGAAATACTAGTCTGTTACAACATAATGTGATACCATGTACACTTAACATGGAAGCTTTATGCTATGTATGGTAGCCCTATCATTCAAAATTTAACAGATTTTTGGCAAGATGTTTCTAAAAACTCGACATTTGAAATTTATCAATCTTCTCAAGTATTAGCATTAAAATCTCCGACTAAAATGTCGGGAGTACATTTTGTTTGGGGAACAATAACGTCCAAAACAATATCAGAGGTTAAAAACTTTTTCGGTGATTGTCCTTTTGGTTGGATTGTCCCTTCCTTGCAGCCACATGAAGAAAAACAGTTAAAAAAATCTGGGTTTTCTGAACCTTATTATTTTCCTGAGATGTGTTTGGAACTGCAGAACTTTTATATTCCTACTTTTACCTCTCCTATCCAAATTCAACAAATAAATAAGACAGATCCAGAATTACTGGAAAGCTGGATCCAAATCGCAGCTGAAGGTTTTGGACTTGCACCAGATGAAGTACAAAATTTTATAAGTTCAACTTTAAGTTTACAAAGGCAGTGTATTTATATTGCTTTTTGGAATAATCGACCTGCTGCTACTGCTCTAATGTACTTGGGCAATGAAACAGCAGGGTTGTACTTTTTAACTGTCTCACTTCCTTTTAGAAAGAAGGGATTAGGACGGGCAATTACTTACGCTTGCTTAAAAAACGCCCAAGAAGCCGGTTTAACAAAGGCTGTACTTTATTCTTCCCAAATGGCAATTTCTCTTTATGGATCTATAGGCTTTCGTATTTTAGGTGAATACTGTGAATGTACTTTTGATCCTCTTAAAATTTAAGTTAAGGTGAATGATCATCTATGAAACATTTTTTTTTATCTTTATTACATCGTTTTTGGAATATTAAATTTTATTTAATTTATTTTTTGGGAGGAAAGAACATTGATGTTCGGGCATTAGTAATAAAAGAAGATGCAGTATTGTTGGTAAAACATACTTATGCAAAAGGTTGGTGGTATGCCATTGGTGGAAGTGTAGAAAGAAAAGAAGCGCCTTCCGAAGCAATTAAGAGGGAACTTATGGAAGAAGTTGGGGTGAAATTAGAAGAAGCTCCTCAATTATTTGCAATTTACCACTATACTTTTAAGAAACGAGATGATTATGTAATTTTGTATATTGTAAGATCTTTTACGATGTTTCCTGCAAATTCCCTTGAAATTGAAAGCTCAAGTTGGTTTAAATTGCACGAGCTTCCAGTGGATATATCACCTGCTACTCGAAGAAGAATTGAAGAATTTGCGGGCCTTAGAGAAATATCAAACCAATGGTAAAAAATTTTGATATTTTAGATATCCTTTTTAACTCTAGTTCAGAAGCGTTTATAATTAAAAATAATTGTGTCTCTCTTGGCATGAAAATTTTAGATATTGGTTGTGGAACAGGTGTTATGAGTTGTTGGCTTGCTAAACAAGTGGGGCCAGAAGGTCTTATTGTTGCAATTGATAATAACCAAAATCAATTAACCGCAAGCAAAGTAAAAGCGAAAGTGCAAAAATTAAAAAACTTAGAATTTCACCTTAAATCCGCTTATGAACTAGAATCTTTAAACCAATATTTTGATATGGTTTATTGTCGATTTATATTAAACCATTTACAATATCCAATGAAAGTAATGGAAAATATATTCAAAATTTTAAAACAAAGTGGAAGTTTTATTGTTGAAGAAGGCATAGAAAGCTCGGCCTTTACCTATCCATATGCAGACTGTTGGGGAACAAAAAGATGGAATAATCGTATTCCTATAGAAGATCTGGAAGGGCAGTCACGTGATAATAATTTGGGTATGAAATTATTACAAAAAATGACAAATGTTGGATTTAACATAAAAGATGCTGCTCTAGTTCAGCCATTATTATTTACTGAAGAACAAAAAGAGTTGGTATTATCGGCAATGGTTAAAAATAAACAATCTCTTTTAGGAAGCGAAAATTATAGCATTGATTGGCAAAGCAGAGTTAAAGATTTTAAAAAAGTTGTTGAGAACCAAACACAGTGCGTGGCTTTTTATCAAAGTTGCCAAGTTTTAGGAACCAAACCAAATCTAGGAAAACCTGCTGAAACTCCCCATATTTTGTTCAAATTACTAAAAATATCAGACGTTACAAAAATCTTTCAGAATAACATCCATATGTCGATAACTGAAATAGAAGTCTTATTAATTAATGCAACTCAAAATTATCAAAAACACAGTACTGGTGTTTATGCAATGGAGCTTAAAGGATCTGACTCTCTAATTGGACTTGCGGGGTTTGATTTTCCATTAGTAGAGGACTACATACAACCTGAAATGTTTATAAAACTTTGCGGATCCTACAACCAAAATGAGGATTTCTTAGTCGAAATAACTACCGCGTTACGTGATTACGCATTTAGTCAATTATCTATAACACATTTTATTGCAACTTTATCGCATAACGATGCTCTTCTAATTAAAGTTTTAGAAAAAATTGGTATGCAATATCAAAAATCTCTTATTTGGCACGGACAAAAAATGCTTTTGTATTCTATAACGCGTATTTAATTAACCCGCTAAGCTAAGACTGGGAATAATCCAAGTGGGAGTTATATTATACTTTTTAAAGAGAGAACCTAAAATCTCCGATTGAGAGATATTGGCATTAATATTTTCGTTAAGTAAATTATGCATATTTCCTGTTAAAACCAGAGCTGAATCTATATTGGCCGTTTTAGCGCCAACAATATCTGTTTCTAATGTATCACCAATCATTAAAATACGTTTTTTATGATAATTGTTTTTTTCTTGTAATTTTTTAAAGATGGTCTCATAGATATTTAAATAAGGTTTGCCATAGTAGTAGACAGTTCCACCCATTTTTTCAAATTTTTCCGCGAGAAATCCCGGACAAAATCTCAATCTATCGCCATTGATGACTGATCTATCAGGATTGGCACAAACAATCGGAATTTTATATTGTACTGCTTTTTTAAGAAAACTGTCGTATTGATTTAAGTCTTCATCGTCTTCTATATAAGCGGTCAATAAAATAAAGCCAGCTTTTTTGAGATCGCTTACAACATTTACTTGAATTCCCGTTAAAATATCTTGATTTCGTTCAGCGCCTAAATGATAAAATTGTTTTGAAAGTTTATTAAAAATAGAGTCTTCGAAGTATGTTAATTGATATCTGACCAAGTCACCAGAAGTAACCAACATTTCGGGGGTTACTTTAATTCCAAATTCAATCAGTTTTTTAATTAAAATGGGGGCAGGGCGAGGGGCATTTGATAAAAAAAAGACTGTTTGATTTCCTGCAATCAGGAAATTTAAACACTCTACAACACCTGCATAAGGTTTAACACCATTATGAACAACGCCCCATAGATCAATTAAGAAGGTATCATAATGCGTTAAGATTGTCTTTAATTGTGTAAATTGCATCCTCTATGCCCTTTGCACTTGAATTTTTAACCACACCTTAGTCAGTCGAATTTGTTGATATTTCAGGGTGTACCGAAATTCGTCATTATTATATACTACCATGCTCTAAAGGAGTATTCTTGAGTAACAAAAAATGAGTAATACACCAACTGCTGCTGTTATTATTATTGGGAATGAAATACTTTCAGGCCGTACCGTCGATCAAAACATACCTTTTTTAGCAAAAAAGTTAGATGAATTGGGTATAAAATTAAATCATATTCATGTTATTGGTGATATCGCCGGAACTATTATTGACACGACCCGTTTGTGTCATAAAAATGCAACTTATGTATTTACTACTGGTGGAATAGGGCCTACACATGATGATATTACTGCACAAGCGATAGCGGATGCCTTTAATTGTCCTTTGGAACTCAATCCGGCCGCCCTAAAATCTTTAAAAAAATATTATGGGGAAGGAAATGTGAGTCAAGCACGCCAAAGAATGGCTTTAATTCCTAAGGGTGCAAATTTAATTTATAACCCTGTTAGTGCTGCTCCAGGGTTTTATTTGCATAATGTTTTTGTTATGGCGGGTGTGCCAGAAATTGTACGAGCAATGTTTGATGAGATTGCATCTTCATTAATACCAGGTCCTAAAATTTATTCGCAAACGATTCATAGCACAGTAGGCGAGAGCATGTTAGCTATAGAGCTTGCTTCAATACAGGCCCGATATCCTAACGTTGATATTGGCAGTTATCCTTATTTTAAAAATAAAACATTTGGTTTAAGTCTTGTCTTGCGGGGAATAGATCAAAGTAAAGTTGGAGAAGCGGTACGCGAGGTAATGGCGCTCGTTGAAGAAAAAGGGGGAATTCCCACCATTGAACGGGTGTTATAGTTTTGGTGCTAGAGCCGGATAAGTAAATCCGATAAAATGAATGGCATTTACCAAAAAATGGGTAACGATGCTCGCTTCAACACTCTTTGTTTTTTGGTAGACAAACCCATAGAGTAGCCCAGCAATACTTGCTAATATAATATAAGCAAAACCACCGTTATGTATGATCCCAAATAACAAAGAAGCCAATAATAGTGCAAGATAGCTGCCATATCGATAGCGCTTTAAAAACTCACTTAGAGAATTTTGGATCCACCATCTAAACAACACTTCTTCAGCAATACAAACAAATAGAAGGTTATTTAATGCCCAAATAATAAAGAATGTATTAACTTTTGGTTCGAATTTAATATAACCTATAACATAAGCGATCCCCGCAATTATTAAGCTTCCTATTAAAGCAATTGGAATAGTTTTTTTAAGCATCTTTATCCATTCTGGCCAAGTCTTTAATAAGGGAATACTGCTAAACCCTAAAATAAATAGACCAATTAATGGTTTATCGAAATTCAAAAATAATGTAAAGGGGATCGCATCGATACTAATGAATAAATTTTTAGCAATCAGCCAATTTGAAAAACCAGGGATCTGATGAAGCCAAAGCAGAATACTGCATATAAGTACGATAATGCTACTTAAAATACGGACGGATCTTTGTGTAATGTTAAAAGCTAAATAATTTACTCCAGCAAAAAAAGCAATAAAGAATAAAACTGGCCATTGTAATCGATGTGCAAGCAATGCAAATAAGATCGCAACACATAGTAAACTTCCAAAGATAAGGGGTTTCTTTTTAAACCAAAGGCTTATAATAGAAGCAGATAATAAAATATAAGAAAACAAACAGATTTTTGAATTCAATAACAGGGTGTAGTCGAATGTCACTTTACGCTTTCCTTATCTGTCTTTCGAAGTAAAGATCTTACTATAAAGCTTAAAGAAATGAGCATACTTTTTTTAATAAAACAATAATTTAGTATGAAAACCAACATTTCTTTATTATTGTTTTGGGAATAACTTCAATGTTAGACTACTTTACTGTATGTTAATAAGTAAAAGAAGGCACTGTGACACCTAAATCCAGGACCTGGTGTGATATTTTGTGAGATGAGAGGTAAATCATACCGATTGTTTAAAATAATATGTTTTGGAGTTTATAAGCACGATGAATATTTTTAGGATAAAAACGCCGGTTCAATCTTCAGCACATAATGAGCTTAAAAGATGTTTGTCTGCAGTTGATCTTACACTACTTGGCATTGGCGCGATTATTGGCGCAGGGATTTTTGTTTTAACGGGCATAGCTGCCGCCACAACCGCAGGACCTGCTGTCATTTTATCTTATGCGCTTGCAGGCCTAGCTTGTTCCTTTGCTGCCTTGTCTTATGCAGAATTAGCGGCCAGTATCGGTGGTTCTGGTAGTGCTTATGGCTACGCCTATGCAGGATTAGGAGAAATTGTTGCTTGGATTATTGGCTGGGATTTGGTTTTAGAATACGGTGTAGGTGCAAGCGCTATTGCCATTGGTTGGTCTGGCTATGTAAATGATGCATTATTATCAATTGGTGTTTCTATTCCACCTTATCTTTGCAAAAGTTTTGCTGAAGGAGGTTGGGTAAATTTACCTGCCATGCTCATTATTCTCATCTTAAGCGCGGTCTTAATAATTGGTGTTAAGCAGAGCGCTCGTTTTAATACATTGATTGTATTTATTAAATTATCGACCATTGCAATATTTATTGGAGCAGCGCTTTTGGATCTTAAACCTGTAAATTGGACACCCTTTATGCCATTTGGTTGGTCAGGCATTGTTGAGGGGGCCGCCTTAGTATTTTTTGCATTTATAGGGTTTGATGCTGTTTCAACAGCTGCAGAAGAGGCTAATAATCCACAGAAAGATCTCTCCATTGGTATTATGGGTTCTCTTGCAATTTGTACACTTATCTATATTGTCGTTTCCGGATTGTTAACAGGTATTGCTTCTTACACGACCTTAAATACCCATTCACCCGTTGCAGAAGCAATTCTAAATTTAGGACATAGAGGAATTGCAAATTTAATTGCAATTGGTGCGGTTGCAGGTCTAACCTCCGGTATATTGATTTTCTTATATGGTATGACGAGAGTTTTCTATTCTATGTCCAGGGATGGCTTACTTCCCATTGGGTTTTCCAAGGTCCATTCCCAGACTCAAACACCCGTGAGAATTATTGTATTAAGTGGCATTGTTATGTCATTAGTGGCCGGTTTTATCCCTTTAAGGGAGGTCGCTGAACTTGTAAATATAGGAACACTTGCGGCATTTGTGATTGTTTGTATTAGCGTAATATGTTTACGTTACACTAAGCCAGAGTTACCACGCCCTTTTAAAACACCATTTTGTCCAACGATCCCCATCCTAGGTATTCTTTCTTGTGGTTACTTAATGTTTAGCCTTCCTTGGGCAACTTGGTTAAGGTTTATTGTTTGGATGCTTATTGGGCTTATTGTTTACTTTGTTTATGGGTACTCTCATAGCAGACTGGGTTTTCAAAAATCTGAAAAATCTTTATAAAGTTTATGCCAGAATTACCCGAAGTTGAAATTACTTGTCAAGGCATTCAGACTGCAGTTTTAGGGCGAAAAATTAGAAAAATCTTAGTACGACAACCCCAGTTGCGTTGGCCTGTACCAGACGCTTTATTACAACTTAAAAATGTTAATATTTCCGACATTAATAGGCGTGCTAAGTATATTTTACTTAATGTGCAACAAGGAACAATTATTATTCACTTAGGCATGTCTGGACGCCTATGTGTATTCGATCAAACAACGCCTAACCAGAAACATGATCACGTTGATTTTATATTAGATAATGGTACTTTGTTACGTTATACCGATCCCAGACGATTTGGTGCTGTTCTTTGGACAACAGAAGACCCTTTGAATTATCACTTGCTAAGCAATTTAGGCCCTGAGCCCTTTTCGGAATGTTTCAATAGTCAATATTTATTTGAATGGTCAAAACGTAAAAATGTAACATTAAAACAACTCATTATGGACCAACAAGTGGTGGTAGGTGTTGGAAATATTTACGCAAATGAAGCACTATTTGCAGCCAAGTTATCACCATTAAGATTGAGTACTTCTTTAACCAAAAAAGAATGTCAACAACTTGTTATTATGATCCAAAAAATATTACAACAAGCAATTTTAAAGGGCGGAACCACTTTGCGTGATTTTCTTTCGCCTACTGGCAAACAAGGTTATTTTATCCAAGAGTTACTTGTTTATGGTAGGGAAGGTGAAGATTGCTTGTGCTGCAAAGAACCTTTACAAAGTATACGTATTAACCAAAGATCAACCGTATTTTGTAATGCTTGTCAAAAATAAGGAAATAACTTGAACAATCGGCCTATTGCTATTATTTCACACCCGCATTGTTTGTTGCATGATACGGGGGTAGGTCACCCTGAGTGTGCTGATAGAGTTCGAGTTATTGAAGAAGGATTAAGAAATTCAGATATTGCATCGTTCTTACAATTTCACAAAGCAAAAGCGGCAACTTTTTCGCAATTGATCAAAGTACATAATCCCAATTATGTAAAAGATTTGTTTGAAAAATCGCCTAAAACAGGCTTATTGCACCTTGATCCCGATACCATTATGTCTCCATTTACGTTACAAGCGGCTCTTTTAGCAGCAGGTGCTGCTATTCAAGCAGTTGATTTAGTAATGCAAACGGAAATTAAACAGGTCTTTTGTAATATACGTCCTC